>NZ_BAAACP010000004.1:0-172718 GCF_039521565.1 Paraclostridium tenue
ACTAATCAAAATCCAGGTGAAAAACCAAATGAAGGAACTGTGAAAACAAAAGTAGTAACAGCAACATCATTAAACGTAAGAAGTGGACCATCAACAAGTTATAGATTAATAGGAACGTTAAAACATAATGAAAGAGTAGAAGTGATATCAGAAAGTAATGGATGGTCAAAGATAGAATACAAAGGAAAAGAAGCATACGTATCAAGTGATTACTTAAAAGATGCTGGAGATAGTAACACAAATACTAATCCAAATCAAAGTGAAAAACCAAATGAAGGACCTACGAAAATAAAAGTAGTAACAGCAACATCGTTAAATGTAAGAAGTGGACCATCAACAAGTCACGGATTAATAGGAATGCTTAAACATAATGAAAAAGTAGAAGTAATATCAGAAAGTAATGGATGGTCAAAGATAAAATACAATGGAAAAGAAGCATACGTATCAAGTACATACTTAAAAGATTATAATGGAGATGTTGATTCCGGAGGAGATAGTTCAGAAGTAGTAAATGGAGCAACTGTTAATTATAAAAATGAAAATCATTCATTACAAGACCATATTAATAAACAGTTATCAAAAGTAAATATGATAGCTTCATCTTCAGGCGGATTTATTAATGCAAGTAGATCTGACATAGAACATTATCTAAATCCTAAGAATTTTAAAGATGGGAAAAAAGGAATGTTACAATTCCTAAGATTAGATAGTTATAAAGGAGGAATAACTGCCGGAGAGTTAAATGGATATTTAAATAGTCTAAAACCTGCATCAAGTGGAACTAATGTATTTTATAATCAAGGACAAGCATTTATAAATGCAGCTCGTAAGTACAATATAGATTTATCATATTTAGTAGGACATTCTATGTTAGAGACTGGATATGGAAGATCTACACTTGCTCAAGGACAAGTTCTAACTTCATACAAAGGAAAACCTCTACCACAGCCAGTTAAAGTATATAACTTTTTTGGGATAGGAGCATTTGATGGAACTGCAAACTTATCAGGAGCAGAAGCTGCATATAAAAATGGTTGGACTAGTGTAGAAAAAACTATAGAAGGATCTGCCAAATGGATTTCTTCGAATTATATACATCATGGTAGCTACGGTCAAAATACACTATATAAAATGAGATGGAGTTATGATCATTTACACCATCAATATGCAACTGACGTAAACTGGGCTAATGCTATATCAGGAATAATGTATAAGTTTATAGGTATGTATGATACTAATAGTAATTTAATATTTGAAATACCTGTACATAGATAATATAAAAAATAATGAGGATTTAATATCCTCATTATTTTTTATATTACTTTTTTATATTTAAGGAAAACATCTACATTGTTTTCATTAATAATATTTTGGATATTTCCAAAATTATAAGTTGCAAGTGCATACTCTCTCATATTGGTGAATATAAGTTCTTCATTTTTATCTTGAAACTCAATCAAATCATAAGCTATTTTCCAAGCTGTAGATTCTCTATTTATCAAATTTTTTTTAAGTTTTAAAACACACTCTTCTACATCCGATGGTAGATTTTTCTTATGGAGGTTTTCTACGTCTATATCTATATCGTATTCAATAAGTTTATTAATAAAAACTTTAAGTGTTTGATTATATTCAGCTTTATTGTCATTTATACTTTTATCGAGTATATGACCTACTTCATGATATATAACAAATTTAGCAATAGACATTATATTTTTATAAGATACATTTAAAAATAAGTTTTTTGAGTGTAGAAAAGAAAAAAAATTATAACAAAAAGATATGAATCCTTGTTTAGATACCAAGATAATTCTGAATTTTGGAAGAGTACATATAGGTACAAATTTTCTTTTAAAATAAAATAAATATAACTTTTTATCGATATTTATATCCTTAACTATTTTTTTTATAAATTTCTTCTCTCCCAAATCTTCATAGATAACTAAAATTTTATTTATCAAGTTATTATCAAAATTAACTATAAAAATCACCACCTAAACTATGACGTATAATATATAATATATTATTAAAGATTGTATAGTTTGTAGCTAATCCTAATAAAAAAAGTTTTATATATATGATATAATGATTTGATAGAGAGGAGGGAACTTCTTATGGAAAGTGTTAAAGATTATTTAGAAAAATTATGCATAAACAATAATATTTTAAATAAACAATTAGTAGATGTAAACATAAATAAAGTAACATATTTTAAAGAAGAAAAATTAATATATATATATTTAAGTTCTAAAAATATAATAAGTTACGATTATATAGAAATCTTAAGACAAGAGTTAAAAGAAAAACTAGATTATTTTAATGATGTCAAAATTAAGATAAGGTATATAAAATTAGAAAAGCAAAAAACAAAAGACATTATAAAAAAATACTGGGTAAATATCATATATATTTTAACAAAATTATGTCCATCATTAAATGGATGGGTAAAAAATGTTGAGTATATGTGTATAGATGAAACTTTAAAAATAAAATTACCATCAGAGCTTTTTTACAAAAGATTAATAAAACAAAATGCTGTACAAGTATTAAAAAATGTATTGAGTGAAGAAGCTGGATTAGATATTGAAATTATATTTGAAAAGTCAGTAAATAAAGGACCTAATGTAGAAAAACTTATTAAGAAAAATGATAATTTAATTGAAGAAATGGTAAAAGAAAGAATAGCTGAATCTATAAATGTAGAAGATGAAGAAAAGGAAGTTGAAGGCAATCAAGCAATAGAAATTGCAATTAAAGATGAATATATTTATGGAGATAATGTAAATGCTCCAGTTGAAAAAATAAATAGATTAAATCAAAATTCTGGAACTGTGTGTATAGTAGGAGAAGTATTTGATATTGAGTTAAAAGAATTAAGAAATGGAAAAGTCCTTTTAATTGCGGCAGTTACAGATTATACAAGTTCAATTAGTTGTAAATTATTTTTAAATGATATGAATAAAGATAAGGTTATAGATTCTGTAACTAAAGGAGCTTATTTAAAAATAAAAGGAGATGCACTTTACGATAATTACCAAAGAGAAATTACAATGACAATAAGTGGTATAAAAAAAGAAGTAAAAGAAGAACGAATAGATACTTCAGATGTAAAGAGAGTGGAACTTCATGCTCATACACAAATGTCTTCAATGGATGCTGTATGCTCAACAAAAAAATTAGTTGAAAGAGCAGCTAAATGGGGACATCCTGCAATAGCAATAACTGATCATGGTGTAGTTCAAGCATTTCCAGAAGCTATGGATGCAGCTAAAAAACATGGTATCAAGGTTATATATGGAGTAGAAGGTTATTTGGTAGAAGATGAATTACCGATAATAAAAGACCCTAATGATAATGATTTATCTCAAAGTTTTATAGTATTTGATATTGAAACAACAGGATTTTCAAATACAAATGATAGGATAACAGAAATAGGTGCAGTAAAAATAGAAAACTTCAAAGTAGTTGATAGGTTTAGTGAGTTAATAAATCCTGAAGCTGATATATCATATAAAATTCAAGAATTAACAGGGATAACTAATGATATGGTAGCTGACAAACCTACTATAGAGGAAATACTACCTAAGTTTTTAGAATTTGTAGGTGATAGTGTTTTAGTTGCTCATAATGCGGATTTTGATATGGGGTTTATATCTCAAAAAAGTAGAGAACAAGGATTAGAATTTAAAAATAAAAGTATAGATACATTAACACTAGCTAGAGTACTTTTACCACATTTAAAAAGACATAGATTAAATGTAATAGCAAAAGATCTAGGAATACCACTTTTAAATCACCATAGGGCAGTAGATGATGCTGAAGCTACAGCTCATATATTTATAAAATTTTTAGAAATGCTTCAAAAACAAGAAGTAGAAAAATTAAGTGATGTAAATGAAAAGTTAGGTGAATTAGATTATACCAAGATAGCAACAAATCATATAACATTACTTGCAAAAGATTATACAGGCCTTAAAAATCTTTATAAAATTGTTTCAGATGCTCATGTAAATCATTTTTATAGAGCTCCAAGGATATTAAGAAGTGTATTAGAAAAGCATAGAGAAGGATTAATAATTGGATCAGCTTGTGAAGCAGGGCAAGTTTTCAATGCAGTAAAGAAGAATTTACCTGATGAAGAAATGGAAAAAGTAATAGATTTATATGATTATATAGAAGTTATGCCTATAGATAACAATAGATTTATGATTGAAAAAGGCGAAGTTAAAGATGAAGAAGAATTAAGAGATTTAAATAGAAGATTAATAGAAGTAGCAAAGAAGTTTGGTAAAATACCAGTAGCTACAGGAGATGTTCACTTTTTAGATAAACATGAAGCAGTACTTAGAAAGGTACTTAAAAATTCTCAAGGATTTAAGGTTGACGAAGAAGAAACTTATCTTCATTTTAGAACTACAAATGAAATGCTAGATGAATTTAATTACTTAGATCCTGTTGAGGCTTATGAAGTTGTAATAGCTAACCCAAATAAGATAGCTGATATGGTTGAGGTTATAAAACCTATACCTGATGACACATATCCACCAGTAATTGAAGGATCGGATATTGAACTTAGAGAAATGTGTTATGCAAAGGCTAAAAGAATATACGGTGATCCAATGCCGGAAGTTGTTAAAGCAAGACTTGATAGAGAGCTTAATTCTATAATAGGTAATGGATATGCAGTTATGTATATAATATCTCAAAAGTTAGTTACAAAGTCTTTAAGAGACGGATATCTAGTTGGATCTAGAGGGTCCGTAGGTTCTTCTTTTGCAGCTACTATGAGTGATATAACAGAAGTTAACCCTCTGCCTGCACATTATATATGTGAAAATGAAGAATGTAAATATTCTTATTTTTATGAAATAGGTGAATGGGGATCAGGTGCTGACTTACCAGATAAAGATTGTCCAAAATGTGGAAGGCCATTAAAAAAAGATGGACATGATATACCATTTGAGGTTTTCTTAGGATTTGAAGGAGATAAAGAGCCAGATATAGACCTTAACTTCTCGGGAGAATATCAACCGGTGATTCATAAATATACAGAAGAACTATTTGGAGAAGGATATGTTTATAGAGCGGGTACAATAGGCACAGTTGCAGAAAAAACAGCCTTTGGGTATGCTAAAAAGTATATAGAAGAAAATAATATAAACACAACATCATCAGAAGCATTAAGACTTGCTAATGGATGTACTGGAGTAAAAAGAACATCAGGACAACATCCAGGAGGAGTTATGGTTGTACCACATTATAAAGATATTTATGATTTTACACCTATACAATATCCTGCTAATGATACTTCTTGTGGAGTTATAACAACTCACTTTGACTATCACTCTATAAGTGGTAGAATACTAAAGCTTGATATACTAGGGCACGATGTGCCGACCATCATAAGAATGCTTGAAGATATAACTGGAATAGATGCAACAACTATACCTTTAGATGATAAAGAGACAATGTCTCTATTTACATCAACAGATGCACTAGGGGTTACGCCTGAAGAGATAAACTGTCCTATAGGATCACTTGCAATACCTGAGTTTGGTACAAAGTTTGTTAGACAGATGTTACTTGATACAAAACCTACAACATTTGCAGAACTTGTTCGTATATCTGGACTTTCTCATGGTACTGATGTTTGGTTAAACAATGCACAAGAACTTGTACAAAAAGAAATAGTTGGACTTAAAGATGTTATATCAACTCGTGATGATATAATGAACTACCTTATATTTAAAGGTCTACCGCCTAAAATGGCCTTTACTATAATGGAAAGTGTTAGAAAAGGAAGAGGATTAAAACCAGAACATATAGAAGAAATGGAAAAAAATGATGTTCCTAAATGGTATATATGGTCTTGTCAACAAATAAAGTACATGTTCCCTAAAGCACATGCGGTTGCATATGTTATGATGTCTTTTAGACTTGCATATTGCAAAGTACATTACCCAGAAGCTTTTTATGCAACTTACTTTACGACTAAAGCTGAAGATTTTGATGCAGATTTAATTGTAAAGGGATTACCTGCAATAAAAGCAAAAATTAAAGAAATTGAAGAACTTGGAAATGATGCAACAACAAAAGAAAAAAATATGCTAACAGTTTTAGAAGTTGCACTTGAGATGTATGCAAGAGATATAAAAATAATTCCTGTTGATATATATAAATCAGATGCAAAAAAATTCCAAGTTGTAGGTGAAAAGACATTGCTTCCTCCTATGATAGCACTACAAGGAGTTGGAGAGAACGCAGCTATAAATATACAAAAAGAAAGAGATAATGGAGAGTTTATTTCTAAAGAAGATTTAAGAAAAAGGACTAAGATATCTAAAACTGTAATAGAAACACTTACCAATCATGGATCACTTGAAAATATGAGTGATGAAAATCAATTATCTTTATTTTAGTTAATAAAAAATCTAAATTACTAAGTTTATAGCTTTTAATCAAAAGCTATAAACTTAGTATAACAACATAGGGGGAGGTTCTAATTAAAAATCTAAAATTAAAATTTAATAAAGGTATAGTAGCATCAATTATTATTGTTGCTATTATGATTATAAATTCAATAGTATTTATACATATACAAAAGAATTTGCCATTTAAATTAATTTCCATAATTTTATTATTAATTGATATAACTTTAATATTACTTTGTAATTTTACTTCAAATAAAATAAATTTATGGGATGGTTTAGAAAGTATGAGAAAACATTCTAAGGTGTATTATTTTTTTTATTCTTTTTGTATGATTTTAGGATATATATTAGTTAAATGTGTATTAATATTTATTCTGAGTAAATACTATAATATAAATAACTTAAATAACTTTGAAAGTTCTTTTGTGAGTAAATATATAAATAGTGGAGGCTTAATTGGAATTATAATTATATGTATTCAAATAGTTATAGTAGGACCTATATTAGAAGAACTAGTATTTAGAGGTATTTTATTAAAAAGTCTTCTAAAAAAATATTACAATAAACCATTAAAAGCTATATTGTACTCATCTATAGTATTTGCAATTGTTCATTTTAATTTAATTCAAGGCATTACCGCATTTGGAGGAGCTATTTTATTAGGATTTATATACTATTACACAAAATCTATAAAAATTTGCATATTGCTTCATTTAATAAATAATTTACTTGTTATAATACCAATGCCAATAAATTTATTTTGGAGTTTAGCATATTTAGTTCTAGGAATTTATTTAATTAATAAAGGTATTAATAATTTAATCAAGATAGATGAGAAAAATGTCGATCAAAAGTTAGAAAAAATTTGAAAAAATACTTAACAAATTAATAAAAAAATTATATACTTATAGAGTAAGGTTAAGGCGACATAGCCAAGTGGTAAGGCAGTGGACTGCAACTCCTTGATCCCCAGTTCGAATCTGGGTGTCGCCTCCAAATATTTAAATTCGGGAATATAGCTCAGTTGGTAGAGCAATTGACTGTTAATCAATGGGTCACAGGTTCGAGCCCTGTTATTCCCGCCATATGCTAGTGTGGCTCAACGGTAGAGCAGCTGACTTGTAATCAGCAGGTTGTAGGTTCGATTCCTATCACTAGCTCCAATAAAAAGTAGACTATTTGGTAGTCTACTTTTTTTATTTTAAATTATATAAATAAATAACATAAACTTAGTGTTTACTTTGACATAAAAAACTTGAACTTTAAAAATAAGAGGAGTAATATCTTATGAGTGAAAAATAAACATAACAAAGAACATGAATGAGGTGATGAAATTGAATAAGTTTAGGTCACATGTTAAAGAAAGTGAATTAATATCTATATTATTTTTAAGGTGGTTTTTATTAGCTTCTATATCTGGAATTGCAGTAGGAATAATAATATCATTCTTTTTAAAGAGTCTACAATGGGCAACCACTACAAGACAAGCAAATCCATGGTTATTATACTTATTGCCATTAGGTGGAGCATTTGTAAGTTATTTATATTCTAGATATGGAAGAGACTCATCTAAAGGAAATAACTTAATAATTGAGAGAATTAATCAAGGAGAAGGAAACATTCCGTTTAGAATGGCTCCATTAGTATTTTTTGGTACATTTATAACTCATTTATTCGGTGGTTCAGCAGGTAGAGAGGGTACAGGTGTTCAAATAGGAGCAAGTGTATCTTCTAAGATAGGTAAAATTTTAAAATTAAAAGGGATAGATTACACAATACTTATAATAAGTGGAGTGAGTAGTGGTTTCGGGGTAGTGTTTGGGACCCCAATTGCAGGAACTATATTTGGACTTGAAGTAAGTACTGTGGGAAAGATGAGATATGAAGCTATAATACCTTGCTTAATAGCGAGTTACATAGGAAATTTTGTAGCAAAATTATTTAAAGTACAACATAGTCATTATAATATAGGAACTTCGATAGATGGTGTTGATGTATTTTTTAAAGTTATAATATGTGCCGTTATATTTGGACTTGTAAGTAAACTTTTTGCTGAACTTACACATAGTTTTAAAAAATTCTTTGCAGAAAAAATACCTAATACACCTTTAAAGAGTTTTATAGGAGGTATAATAATTATTATTATAGTCTTAATACTTGGAACTAGAATATATCTTGGGCTAAGTTTAGATTTATTAAGTGATGCATTTAATGCACCTGTAGCCAAGAATGCATTTATAATAAAACTACTATTAACCTCATTAACATTAGCGGTAGGATTTCAAGGTGGTGAGGTTACTCCGTTATTTGTAATAGGAGCAACACTAGGAAATTTATTAGCAGGAATAATGGGCTTGCCGATAGCTTTTTTAGCAGGGCTTGGTATGATAGCTGTATTTGCAGGAGCTACTAAAACTCCAATAGCATCTTTTGTAATGGGTATAGAATTATTTGGGTCTGATAGCATAGTATACTTGTTTATTGCTTGTGTAATAAGTTATGTATTTGCTGGTAGAAGTGGAATATATACATCTCAAGATTGTAGTTTATTAGAAATAAAAAAAGATTAGCTAAAAGCTAATCTTTTTTTATTTTTAACAAATATATTATTTTTATAAAAAATAAGTAGAAAAAAATTAATAGTTAATATATACTAAGTATTAGTACTAGATAATAATATCAGGAGGAATTAAATGAAGAAAAAAGCAATTATAATAATTTCATCAGTTTTTATATTATTATTTTTAATAATATCTTACGTAGTTGGTTTTTTAGTATATGACGGTTCAGTTGGTTCTGTTCAAAAAATAAAAGATGAAGATATAGTAGAAGTATTTTCTCATAGAGAAGGAAGACCACTAGAAAAACTTAAAAATTATAAGTATGAAGATGTATTTATAAACTCGCCAGAAAATGGATATAAAATAGAAGGTAAATTTATAAAATCTAATAAAAATACTAACAATACAATAATACTAGTTCATGGAATTGAAAGTAATTACTATGAATATTTAAAAAAGGCATATGAATACTTAGACTATGGATATAATGTTATGTTGTATAATCAAAGACATACAGGTAAAACTGGAGGAAGTGATTATACTTTTGGTTTAAGAGAAAAATATGATTTAGAAAATGTTGCGAAATTTATTCATAAAAAATACCCTAATGGATTATTAGGAGCTCATGGACATTCAATGGGGGCTGCAACTGTAGTAATGCATTCTGAAATAAATGAAAAAAATAAGTATGTAGATTTTTATATAGCTGATTCACCATATCATGAAATGTCTGATGCTATAAGGTTAGGTATTGAAGCGAAAAATATACCACTTTTACCTGTAGGATATGCAAGAACTATGGGAAATATATATACTAAAATTAAATCGGGATTTGATTATGAAGATGTAAAACCATATAAATCAGTACAGCATATAACTACGCCTATGTTTTTAATACATGGAAAAGAAGATAAAGTATGTTCTCCAAAGGGTAGTCAGATAATATATGATAATATACCTCATAATAAAAAAGAACTTTGGCTTATAGATAAAGTCCAACATGTTAATGGATATGACATTTTAGGCAAGGAGTACTTTAATAGAATATATAAGTTTATAGAAGATAAAGTTGTTGAAAAATAGAATGAAAAATGTGTTTATAGCACTATGAAAGAAAATAAAAATACAAAGTGCTAAATTATATATAAAATTTGAAGGAAATAGATATAATATAAAAGGAAACTGGAGTTTCACTATTGAATAATACTAGAAAATTTGCAAATAAAAACAATCTATGGTATCATAGTATATAAAATAGTATATAATGCAAAAACTAAGAGTGAGACGAAAAGTTCTCACTCTTTTATTATAGCATTTACAATGCTATAAAATAACAACTGAATAGGAGGGAAGCAAAATGAAAAAGAGTACAGAATCATTAATAGAAGAGTTAGTACTTCCAATAACTAATGAACACAACATAGAGATAGTTGATGTTGAATATGTTAAAGAAGCTGGAGAATATTATTTAAGAATATTTATAGATAAAGATGGAGGAGTATCTCTAAATGACTGTGAAGTTATAACAAGAGCTATAAATCCAATATTAGATGAAAAAGACCCAATAAAAGAAAACTATTTCTTAGAAGTATCTTCACCAGGTCTTGATAGACCACTTAAAAAAGAAAAAGATTTTATAAGATATGCAGGAAGAGACGTAGAAGTTAAATTATATAAACCTATAAATGGATTAAAACATTTTGAAGCTCAATTAGTTGAGTTAGTGGACAATAAAATAGTTAAACTTATAGTTGATAATGAAGAAATGGAATTTGATAAAAAAGATATAGCACTTATAAGACTTGCTATAAAATTCTAATTAAAACTTAATATAGGAGGACAAAAAAATGAACCACGAGTTTATAGAAGCATTAGATGAATTAGAAAAAGATAGAGGAATTGATAAAGATATACTTATAGATACTATAGAACAAGCACTTTTAACTGCTTATAAGAAAAATTTTGGATCTGCTCAAAATGTTAGAGTATACTTTGATAGAGAAAAAGGAGATGTAAAAGTTTACTCTCAAAGAGTTGTTGTTGATTCAGAAGATATATATGATACATTCTTAGAGATAGAAATAGATGAGGCAAGACAAATAAGTCCTAACTATGAAATCGGTGATATAATAGAAAGTGAAATAACTACTACAGAATTTGGAAGAATAGCAGCTCAAACAGCTAAGCAAGTAGTTGTTCAAAGAATAAGAGAAGCTGAAAGAGATATAGTATATAATGAATTTATAGATAAGCAAGATGAAATAGTAACAGGAGAAGTTGCTAGAGTAAATAAAAATATAGTTCATGTAAACCTTGGAAGAATAGAAGCTATAATGACTCAAGCAGAGCAAATACCAGGTGAATACTATCAAGCAGGACAAAAAATAAAAGTATATATATTAGAAGTGAAGAAAACTAACAAAGGGCCTCAAATAACTGTTTCAAGAAGCCATCCAGGTTTAGTTAAGAGATTATTTGAAATGGAAGTCCCTGAAATATTTGAAGGTACTGTTCAAGTTAAGAGCATCGCTAGAGAAGCTGGATCAAGAACTAAGATGGCAGTTTACTCTGTAGATGAAAACATAGATCCAATAGGAGCATGTGTTGGACCTAAAGGATCAAGAGTTAAAAATATTGTTGATGAATTAGGCGATGAAAAAATAGATATAATTAAATATAGTGAAAATCCAGTAGAATTTATATCTGCAGCACTTAGTCCATCAAAAGTTGTATCTGTAGATGTAAATGAAGAAGAAAAGAGTGCTTTAGTTGTAGTTCCTGACTATCAATTATCACTTGCAATAGGTAAAGAAGGGCAAAATGCAAGACTTGCAGCTAAGCTTACTAATTGGAAGATAGATATAAAAAGCGAAAGTCAAGCAGCTAAAGAAGCAGATAATAAAGAAGAATTAGATGCTTAATTATAAGGAGTGATACATTTGCAAAAGGTGAAGAAAGTTCCTCAAAGAAAGTGTATAGCTTGTCAAGATAGAGACAATAAAAAAGAGTTAATAAGAATTGTCAAAAATAAAGAAGGACAAATATTTTTAGATAAAACAGGTAAAGCAAATGGTAGAGGTGCATATATTTGTAACTGTAGCGAATGTCTAAAAAAAGCAATTAAAAGCAAAGCTTTAAGTAGAGCTTTTAAAATTGAAGTTCCTGATGAAGTATATGAAAGCCTGATGAAGGAGATAGGTGACAATGAATAAATCCAATGAAGCCAAAATTTACTCATTCTTAGGCTTAGCACAACGTGCAGGAAAGCTAGTATCAGGTGATGACTCTACTATGCTTGATATAAAAAAAAATAGGGTAAAATTAGTAATAGTGGCAGAAGATGCTTCAAATAATACGAAAAAGCTATTTAAAGATAAAACATCTTTTAGAAATATAGCATGCGTTACATATTCAACAAAACTACAATTAGGGTTAGCTATAGGAAAAGCGCCTAGAGCAGTTATGGGAATAAAAGACGTGAGCTTTGCAGATAAGGTTTTAGAACTTATTGAAAATACAAAAATATAATAGGGGGTGGTCTTGTGTCAACAAGAGTATACCAATTAGCAGAAAATTTAGGAATGACTAGCGAAGAACTTATAGCTAAGCTAGGAGAACTAGATATAAACGTAAAAAACAAAAATGATGAATTAAGTCAAGATGATGCAGAAATGGCAATGGAATTATTAGGTGATGAATCTATATCAGGTAGTGGACTTCCAACTGTATCAGTTGAAGGAAAATTAACTGTTCAAGAATTAGCTAATAGTTTAGAAAAACCAGCTACAGAAATAATAATGAAGCTTATGAAAATGGGAACTATGGCAACAATAAATCAAGAGTTAAACCTTGAAATAGCTTCATTAGTAGCTAAGGATTATGGATTTGAGCTTGTTGAAAAAGATATGACAGAGCAAGAAGAAGCTGAAATAGATGAATTAATTGATATAGAAGAAGATAAAGAAGAAGATTTAGTAAAAAGACCTCCTGTAGTTACTGTAATGGGACACGTTGACCATGGTAAAACGTCATTACTAGATGCTATAAGATCAACAAGTGTAACTACAAATGAAGCTGGAGGAATAACTCAACATATAGGAGCATCAGAAGTTACTATAAATGGAGAAAAAATAGTATTTTTAGATACTCCAGGACATGAAGCTTTCACATCTATGAGAGCTAGAGGAGCACAAGTAACTGATATGGCTATATTAGTTGTTGCAGCAGATGATGGTATAATGCCACAAACTATAGAAGCTATAAACCATGCTAAAGCTGCAGAAGTTCCAATAATAGTTGCGATAAATAAAATAGATAAGCCAGCTGCTAATGTTGATAGAGTTAAACAAGAATTAGCAGACCAAGGATTATTAGTTGAAGATTGGGGTGGAGATGTAATATCAGTTCCAGTATCAGCTAGACAAAAAACTAATATAGATGCATTACTTGAAATGATTCTATTAGTTGCAGAAGTAGAAGAATTAAAAGCTAACCCAAATAAAAGAGCTATAGGTACTGTAATAGAAGCTCAACTTGATAAAGGTAGAGGACCAGTTGCAACTGTTCTTGTTCAAGGAGGTACTTTAAAAGTAGGAGATCCTGTAGTTGCAGGTACTGCTTGTGGTAAAGTAAGAGCTATGATAAATGACAAGGGTAGAAGAGTTAAGACTGCTGGACCATCTACTGCTGTTGAGATATTAGGATTATCAGAAGTTCCACAAGGTGGAGATCAATTCGTAGCAGTAGCTACTGATAAAATAGCTAGAAGTGTAGCAGAGAAGAGACAACATATAGCTAGAGAAGAAATGTTAAAATCTAACCAAAGAGTAAGTCTTGATGAATTCTTCAACCAAATGGCAGATGCAGATGTTAAAGAACTTAACTTAGTTGTTAAAGCTGATGTTCAAGGTTCTGTTCAAGCTGTTAAACAATCTTTAGAAAAATTATCTAATGAAGAAGTTGCTGTAAGAGTTATACATGGTGGTGTTGGAGCTGTAACTGAATCTGATGTTATGCTAGCAAGAGCATCTAATGCGATAATAATAGGATTTAACGTAAGACCAGTTGCTACTGCTGAAGTAATGGCTAAAAAAGAAGAAGTTGATATAAGAACTTACACAATAATATATAAAGCTATAGAAGATGTACAAGCTGCTATGACAGGTATGTTAGACCCAGAATATATAGATGAAGATACAGGTAAGGCAGAAGTAAGAGAAACATTTAAAATATCTGGAGTTGGTACTGTAGCTGGATGTTATGTTTTAAGTGGTAAAATATTTAGAAATGGTAAAGTAAGAGTTGTAAGAGATGGATTTATAATCCATGAAGGTGAAATAGCAGCATTAAAGAGATTTAAAGATGACGCTAAAGAAGTTAACCATGGATATGAATGTGGTATAACAATCACTAATTTCAACGATTTAAAAGAAGGCGATATAATAGAAGCTTATATAACTAAAGAAGTTGAAAGAAAATTAAAATAGTAAAAAGAGGTCGATATTATGGCATCATACAATAGAACACAAAGAATAGGCGAAGAAATAAGAAAAGTTGTAAGTACAATGCTTATAAGTGGAATAAAAGACTATAGAATAAATTCTATGGTTAGTGTTACTGATGTTGAAGTAACTAATGATTTAAGTTATGCTTATGTATATGTAAGTATACTAGGTGGAAATAAAGAATCAAGCATGGCAGGACTTAAGAGTGCTTGTGGATATATAAGAAAAGAAGTAGGAAGAAATGTAAAGCTTAGACATACTCCGGAAATTATATTTAAATTAGATGATTCTATAGAAAAAGGAATGTATATGGAAAATCTAATTAAAAAAGTGAATCAAGAGAATCAAAATAATAAAAAAGATTCTGATGAAGAAACTCAAGGAGAGTGATCTATGCTAAATAATATTAAAAATATTATAAAAGCTATAAGGGAAGGTAACAATTTTATTGTTACCTCTCATTATAGTCCGGATGGAGATAATATAGGCTCTACATTATCTATGTATTACACGCTTAAAAAATTAGGTAAGAATGTATTATATGTATTAGATGATACTATACCTGTTAATTTAAAATTTTTAGTTAAAGATATAAAAATATTAAAATCTGAAGAAATAGATGTTAATATAAGTGATTATATTTTAATATCTCTTGATTGTGGAGATGCAAATAGAATATGTGTTAGTGAACATATAAAAGAGTCTGTTAATAAATTAATTTGTATAGATCACCATGCAAGTAATAATAATTTTGGAGATTTAAATTATATAAATCCAAATGAATCATCTACTTGTGAATTAGTGTACAACTTACTAAAAGAGTTTTCGAAAGTTGTAGGTGAAAATATAATAGATGAAACTATAGCAACTTGTCTATACACAGGTCTTTTAACAGATACTGGAAATTTCTCTTATTCAAACACTAATCCGAGCAGTTACTTAATGGCGTATGATTTAGTTTGTACAGGAGCTAAAAAAGATGTTATAATTCAAAAAATATTCCAAAGCAATCCATACAATTATTATAAGTTACTAGGTGAAGCTCTCGATACTTTAGATATTGTAGAGGGAAAAGTTGCTAGTATGATGTTAACAATGGATATGCTAGAAAGAAATCAAATTTCTTTTAATGATGCAGACGGAGTTACATCATATACTAGAGACATAGATGGAGTTGAAGTTGGTATTTTATTTAAAGAAAAAGGACTTAATGAGGTCAAGGTAAGTTTTAGATCTAAAAACTATGTAAATGTTAGTACTATTGCACAACATTTTGGAGGCGGAGGTCATGTTAGAGCTTCTGGATGTACTATAAAAGATACTATAGAAAACGTTAAAAAAATGGTGATTGACGAAGTTTTAAAACATATTTAAGGATGATTAGTATGAATAAAATAGTAAATATATTAAAGCCTACAGGTATGACATCTCATGACGTTGTAGGAAAAGTTAGAAAAATTTTAAACATAAAAAAAGTTGGTCACACAGGTACCCTTGATCCAGATGCATCAGGGGTACTACCTATATGTATAGGAAAAGCTACAAAAGTAAGTGAACTTATACTTAATAAGGATAAATCGTATATTTGTGAACTGACTTTAGGTATAAACACAGATACTTATGATTCATCAGGAGAAATAATAGAAAGGTTTGAAGTTGGTAATATAAGTATGGATGATCTTGAAAAAGCATTTGATACTCAAAGAGGTGAAATAAAACAACTTCCACCAATGTACTCTGCTCTTAAAATCAATGGTAAAAGAATGTGTGATTTAGTTAGAGCTGGAAGAACTGATGAAATAACACTTAAGTATAGAGATGTTAATATAAAAGAATTAAATATACTTTCATTTAAGGATAATAAGATAATGTTTTATGTTAAATGTTCTAAGGGAACTTATGTAAGAAGTATATGTTACGACATAGGTGAAAAATTAGGTTGTGGAGGACATATGTCTTTTTTACTAAGAACATCATCAGGGAAATTTAATTTAGAAAATGCAATAACATTAGAAGAATTAGAAAAATTATATAAAGAAGATAAATTAGATAAACATCTATATGATATAGATTATGTATTATCAAACTTTAATGATATACATATAAATCCATTAGCTGTTAAATCGTATGTTAATGGAGCTATAGTGTATAAAAAAGGATTTGTAAAAGGAACTTTTAATGAAAGAGATGAACTTGTAAGAGTATACAGTGAAAATAAGTTTTTAGGAGTTGGGAAATTCCTAAAAGTTGATGGGACATTATGCTTAAAAAGTGATAAACTATTTATATAGAATATAAGTAGTGGAGAATTTATTATGACTATTATAAAATCATTAGATAAAGTAGTAAATATTGAAAATAGTATTATAACAATTGGAAATTTTGATGGTATTCATAAAGGGCATATAAAATTAATAAAAAAAGCTGTTAA
The DNA here is from genome assembly GCF_039521565.1 of Paraclostridium tenue. Classification (NCBI taxonomy): domain Bacteria; kingdom Bacillati; phylum Bacillota; class Clostridia; order Peptostreptococcales; family Peptostreptococcaceae; genus Paraclostridium; species Paraclostridium tenue. Next base: position 16,928 of record NZ_BAAACP010000004.1, read on the forward strand.
AGAAGCTAAACACAAAAAATTCAAAAGCATAGTATTTACTTTTGAAAATCATCCTATGAGATATTTTAGGGAAAATTCTATAAAAAGTATAATTACGAATGACGAAAAAATAAATATATTAAAATCATTAGGTGTAGATATGATTTTAATGGTTCCATTTAATGAATATATGACTAAAATATCTGCCATGAACTTTGTTAAAGAAATTTTAATAGATAAATTAAAGTGTAAAAAAGTTATAGTAGGACATGACTTTACTTTTGCTAGAAATAAAGAAGGTACTGTAGATAAATTAAAGTCACTTGGAAAATTATATAATATGGAAGTTGAAGTTATAAACCCTATAAAAATAAATAATATAAGAGTTAGTAGTAGCTATATAAGACAACTTATTAGTCAAGGGAAAGTTCATAATATAAAAGAATTTCTAGGTAGAAATTATTGTCTAGAAGGTGAAGTAATTCATGCTAAGAAACTAGGCAGAACTATAGGTTTTCCAACTGCTAATTTAAATATAGATAATAATTTAATTATACCTAAATGTGGTATATATGCAGTTAAAGTATACTTAAAAGATAAGACTTACTATGGAGCCACTAACATAGGTTATAATCCAACTGTAAATGGACAAAGTTTATCTATAGAAACTAATATACTTAACTTTAATAAAGACATATATGGTCAAATAATTAAAATTGAGTTTTTAGAAAGAATAAGAGATGAAAGAAAATTTAATTCTTTAGATGAATTAAAAGCTCAATTACATAAAGACGTTAACTTTGTATACAAAAAGTATATTTACAAGTAGACATATTTTGTGTTAAAATAAGATTCGTGAACCGTTACTCGGCATTTGAACACTCCAATCAATGCTTAGTAATTGGGGATTTAATAAAATAATGGAGGTATTCACAAATGAACAAAACTGAAATAATAAAAGAATTCGGAAGATTTGAAGGAGATACTGGTTCTCCAGAAGTACAAATAGCTTTATTAACAGCTAGAATAAATGAATTAAATGGTCACTTAAAAGTTCACAAAAAAGATCATCACTCAAGAAGAGGTCTTTTAAAGATGGTAGGTAAGAGAAGAAACTTATTAGCTTACTTAAAAGAAAAGGACTTAGAAGGATACAGAGCTTTAATAGCTAAGTTAGGATTAAGAAAATAATTTAATTATTTTAATAAAGAAGAAGGTTTATACCTTCTTCTTTTGTTTTAAATATTTTAAATAAATACAGTTTTTATTGAAAATAGAAATAATTTGCAACTATAATAATATTAAATTAAAATATATAAAGGAATAATGATAATTTATATAGAAATTTTTCTTTTAGGAGGGGATTTACTATGAAAATAAAATTAATGTGTGATAGTTTATGTGATATACCTATGGAGTTAGCAGAAAAACATAACATAGAAATAATTCCATTAACTATAATAATAGAAGATAAAGAATACAAAGATGGTGTAGATATGACCGAGGAAGAGTTTTACGAAACTATGAAAAAAATAAAAACTGTACCTAAAACATCTCAAGCTACATATATGCAATTTAAAGAAGCTTTCGATAAATATAAAGATGAATACTCTATAGTTTGTATAAGTGGTTCATCGAAATCTTCAGGTACATATCAAAGTGCAGTTATGGCGAAAAATGATACAGATGGAGATATACATATATTTGATACACTTAACTTATCTTTAGGAAGCGGACAGTATGTTATAAAAGCATGTGAACTTATAGATGAAGGGTTAGATGCTAAGTCTATAGTAGATGGACTAGAAGCTTTAAGAGAGAGTGTTAATCTATTTTTTGTACCAGATAGTTTAGAATATTTAAAAAGAAGTGGAAGAGTTTCTGTAACGACAGCCGCTATTGGAAATATGTTAAGTTTAAAACCTGTATTTTCGGTAAAAGATGGGAATATATCTTTACTTACAAAAGTAAGAGGTAAAAAAAATGTAATACATAAATTAATAGACTTGCTTAAAGAGCAATATGATAGTTTTGAAGATAAAAATGTAATGATAGGTTGTGGAGCTAATAAAAATGAGTTTGAGATTCTTAAAAAAGAAGTTCAAGAAGCAATAAAAGCTAAAAATATATACTTAACTAGAGGTGGGGCTTGTATATGCTCACATACAGGACCAGATATAATAGCTATTAGTTGTTCAAATTAAATGTATTAAATTTTACATATTAAGCAAATAATAAGTTTAAATAAAATATTTGCTAAGTTACGTTTTGTATCTCTAAAACATATCAATACAAGCCAGTAATTTACTTTTATGTTGTTAAATTATAGTATTTTTGATAAGATAGTACATAGGATACTAAACGCGGTTTTAATAAAGAGGAGGTACAAGCATTAATGTTTGAACATAAAGTTTTTAAGATGGATTTTGCAGGAAGAGAACTTTCTGTTGAGATAGGAAAAATTGCCGAACTAGCTAGTGGAAGCGCTATACTTCAGTACGGGGAAACTATGGTTATGGTAAATGTGTCAAAATCAGCTCAACCAAGAGATGGAATAGATTTCTTCCCTTTAAGTGTTGATTATGAAGAAAAATTATATTCAGTAGGTAAAATACCAGGAGGTTTCTTAAAAAGAGAAGGTAAACCTTCAGAAAAAGCTATACTTACATCAAGACTTATAGATAGACCTATAAGACCACTATTTCCTAAAGGTTTTAGAAATGATGTACAAGTAGTTGCAACTGTTTTATCAGTAGATCAAGATTGTACTCCTGATATAGTGGCCATGATAGGATCATCTGTAGCTTTATCTATATCTGATATACCATTTAACGGACCAACTGGTTCTGTATTAGTAGGGTTAGTAGACGGAGCATTTGTTATAAATCCAACAGCAGAACAAAGAGAAAAAAGTTCTCTTCACCTTGTAGTATCAGGTACTAAAGATGCAATAATGATGGTTGAAGCTGGAGCTGAAGAAATACCAGATGAATTGATGTTAGAAGCTATATTATTTGCACATGAAGAAATTAAAAAGGTTGTTGAGTTCGTAGAAACTATAGCAGCTGAAGTTGGGAAAGAAAAAATAGAGGTTACTCTTTATAAAATAGATGAAGAAGTAGAAAAAGCTGTTCGTGAGTTTGCTACAGATAAAATGAAAGAAGCAGTTAAAACTGTAGAAAAGCTTGAAAGAATGGAAAAGATGGATGCAGTAAAAGAAGAAACTTTTGCTCATTTTGAAGATATAGTAGAAGAGTTCGGACAAGATATAGAGGAAACGTTACATGCTATAATAAAAGAAGAAGTAAGAAAGCTTATAGTGCATGAAAATATAAGACCTGACAATAGAAAGCCAGATGAAATAAGACCAATATGGTGTGATAATGGGTTTATACCAAGAGCGCATGGTTCTGGATTATTTACAAGAGGTCAAACTCAAGTTATGTCTATAGCAACACTTGGAGCTTTAGGTGATGTTCAAATACTTGATGGACTTGATGAAGAAGAAAGTAAAAGATATATGCATCACTACAACTTCCCAGCATATAGTGTTGGTGAAGCTAGACCATCAAGAGGTCCAGGTAGAAGAGAAATAGGTCACGGTGCACTTGCTGAAAGAGCATTACTTCCTGTTATACCTTCAAAAGAAGAGTTTCCTTATGCAATAAGAGTAGTATCAGAAGTTTTAAGTTCAAATGGGTCAACTTCTCAAGGAAGTGTATGTGGATCTACATTATCACTTTTAGATGCAGGTGTACCAATTAAAGATATGGTTGCAGGTATTGCTATGGGACTTATAAAACATGATAATAAAGTTGCAGTACTTTCAGATATACAAGGAATGGAAGATCATTTAGGGGATATGGACTTTAAAGTTGCAGGAACTGAACATGGTATAACAGCTATACAAATGGATATAAAAATAGCTGGTATAGATGAAGAAGTACTAAGAACAGCTTTAAAACAAGCTAGAGTAGGTAGAATACACATATTAAATGAAATGAGAAAGACAATAGATGCTCCTAAGCCAGAACTTTCTAAGTATGCACCTAAGATAGTAACAATGAATATAAACCCAGATAAGATAAGAGACGTAATTGGACCTGGTGGAAAAATAATAACTAAGATTATAGATGAAACAGGTGTTAAAATAGATATAGAACAAACAGGAGAAGTATTTATAAGTGGAATAGATGCTGAAATGATAGCAAAAGCACAACAACTTATACATGATATAGTTGCTGAAGCTGAAGTAGGACAAACTTACACAGGTAAAGTAACAAGAATAATGAACTTTGGTGCTTTTGTTGAAATACTTCCAGGAAAAGAAGGATTACTTCATATATCTCATATAGCACATGAAAGAGTTAATAAAGTTGAAGATGTACTAAATATAGGAGATGAAGTAACAGTAAAAGTAACTGAGATAGATGAAAAAGGAAGAGTTAATTTATCTAGAAAAGCTCTTTTACCAAAACCAGAGAAAAAAGAAGTTAAAGAAAATAAAGAGAATGAAGATAAATAATAATTTCTAAAATAAAACACCCTCCAGTAAAATATAAGAGGGTGTTTTATTATGCAAAAAAATATATAAGCATTTTTTACAATAGTAAAAGCATTTTAAGTTATATAAGCATTTAAAAATACAATATATAATATAAATGCATAAAAAGTTAGACTACCTAATACAATTTAATGAGAGTAAATTGTACATATTGGGAGGAAATTTTTTATGATAATGATGGTACTTAATAAAAAGAAGGTAAAAAAAATTTTAATAATATCACTAGTTATAGTACTAGCAATTATAGGAATTATATTTATGTCTAAAAAAGGGACGACGCCTACAATTAATATGTTTTATAAAGCAGAGGAACCATATTACAATGGAACAAAATCCAATAGTGGTCACGTTGCAATAAGTTGCAACGTAGACCTAGGATGGGAAAGTGAATATATAGAAAAGATACTTAAAGTATTAGATGAAAAAAATGCTAAGATAACTTTCGCTGTAACAGGCAGATGGGCTGAAGAAAACCCTGAATTTCTACTTGAAATTCAAAAAAAAGGACATGAAATAGCTAATCATGGATATAAACATTTAGATTATGCTACATTAAACTACGATAAGAACTATGAACAAATAAAAACATCTAAAGAAATAATAGAAAATATAATAAAAAAAGAAACTAAATTTTTTCAAGCACCAGGAGGTTCATTTAATAAAGATACTGTAAAAGCTTCTATTGATTTAGGATACACGCCTTACAAATGGGATATAGACACAATAGATTGGAAAAATAGACAAGAACCAGATGTTATTATAAATCGAGTTAAGTCAAAAGATATGAAAGATTCTAGTATAATACTTATGCATCCTACACATGCAAGTGCTGAAGGTATTGATGATATTATAGGGATAATTGAAAGTAAAAATTTAAAACCAGGAAAACTTAGTGATGTATTTGAGCTTTAAAAGTTTATTTAAGTTATTTTGATGTTGAATAATTTATTTTACTAAATTATAATTTAAAGGACATTAACTAAGATACAAACATAAATGATTATCATAAATATTATAATGCACAAATCAAATTGGAGGATGAGTATGTATAAGATACACAAGTTAGAAAATGGACTTACAATAGTAGGAGAAGAAATACCTTATTTAAAATCCATAACATTAGGAGTATGGGTAAATGCAGGATCTAGAATAGAAAGTGAAAAATTAAGTGGAGTATCACATTTTATAGAACACATGCTATTTAAAGGAACTAAAAATAGAACATCAAAAGAAATAGCTAGTACAATAGATAATTTAGGTGGGCAAATAAATGCTTTTACTAGTAAGGAATGTACATGTTATTATGTTAAATTATTAGATGAGCATATAAATATAGGATTAGATATACTAAGTGATATGTTTTTAAATCCATTATTTGATAAAGAAGATATAGAAAAAGAAAGACAAGTTATATTAGAAGAGCTAAAAATGTATGAAGACTCTCCAGAAGATTTAGTATATGACTTACTTATGGAAGGAATATACAAAACAGATGCTCTTGGAATGAATATAATAGGAACTAAAGAATCTTTATACAATATTAATAAAGATACTATAAAAGATTATTTTAATAAATATTATGTAGCTAGCAACTCTGTAATATCAATTAGTGGTAATTTTAAATTTGAAGAAATGGTTAAATTAATAGAAAATAAATTTAAAGATTTACCTAAAGGAAATGTAGATATAGAAATAACTACACCAGAATTTAATCCTTGTTTTATAGCTAAAAATAAAGATACTGAACAAGTTAATTTGGCTATAAGCTTAAAAGCAGTACCGCTGGAAGATAGAGAAGATGCATATGCTTTATCTATAATAAATAATATATTTGGAGGAAGTATAAGTTCTAGATTATTTCAAAATATAAGAGAAAATAAAGGACTTGTTTATTCTATATATTCAGCGCCTAGTCTTTATAGAAAAAGTGGAGAACTTGGTATATATGCAAGTATGAGTAACGAAAATTTAAAAAAAGTATATAATTTAGTATTAGAAGAAATTGATAACTTAAGAAAAAATCATCTTACAGATAAAGAGATAAAAGAAAGTAAAGAACAGTTAAAAGGAAGTTATATTCTAGGTTTAGAAAGTACTAGTAGTAGAATGATGTCAATCGGTAAGGCTATGATTTTAACTGGGAAAGTAAAAAATCCTAATGATATTATAGAAAGTATAAATAATATTGATAGAGCTAGAATAGACTTAATTATAGACAAGGTATTTAATAAAGAAAATATTGGAGTATGTATCGTAGGAAGAGATGTAGAGAATATAACTTTAGACTAATTAGATTAGACATATAATTAAGCTTATCTAAATAAAGATATATTAGTTTATATGGGGGGATACTTATGAATTTATCTGAAGTAGCAGGTAAGGAGATTGTAAATTTAGTTACAGGAGAAAGATTGGGAGTTGTTGGAGAGTGCGACCTTATAATTGAAGATACTACAGGGAAAATATTAGCTTTATTAATTCCTAGAGAAAGAGGATTTTTTGGATTTAGAAAAGATAAATCAGTACTTGAAGTACCGTGGAGAAATGTAAAAAAAATTGGTAATGACATGATTATAATAGAATATGAAGGCATGTATTAGGAGGATAATATGACAATAGTAGTTCAAAAATTTGGTGGGACATCTGTGGAATCTAATGAAAAAATGCAACAAGTTTGCAATATAATAAAAGACTATAAAGACAAAGGATTAGATTTAGTTGTTGTAGTTTCAGCTATGGGAAGAAAAGGAGCACCTTATGCAACTGATACGTTAATAAATTTATGTAAAGGTGTTAATGATGATTCATCTAAAAGAGAGTTAGATTTAATAATGTCTTGTGGAGAGATAATATCAGGAACTATACTTACTAACATGTTAAAAGGACATGGTATAGATTCTGTATTTTTAACAGGTAGTCAAGCTGGTATATACACTGATGGAAATTTTTCTGACTCTAGAATAGTAGATATTAAGCCAGAAAGAATATATAAAGAATTAGATGAAGGTAAAGTTGTAATTATAGCAGGTTTTCAAGGAACAACAGAAAGTGGAGAAATAACTACTCTTGGAAGAGGTGGCAGTGATACTTCTGCGGTTGCTATAGGTAAAGCACTAGAATGTAAGAATGTTGAGATATATACAGATGTTGATGGAATAATGACAGCAGATCCAAGAGTTGAGCCTGAAGCTAAGGTTTTAGATTATATAAATTATGAAGAAGTATTTCAAATGGCAGATAAGGGTGCCAAAGTAATACACCCAAGAGCAGTTGAAATTGCAAAAAGTGGATCAATTACTTTAAATATAAAAAATACTTTAAATCCATCACATCCAGGAACTAAAATAAGTGGTATGAGTCCTAAGTTTGAAGTAAATAAAGAAGAAAAAACTATAAACACTATGACAGCAGTAGCTCATACAAGTGGAGTTGCTCAAATTAAAGTTAAATCAAGAGAAGATATATTTACAGATATAATGGATGAGATTGAAGCGAATGAAATAAGTTTAGATATGATAAACTTCTTTATAGAAGAAAAAGCTTTTGTAATAGATCATGATAAGTTAAATTCATTAAAAGAAATACTTAAATCGCACAATCTTGATTATAAAGTAAAAGAAAATTGTGCTAAGGTAACTTTAATTGGATCTAAAATGACTGGAACACCAGGAGTGATGGCAAAAATAGTAAGAGCATTGTCAAAAGCTAAAATAAATTTATTACAAACTTCAGATTCAAACATGACTATATCTTGCTTAGTTGAAGAAAAAGATATGAAAAATGCTGTTCATGCAATTCATGAAGAATTTAAATTAAATTAATAATATCCTCCTTTTTTGGTTAACTTATATGTAAAGTTAACCTTAAAGGAGGATATTTTTATGTCAAATAAAAATAAAAAGACAGATAATAAACAACCACATTTTAAATTAGAATTTGGAGAAGAATTAGGCTTACCAGCACATTTAAGACCTAAAAAAAGTGGCTCAGTAGCTCAAAATACATCTAGACCAATAAGTAAACACCCTAAAGGAAAATAGATTTAAATTAAATCTTAAAAGGAGGGCTACATATGATGTATTCCAATAATAATAAAAGTATTAACTTAAAATCTCAAGAAGAACAAGATAGTCGTGAAGAAGCTGAAGATATACAAAACATTAAGCAAATGGGAGTTCCAAATATACCAAATCAAGATATAAAAGATATTCAATGTATAACTATAATAGGTGAAATAGAAGGTCATTTTGCTGGTAATCCACAAAAAAAATCTACAAAGTATGAGCATATAATACCTATGTTGTTTGCAATAGAAGAAAGCAAAGATATAAAAGGTGTTTTAATAATTTTAAATACAGTAGGTGGAGATGTTGAAGCTGGACTTGCAATGTCAGAACTTATAAATAGTATATCTAAAAAAGTTGTTACTCTTGTGTTAGGAGGAAGTCACAGTATAGGAGTTCCACTTGCAACAGCAGGAGATTACTCATTTATAGCTCCTACTGCAACTATGATAGTTCATCCTATAAGAACTAATGGATTAGTTATTGGAGTTAATGAAACTTTTGAATATTTTAAAAAGATGCAAGAGCGTATAACTCAGTTTATAATTAGAACATCAGATATAGAAAAAGAAGATTTAGAAAAGCTAATGTATTCTAAAGAAGAATTAGTAAGTGATGTTGGAAGTGTATTAATAGGTAAAGAAGCAGTAGATTGTGGGCTTATAAATGAAGTTGGTGGATTAAAAGAAGCTATGATTAAATTAAGAGAATTGATAAATGAAGAGAGTAATGAAGATAACAAAAATGTAATCAAATAAAATTTGGTTAAATAATAGAATATATGCTATAATTAGAAGATATAAAAGTGTTAGTGTTTAAATACATTAGCACTTTTTGCTATGATTTTGGAGTTTATTAATTCTTGTATAAATTTATTTTTAAGAGGTGAGATTGATGGCTAAGAAAAAATCTAAAAAGAAGAAAAGTATGGAATCAAGTTTTAAAGCTGAATATAATAACCTGATAACTATATTTATAGGTATATTCTTATTATATAGTTTAAACTCTAGTTCTATGGGACTATTAGGTACATTTATACAAAATATATTTTTAGGATTGTTCGGAAAATTATCAATAGCTATACCATTTATAATAATTATTAGTGGTGTTTTAGGATTTTTTGAAAAAAATGAATATATCTATAGAATTAAAAGTACTAAGTTATATTATGTAGGTGTAATTTTTATATTCATATTTTATGGACTTATAAATGCAAAAAATTTACCTATAGATAGTCCTACTAATTCATATGTAATTAAAGAGGTAACTAAACAAGCTGCACAAGGAAATGGATGTGGACTTATAGCTACAGTTATTACATATTATGTAACTAAGATATTTGGGGTAACTGGTGCATGGTTAATAAGTATATTTGCATTACTAATAACATGTTTATTTACATTTAATATATCTTTAAAAGATTTAATATATAAGATAAAAGTAAAAACTCAAAAAAGCAAAAATAGTAATCTTACTTTTAAAGAAAAAGCCTTAAACTTAAAAGATGCTATGGTTAATATGGTTACTGAAGAAGTTGATGAAAATACTATGGTTACAAAAACTGGATTAAGAGGTAAATCTAAAAAAGAAGAAATAAGTGAAAATAGTATAGAAGATGATGAAAATGACAAAACAATAAAGATAGTAGGTTTTAATAAAGCAGATGATGACTATTTAGAAATTTTAGAAGGTACTCAAAGTATGCCTGAATTAGAGGTCTTAAAAGAATTACAAAAAGCAAAACCTAATCAAAAAACAGAGACTTCAATTAAGCAAAATGATAACTTAGAAAAGACTCAACCTATGGATATAAAAACAGAGTCAAGTTATGAAAATTACAAAAAACCTAGTGTTGATTTGTTAAATAAAATAGACTCAAAGCCTGATGATAAGAGTAAGAAAAAAGTATTAAAAAATGCATCTTTACTAGAAAAAACTTTATCTGATTTTGGAGTTGAAGCAAAAGTTAATCAAGTAACAGTAGGACCTACTATAACAAGATATGAACTTCAACCAAGTCCAGGAGTAAAGGTAAGCAAAATAGTAAATTTAACAGATGATATAGCTCTTAGTTTAGCCGCAAAAAGCATAAGAATAGAAGCTCCAATACCAGGTAAAAGTGCAATAGGGATAGAAGTACCAAATGAAGAAGCACAAATGGTTACTTTAAGAGAAGTTCTTGAAAGTGATGAATTTAATAAATTTGAATCACCGCTTGCTATGGGACTTGGAAAAGATATAGCAGGAAAGCCGATAATAGCTGATATTGGGAAAATGCCTCATTTACTTATAGCAGGATCTACAGGTTCAGGAAAAAGTGTATGTGTAAATACTTTAATAAATAGTATATTATATAAATCAAACCCTGATGAAGTTAAGTTTTTACTTATAGATCCTAAGGTTGTTGAACTTGCAAATTACAATGGTATACCACATTTATTAATACCTGTTGTAACTGATCCTAAAAAAGCTGCTAATGCACTTAATTGGGCAGTTACAGAAATGAACAGAAGATATAAACTATTTGCAGAATCAAGTGTAAAAGATATCACTAGTTATAATGAAAAGAGTGAAGAAAAACTTCCTAAAATAGTTATAATAATAGACGAACTTGCTGACCTTATGATGGTAAGTGCTAATGATGTTGAAGATTATATTTGTAGATTGGCTCAAATGGCAAGAGCTGCTGGTATGCACTTAATAGTTGCTACACAAAGACCATCAGTTGATGTCATAACTGGGGTTATAAAAGCTAATATACCTTCAAGAATTGCATTTGCTGTTTCATCTCAAACTGATTCAAGAACAATCCTTGATATGGGTGGAGCTGAAAAACTTTTAGGTAAAGGAGATATGTTATTTTACCCATTAGGGGCGGCAAAACCAGTAAGACTTCAAGGTGCATTTATATCTGAATCTGAATCTGAAAGAGTTATAGATTATGTAAAAAGTCAAGTAAAAGATGAAGTTAAATATGAAGAATGTATTGTAGATAGTATAAGTAAAATATCAAAAGAACAATCAAGTGATGTAGATGAATTTTTAAGTGAAGCTATAGAATTTGTAGTTGAAAGTGGACAAGCTTCAGCTTCGATGCTTCAAAGAAAGTTTAAAATCGGATTTAATAGAGCGGCAAGACTTATAGATTCTATGGAAGAAAGAGGAATTGTTGGAAAGAGCGAAGGTAGTAAGCCGAGAAAAGTTTTAATAAGTAAACAAGATTTAGAAAATTTAGAAGGTGAATAAATTTGAAAACAATAAGTGTAAAAAATGCATTAAATTTACCAAACACTATATTTATAGATGTTAGAACAGAAGCAGAGTTTAATGAAGATCATATATTAGATGCTTTTCATATGCCATTATTTAGTGACAATGAACATAAAGATATAGGTACTATATATAAAATGCAAGGAAAGCATGAGGCTATACAAAAAGGATTTGATTATGTTAAAGATAAATTAAAACATATGTATATGGAAGTTTTAAGTTTAGCTAATGAATATGAAAACATAGTTATATATTGTGCTAGAGGTGGAATGAGAAGCGGAAGTTTAGCAAATATGATAGCCACTTTAGGTGTAAATGTATATCAATTAGAAGGTGGATATAAAGCCTATAGAAACTTTGTATTAGATTACTTTAAAACTGTTATGGATACTAAAGAATTTATAGTACTTCATGGTTTAACAGGTGTTGGTAAAACAGATATGCTAATGATGTTAGAAGAAAAAGGTATAGATATTATAGATTTAGAAGGAATAGCTAAAAATAGTGGTTCTACTTTTGGATTTATAATGTTTAATGAAAAGCCTCCAACACAGAAAAAGTTTGAAACTAATATATTTGAAAAACTATATTTTTCAAAAAGTAATTATATATTTATAGAAAGTGAAAGTAAAAGAGTTGGTCATGTTAATGTTCCAAATGAAATATATGAAGGAATAATAAGAGATGGCTATCATATATTATTAGAATGTAGTATTAAATCTAGAGTAGATAGATTATGTAGAGATTATATATACACAGAAAATAAAAACTTTGAAGCCTTAATACAATGTATAAATAAATTTAGAAAAAGATTAGGTAATGCTAAAGTTGATTATTATATTGAATTATTTAATGAAGGAAAATATGAACAACTTGTAGAACATTATTTAGTAGAATATTACGATGCATTATATGGGCATTCAGTTGATAAATATAAATATAATAAAGTTATAAATTGTGATAATATGGAACAATCTCTTTTAGAACTAATAGATTTTCATAAAGCAGCAAAGGAAGGAGCAATTTAAATGTTAAAGATAGCGTTAGAGTCACTAGGATGTTCGAAAAACTTAGTAGATGCAGAAATAATGATGGGAATTTTAAATAGAAAAGGATATAAACTAGTAGGAGATTTTGAAGAGGCTGATATAATCTTAGTAAATACTTGTGGCTTTATTGAATCAGCAAAGCAAGAATCTATAGATACTATACTTGACTTAGCACAATTAAAAGAAACTGGAAATTTAAAATTACTTATTGTAACAGGATGTCTAGCACAAAGATATTCTAATGAATTACAAGCAGAGATACCAGAAATAGATGCAATAGTTGGAACAGGAAGTTATCAACAAATAGATGAAATAATAGCAGGACTTGAAAAGGAAAATAATATAGTAAGTTTAAATGATATAGAATTTGCATATAATGAAGATCTTCCAAGATATGTTACAACTCCTGATTATATGGCTTATTTAAAAATTGGTGAAGGATGCGACAATCACTGTACTTACTGTATAATACCTAAATTAAGAGGTAAATATAGAAGTAGAAAAATGGAAGATATAATAAGAGAAGCTAAAGAATTAGCATCTAACGGAGTTAAAGAACTTGTAGTTATAGCACAAGACACTACTAAGTATGGACTTGACTTATATGGTGAAGTTAAGTTGCCACAATTATTAGAAGAACTTGCACAAATAGAAGGTATAAAATGGATAAGAATAATGTATTCATATCCAGAGTCAATAACAGAAGAACTTGTAAAAGTAATAAAGAAATATGATAACATATGTAATTATTTTGACATGCCGATACAACATGCAAGTAATAAAGTTTTAAAATTAATGAATAGACATACAACTAAAGAAGATATAAAGTCTAAGGTTGATATGATAAGAAGCTATATTCCAGATGCAACATTAAGAACAACTATAATAGTTGGTTTCCCAGGAGAAACTGAAGAAGATTTTAATGAATTGGTACAATTTGCTAAGGATATAGAATTTGATAGATTAGGAGCATTTACTTATTCAAGAGAAGAAGACACTGCAGCTGATAAATTACCTAATCATTTAGAAGAAGATATAAAATTACAAAGAAGAGACAAACTTATGTTAATTCAACAAGAAATATCTCAAAGATTAAATGCTAAAAAGATAAATAATGAATATGAAGTTTTAATAGAAGAACAAATAGAAGATAAGGTTTATGTGGGAAGAACTCAAGGTGATGCTGAGGAAATAGATAGTATAGTTTATGTTAAATCTGAAAATCAACTTGAACCAGGAGATTTTGTTAAGGTTAAAATAAATAATGCTTTAGAGTATGATTTGATGGGAGATGTAGTTAATGAACTTGCCTAATAAATTAACTTTATTTAGAATATTTTTAATACCTGTATTTATAATAATAATGATGATAAACATACCTAACAAGTTTATAATAGCTTGTATGATATTTATAATAGCTTCTGTTACAGATGCAATGGATGGGCATATAGCTAGAAAATATAATTTAATAACTGACTTTGGAAAGTTCATGGATCCACTTGCAGATAAGTTACTTGTTATATCAGCACTAACTACTATGATAGAATTTGATTTAGTTGCAGCATGGATGGTTATTATAATAGTAGCAAGAGAACTTACTGTTAGTATATTAAGAGCTATTGCAGCAGCTGATGGAAAAGTTATAGCAGCTAGCTCTGGAGGTAAATTAAAGACTATTTCACAAATGATAGCAATAGTCGTGCTTTTACTAGCTGCACAAACTGGAAATATGTTACTTTTAGATACAGGCAAAATAATTATATTAATAGCAACATTACTTACTCTTTACTCTGGGTGGGAGTATATATATATAAATAGAAACTTATTTATGGAAAGTAAGTAAGTATATAAAAAGGTGGGTATATATTGAATATACTCACTTTTTTATTTTTAACCAATTAAACTTATGGGAAAATATGTATAAATTGATATAATTAGAGTTAATACTATTAATAATGTATTATTTAATTGACTTTAAGTAGTAAAAAAGCTATAATAAGTATAGAACAAATGTTTGATTATAACTTAAAGATAATATAAATGATTTATAGAAGGGAAGGTATTATAAATGGCAGGAATACAAGAAGAAAGATTAAAAGCATTAAATTCAGCGCTATCTCAAATAGAAAAAGATTTTGGTAAAGGATCAGTAATGAAGCTAGGTGAAGCTGGTGGAATGGCTATAGATGTAATCCCAACTGGATCTATAGGTCTTGATATAGCAGTTGGAATAGGAGGTCTTCCAAAAGGAAGAATAGTTGAAATATATGGACCAGAATCTTCAGGTAAAACAACAGTTACATTACATGCAGTAGCAGAAGCTCAAAAACAAGGTGGTATAGCAGCATTTATAGATGCAGAACATGCATTAGACCCAGTATATGCAAAAGCATTGGGAGTTGATGTAGATAATTTAATAGTTTCACAACCAGATACAGGGGAACAAGGTTTAGAAATAGCTGAAGCTCTTATAAGAAGTGGAGCTATAGATATAATAGTAGTAGACTCTGTTGCAGCATTAGTACCTAAGGCTGAAATAGAAGGGGATATGGGAGATTCACATGTGGGTCTTCAAGCAAGACTTATGTCACAAGCTTTAAGAAAATTAACAGGATCTATAAAAAAATCTAACTGTGTTGCTATATTTATAAACCAATTAAGAGAAAAAGTTGGAGTAATGTTTGGTAGTCCAGAAACTACAACAGGTGGACGTGCTCTTAAATTCTACTCTTCAGTAAGATTAGATGTTAGAAAAATAGATACTATAAAGCAAGGCGATAAAGTAATGGGAAGTAGAACAAGAGTAAAAGTAGTTAAAAATAAAGTTGCACCTCCATTTAAGCAATGTGAGTTTGATATAATGTATGGTGAAGGTATATCTAAAGTTGGCGATTTATTAGATATAGCTGCAGACATAGATATCGTTAAGAAATCAGGAGCTTGGTATAGCTATAATGATACTAAGTTAGGACAAGGTAGAGAAAATGTTAAAAAGTTTTTATCAGATAATCCTGATTTAACAGAAGAAATAGAAGCTTTAGTAAGAAAATATTATAAATTAGATGGGCATAGAGAAAGCGAACAAGAAAACGAAGACTCAATAGAAAATATTGGAGAATAATAGTCTGTATACCTCCTATTAACTTGACACCAGGTAGAAAAAATTATAAAATTAAATGAGAATGAAATATTCTTATTTAGTTTATAAAAACATATGTTATAAATACTGTAGTTGACGGTTTACATTAACAAAGGAGGTGGATGTCATAGAGGCAATAATAAGCGCTTTATTGGGAATATTTGTGGGTATTATAGTTGGTTACTTTGTAAGAAAGAACATATCTGAAGCTAAAATTGGCCAAGCTGAAAAGATGGCTGATGATATAATAGATAAAGCAAACAAAGAAGCAGAAACACTACAAAAAGAAAAACTATTAGAAGCAAAAGAAGAGATCCATAAATGGAGAAATGAAGCAGAAAAAGAAAATAAAGAAAGAAGAATTGAAGTACAAAAATTTGAAAAAAGAATAATACAAAAAGAAGAAGTCTTAGACAAAAAACTTCAAACGTTAGAAAACAAAGAGTATGTTCTTAATGATAAGTTAAAAAAGATTGATAAAAAAGAAGAACAAATTGAAGCTATCAAAGTTCAACAATTAGAAAAATTAGAAAGCATATCAGGTATAACTTCTGATAAAGCAAAAGAAATTATATTAACTAATGCAGAAAGAGATGTAAGACGTGAGATGTCTATAATGATAAAAGAAATAGAATCTCAGGCTAAAGAAGAAGCAGACAAGAAATCTAGAGAAATAATAGGGTATGCTATACAAAAATGTGCAGCAGACCATGTTGCTGAAACTACTGTAACAGTAGTTAATTTACCTAATGATGAAATGAAAGGAAGAATCATAGGTAGAGAAGGTAGAAATATAAGAACACTAGAAACTTTAACTGGAATAGATTTAATAATAGATGATACTCCAGAGGCTGTAATACTATCAGGATTTGATCCTATAAGAAGAGAAGTTGCAAGAATAGCACTAGAAAAACTTATAGCTGATGGAAGAATACATCCTGCTAGAATCGAAGAAATGGTTGAAAAGGCTAGAAAAGAAGTAGATAATATTATTAAAGAATATGGGGAACAAGCTGCATTTGAAACAGGGGTTCATGGATTACATCCAGAATTAATAAGACTTTTAGGTAGATTAAACTATAGAACAAGTTATGGTCAAAATGTTCTTAAACATTCTATAGAAGTTGCACATATAGCAGGTATAATGGCAGCAGAAATAGGTGCAGATGTTAAATTAGCTAAAAGAGCAGGACTTTTACATGATATAGGTAAATCAGTTGACCACGAAATGGAAGGAACTCATGTTGAGATAGGTATGGATTTACTTAGAAGATATAAAGAATCTAAAGATGTTATTCATGCTATGAGCACTCACCATGGAGATTATGAACCACAAACTATAGAAGCTGTTTTAGTTACAGCTGCAGATGCTATATCAGCAGCTAGACCAGGTGCTAGACGTGAAACTTTAGAAGCATATATTAAGCGTTTAGAAAAACTTGAAGAAATAGCTAATTCATATGAAGGTGTAGATAAATCATTTGCAATTCAAGCAGGTAGAGAAATAAGAATAATGGTTAAACCTGAAAATGTAAGTGATGAAGATATACATTTATTAGCTAGAGATATGACTAAGAGAATAGAGGATGAATTAGAATATCCAGGTCAAATAAAAGTTAGTATAATAAGAGAAACAAGAGCAATAGAATATGCTAAATAAGAAAATAATGCAAGCGAATGTATCAATTGATATATTCGCTTTTTTTAATATAAATTTTAGTTATCTATATAATAATATTTACTTAAAAAGATAATAATAAATTTAAAAGATGAAAGGAGATAAAATATGCTTAGTAGTTTATCAAAAAACCAATATGTAAAAATATCAAATAGTACTAAAATTGATGAGCCTGTTGAATATGGAGTTGTAATAAATACAAATGAAAATAGTTATGATATAATGAGTATTGGATTTGAAAATAAAAATGGGAATTTTTTAGAATATCCTTCTAATGTTGAGAAATTAGTTCAAACTTATAATATCAATGATGCTAATTTTGATGAAGTAAAGAAAAATGAAATAAGAAGAAAGATGAATATATGGTTACAAAATAATTATAAAATGTAAATTCAAGGGAGACTTATTAAAGTTTCCCTTTTTAATATAATATTAAAATTAATAGATTAAATGCATTATATGATGGAAATAATATATTAAATATATCAAATATAGAAAAAAGTTAATGAAAATGATATAATTATATAAAATAAGGGGGATGAGAAATTGAGTCAGTACATAAATATAAATTCCGAACTAGATGCATTAAAGATAAAAGAATTTGAAGAAATTTTTTATCAAACTATGAAAGAGGAAGCAAATGTAGTGCCAAAGGTGACTCCTTTTAAAGGAATAAATACAGATCTTTTATATATAAAAGATAATCGTGTCTTATTTATAAAGTTTATGGACACGACAGAAGATTTATTTATGATATTAGAAGATGAACTTTTAGAAATAATGGAAGAAGAATACGATCTTTTAAGAAAAAAAATGAGTAAAATAGGAAATAACATAAATTATAACTATATATTTGTAATGCCATACGTAACTATATACGATAGTGAAGAATATAATGATTTTGTAGAAAATAATATAATAGATAAAAATAAGCTTTACAAAATTATGAATTATGAAATGAGTATAGATGAATATTTAGGTGAATCTAATGAAGAAATTTTACTCAATTTATTTTTATTACAAGTATGTCCAGAATATTATGTTATAAATGATAATTTAAATTTAAATAAAAAATTAAAAAAAATATCTTTTTCAAATGAAGATTATAGATATACAGCTACTATGTTAGAAAGAAATCAGATTGAGGATATAGTATCTATAAAATATGGGAATACTTTATATAAAGGCCCATCAGGATGTGGAAAAACGACCATGCTATTAGCTAGAGCAATTAAATTAGCTAGGGTTTATCCTCATCATAAATTTATAATATTTACACATACTAAGCAACTTAGAAATGAAATAAAAGAAAGATTAGATATACTATATAAAGATAATAATAATATTGAGGTACATACATTTACTTCTTTTTTATTTAAATTAGCTAAAATATATAACTTGGTATTTGATTATAACACACTTAAAAATAATCCTGAAAAGGTTTATAAAAGCCTTGTATTACAAGCTAAAAATACTATAAAAAATAGAAGTATGTTTAAAGGAATTTTTATAGATGAAATAGAAAGTTTTGAAAGTAGTCAATTGGATTTTATACGTGAATTTTTATACAAATCAAAATTTATATTTAATGGATTTGAATGTAAAGGGCTTAATATAACAAGCAATTTAAGTATATTTAAAGACTCATGGAGTAATATAAAATTTGATAATATAATTACTCTAGATAAAAATTATAGACAAAGCAATCATTTGGTTGAATTTGTAAATAACTTTGACATAAACTCAAATGAATATATAAAAAGTATTAGATCTAATATAAAAGATGATATTTACTACTTATCAAGTCCTATAAGAGAAAGCAATAAAGCTGTTGATATAATAAAAGTTTCTGATATAGAAGAACAGATAAGTTCTATTCTTTGGGAAATTGAATATTTAACGCATAAAAAAGGATTAAATTATTCAGATATAGCTGTTGTTTATCCTTTTAATAAAAAAAGATTAAAAAACGGTAAAACTATATATTTTCAATATATGTTAAAAAAGGACTTAGAAGAAAATGATATTCCATATGTTTATGGAGATGATGAATTAACTAATATATCTAAAAAAGCAGGAGTAACTATATCTAATATATACTCAATCAAAAACTTAGAGTATAAAGCTATAATATTTTGTGAATTAGAAATGTTATATAATCATAGCATAAACGATATTACACAAGATTACCAAGTTAATGACTTTGTAGGAGATTTGAATAAAGTTTATTTAGCTATAAATAGAGCAACTGATTATTTAAGTATAATAACGACTTTTAATGAAAGTGCAAGTGATATAATAAAGCTACTAGTAGAGTCAAAAAAATAAAAGAAGCACATTGTGCTTCTTTTATTTACATTAAGCTATGAAGCTAAAATAAGTTATTACTATAATACCAAGTACTATTCTATAATAACCAAATGCTTTGAAATCATGTTTTTTAATATAATCCATTAAGAATTTAATAGCAAATACAGAAACTATAAATGCTGTTATAAAACCTACTGCTATAACTGACCATTCAAAACCATTAAAACTAGTACCTGTTTTTAAAAGTTTTAAAGCACTTGCTCCAAACATTGTTGGTATAGCCAAGAAAAATGAAAACTCAGCAGCTATATATCTTGATGCTCCTAATAGTACAGCACCGATTATAGTTGCGCCAGATCTTGATGTCCCAGGTATAAGAGCTAAACATTGGAAAATACCTATTCCAAATGCTAACTTATATGTAAGTTGAGAAAAATCATTAACCTTAGGTTTTTTATTTCTATTTTCAAGTACTATCATAATAACCCCATAAACTATAAGTGTTATTGATACTGTGGTTGGGTTAAAGAATAAAGCATCTATTTGATCATCAAATAATAAACCTAATATACCAGATGGTATAACAGCTATAATAACTTTAATCCATAAGTTTATAGTATCCTTTGTTTCTTTTTCAGTTTTTGAACTGTCTAAAGGATTTAATTTTTTAAAATATAGTGTTAATACTGCAAGTATTGAACCAAGTTGTATTACAACCATAAAAGTACTTACAAAAACTTTTGAAAAATCAAATTTTACGAATTGTTCAACTAAAATTAGATGTCCTGTACTACTTACAGGTAACCATTCCGTTATACCTTGAACTATACCAAGTATAATGGCTCTAAAAATTTCTAGCAATTTTAATACCTCCTAATTAAATATATTTTACCCGTAAAATAAAGTATATCAATATTAATGAATATATTCAATATATTAGGAATGTATTTAGAGATAATTAAGAAATTTAAGAAATTTTAAAATAAGGGGATAAAAATGAAAGAAAAAACTTTATTAAATGAATATGAATTTGAAATTTTTAAAGATTTCTCTAAAAAACATAATCCAGCTACTAGACATGATTATTTAAGCAAAGTTATATTATTTAAAGAATTCAATAAAAATAAGGATTTAATAGGAATAACAAAAGAAAACTGTGATAGCTTTATGGAATTTGTGAGAGATAATTATGCAAAATCAACATCAGAAAAAATTTATAGTTATTTACATAGCTTTTATAATTTTATGAAAAAAGAAGAATATATAGAAAGTAATCCTTTTAAATTAGTTAAAAAACCACAAGTAAGTAGAATTAAAACTAAAGATGACGTGCTTAGTATTCAAGAGATAAACAAACTAATAGACGCTCTACCAAGATTAAATATGAGAGATAGATTAATTATGGTATTTTTAATAACTACAGGATGTTTATTAAGTGAACTTGTAAATTTAAAATGGAAAGATTTAATGTTAGATGAAAAAGATAATGGATATGTAAGACTTGGAAAGAATAAGAAAGAAAGAATTGTTAAACTTCATCCATATTGTTTTTCTTTAATAGAAGATTATAGAAATTACTTAGGATTACCTGAACCTATAATGCCAACTGATGATTTTGTATTTATAAGTCAAAAAAGTAATTCTATAACTGATAGAAATGTAAGGATAATAGTAAAGAAAGCTTTAGATATAGCTGGACTTAGTAATTACTCAGCGAAAGATTTTAGACATTCATTTGCTGCGATAAGTTTAAGATTAGGAGCAGGAGAAGAAGATATTAAAAATCAATTAGGGTGGAGTGATAAATATTATGCAATTAGGTATAAATATGTATTAAACTTTGTAGATAGTGAAAGTATAGATTATATTATGAATAGTGATAAAATGAACATAAACAAAAAATAACTTGTTATTGTTCGTTAAATTATATATAATAAATTTATAATAAATAAAGGTGTAAGGAAGGTGCTAGTTAATATGGAAAGTAAATATAGTACATATGCAAATCCATTAATAGATAGATATTGCAGTAAAGATATGAGTTATATATTTTCTCCACAATTTAAATTCTCAACTTGGAGAAGATTATGGGTTGCTTTAGCAGAATCAGAAAAAGAATTAGGACTTAATATAACAGATGAGCAAATAAATGAATTAAAAGCTAATATAGATAATATAAATTTTGAAGAAGCTAAAAAAATAGAAAAAGAAGTAAGACATGATGTAATGAGTCATGTTAAAGCTTATGGATTACAATGTGATAGTGCAAAGGGAATTATACACTTAGGGGCTACTAGTGCTTATGTAGGAGATAACACAGATGTAATTCAAATGGATGAAGCATTAAAGCTTATAAGAATAAAATTAGTTAACTTAATAAACAACTTAAAAGAATTTGCACTTAAAAATAAAGATATACCAACTTTAGGGTTTACTCATTTTCAAGCTGCCCAACTTACAACAGTAGGAAAAAGAGCTTGTCTTTGGGCACAAGATCTAGTTATAGATTTAGAGGATTTAAATTTTAGAATAGATAATATGAAACTTAGAGGTGTTAAAGGTACAACAGGTACACAAGCAAGTTTCTTAAGTTTATTTGAAAATGATAATGAAAAAGTAAAAAAACTAGATAAATTAGTTTGTGAAAAAATGGGATATAAAGCATCTTATGCAGTTAGTGGACAAACATATACTAGAAAATTAGATTATCAAGTTATATCTATATTATCTGGAATAGCTCAAAGTATGCACAAGATGACAAACGATATAAGATTATTACAAAGTTTAAAGGAATTAGAAGAACCATTTGGTAAAAATCAAATAGGATCATCTGCAATGGCATATAAAAGAAATCCAATGAGAAGTGAAAGAATAGCATCTTTATCTAAATATGTTATAGCTGAGTCTTTAAGCCCTGCACTTGTACAAGCTACTCAATGGTTAGAAAGAAGCTTAGACGATTCTGCAAATAAAAGATTAGCTATACCTCAAGCATTTATGGCAGTTGATGCTATACTTGAAATAGGTATAAACGTTACAGATGGACTTGTTGTTTATGAAAATATAATAAATAAACATATAAATGAAGAGTTACCTTTTATGGCAACAGAAACAATACTTATGGAAGCCGTAAAAAGAGGTGGAGATAGACAAGAGTTACATGAAGTAATAAGAGAATATTCTATGGAAGCTGCTAAGAGAGTTAAACAAGAAGGTAAAGATAATAACTTATTAGATTTAATACTTGAAGATTGTGATACATTTAAGATGAGCAAAGAAGAGATATTATCTATAATGGATCCTAAAAATTTCGTAGGAAGAGCTCCTATTCAAGTAGTTGAATTTGTTGAAGAAATAGTTAATCCAGCTATAAATGAATATAAAGATTTAATTGGAATGAAAATCGATTTAAATGTATAAAAAATAGAGGTTAATACCTCTATTTTTTATACATAAAATAAGAAATTTAACTTACTTAAAAATAACAAAAACTTCAATATAAATATTTAATATTATTAAGGTAATAATAAATTATATCACTATATTTATTAAGATATTTTTTTGAAATTATTTATAAAATCTAAAAATTTAATTAAGTTTAAAATGTATTGGAAAAAATGTAGAATTGTGATATTATATGTAAAACGGAAAAGGTTAAACTAGTTTAAAAAAGAAAGATTAGCTAATCTTTGAAGTAAAAAGCATTAATAAAATTCAATCAGGAGGAAATCAAATGGCAGGAAACACTAACAATGCTAAAAAACTAACATTAGTTCCCTTAGTACTTATGATATTTACATCAGTATTTGGGTTTGCTAATATGCCAAGGGCCTTTTTCTTAATGGGATATGCAGCCATACCTTGGTATATATTAAGTGCAATTTTATTTTTTATACCATATGCATTCATGATGGCTGAATATGGATCTGCATTCAAAAAAGAATCAGGTGGTATGTATTCTTGGATGGAAAAATCTGTAGGTCCTAAATATGCGTTTGTAGGAACATTTATGTGGTACGCATCTTATATTATTTGGATGGTAAATGTTGCTTCAACTTTATGGATACCATTATCAAATGCTATAGTTGGATATGATGCTACTGCTACTTGGTCTTTATTTGGATTAAGTTCAGTTAAAACATTAGGTATAATAGGAGCATTATGGATAATTTTAGTTACTTATGTATCTACTAAAGGTATAGAAAAAATTACTAAAGTAACTTCTGTAGGTGGTACTGCAGTTGCATTATTAAACTTAGTTTTATTAATAGGTGGGGTTGCTGTTGTAGCAATGAATAAAGGTGAATTTGCAGAACCTATACACAATGTGGCTAAAGCATTTACAAATTCTCCAAACCCAGGATATCAAACTCCAGTAACTGTATTATCATTCTTAACATTTGCTATATTTGCATTTGGTGGATTAGAAGTTTTAGGTGGATTAGTTGACCAAACTGAAAATGCTGAAAAAACTTTCCCTAAAGGACTTACTTTAGCGGCTATAGTAATATCTGTAGGATATGCATTAGGTATATTCGCTTGTGGTATGTTTACTAACTGGAGTGATATATTATCAGCTAATGATGTGAATATGGCTAACGTTGCTTATGTATTAATGCAAAACTTAGGATATCAATTAGGTGTTGCATTTGGAGCTAGTGAAGCTACTTCATTAGTAATGGGTGCTTGGGTTGCTAGATTTGTTGGTTTATCAATGTTCTTAGCATTATCAGGAGCATTCTTCACATTAACTTATTCTCCATTAAAAACTCTTATAGAAGGTGCGCCAAAAGAAGTTTGGCCTGGTAAATTAGGAGAAATAAAAAATGGAATGCCAATAAATGCTATGAAAGTTCAAGCTATAATAGTTATAATTATGATACTTATTGTATCATTTGGTGGTAAGAGTGCAGAGAAATTCTTTGCTTTATTAGTTCTTATGACTAATGTTGCAATGACTATACCTTACTTATTCTTATCAAGTGCATTCCCTGCATTTAAAAAGAAACAATTAGAGGGTAAAGTTGATAAAGCATTTGTAGTTTATAAGAGTTTTGGAATGGCATTAACTTTTGCTGTAATAATAGGTATATTAGTTGGATTCGCTAATGTATTTACTATAATACAACCAACATTATCATCGCCATCAGGATTAAAAGATACATTAACAATGATAGCTGGACCAGTATTATTTGGTTTAATAGGATTCGGATTATATTATTTCTATGAAAAGAAACATGTAAATAAAGACAATAATAATAAAAAAGCTAGCTAATATTAGTTAAGATATAACCTTACACCTACCAATTTTGGTAGGTGTATTTATATATAAAAATATACTTATTTTGACAAATAAGTATATTTTTATATATAAATACACGAATTTTTAGTATACTATAATAGTACTAAAAGCTGATTAGAGAATGAGACAGAAGATATAGGAGGAACAATTTTGTTAAAGAAATTATTAAATTTTATAAAAATTAATAAGGAAAATAAAACACATAAAGAAGAAGTCGAAATTATAAACATTAAGGAAAAAGAAGACAATATAAAAAAAGAAAATCCAAATATAAATCAAGAAATCACTTCTAAATTAGAAATCAAAAAAGAACACACAAAAGAAGAAAAATTAGAAAATCTAAATGATATAAAACAAGAAATTCTAACAAAAGAAGAAGAAGATTATATAAAGCTAGTTAAAATTCAAAGAGAAAAAAGAATAAAAGCAATAGATGTTTATACAAATGAAGAAACTATATTTGAAACATATAAAGAGTGTAGTAAAAAATTAGGAGTACCTATAGAATATATAAAAGAAAATTTACAATATGGATATACTGACTATTTTGGAGAAGCTGTAAAATTTTTAAACAAGAAGCTTAAAGTAGATATATCGCCTAAAAAGATAGGGAATATGAATATAGTAGAATTATTTAATTTTTTACATAATGAGCTATGGAATAGTGATATTCCAGAAGATAAAAGAGAAGAAATATTATCAAGTAATAAAATAGAACCAATACATATGTATTATAAATTTGAAACTATGGATTATGAATATGATGAGTATTTTAAAGTTTATGGGAAAATAATTAGACGTGGTGGTAAAAAGAGAATTGAATTAATTGATAAAAAAAATGAAGTTATTGAAGTATTTAAGTCTATAGAAGATTGTGCAAAATTTTTTGAAAAAGATAAATCAGAAATAGTATCTAGATTAAAATTAGGAAATTGTAAAATTGGAAGATATGAAATAAAGTATAGTTTAAGAAGATAAATATAAAGTAAAAAGGCTTCTATTTAAATAGAAGCCTTTTTACTTTATATTATAATTTTAATTATTTGTTTTAATTCTTTTCCATGTATATACATAATAACTTAAGACTTCTTTTATAGCGTTACCTATAAATGTATAAGCATTATCGTCTAAGTTAGCTAAAGATATTCTTACAGACCATTCTGGTCCATAAAATCCATGACCACTTAATAATACAATTGAATAGTTATTTGCTAGTTTAAATAACATATCAGATGGTTTATAATTAGTTTTTATAAAGTCTGCAAAATCTTCTCCATAATTATTAGTAGCCCATTTCATTATATCAAATATTACATAATAAGAAGCATCATGTATATCTTTTTTTATTTCTACATCTAAAGCGTCATAAAGTAGTTTTTGTCTACGTTTACATATAGACATATTAACTTTTTTATAAGAGTCTTTATCATCTATTAATGCAAATGCTGAGAAAAATGCCATTTGAACTTGTTGAGGAGTAGATAAACCAGCAGTATGGTTAAGAGCTACAAGTCTACTATCAGCTACTATTCTATCCATAAATGATATTTTATCTGGATTTAAACTCATATCACTATAACGTTTGTTTACTGATGATTTTAAATCCGCAGGAAGTTCGTTTATAAGCTTATCAAATACATTGTCATGATGAAGAGCTAAAGTACCTAAACGCCATCCAGTTACACCAAAATATTTAGAATAAGAATAAGCTCCTATTGTATTATAAGGTAAACTCGACATTATAGATTTAAATCCATTAACAAATGTACCATAAACATCATCTGATATTATCATTAAATCAGGATGATTATTTTTTACAACATTGACTAAATTATTACTACTATTTTCATCTATAGCTATAGATGCAGGGTTATTAGGATTAACTAAAAATAAAGCTTTTATAGATTTATCACTAAGTTTTTCTAATTCTTTTTTTGAGTATTGCCAAGTATGATTATTATTTTCGTCAACCTCATCAGCATTTATATGAATAACCTCAAAATCATATCTTGGTAAATGTGGTATTTCTAAGTAAGGTGTAAATATAGGAGTCATAATAGCTATCTTATCACCTTTTCTTAACAATTCATTAGCCATTAGAGAATCAAATATATAACACATAGCAGCTGTTGCACCTTCTACAGCAAATATACTTAAAGGACCACCTTTTTTAGTATCATATTTCATTTCTTTTATTAAATATTTAGTAACTATTTTTTCTATATGATTAAGAATTCTATCAGGAGATGGATAATTATCACCTATTATACCATCAGCTAATTCATAAACCCAAGAATCTGGATCAAAATCAAGTTTTTCAATTCCATAATCTACTATATCTTTAGCTAATTTAGCTCCTGGCATATTTAAATTATCGTAAATATACTTATAAAAACGTGTAGCTATACCTTCTTTTCTAGGCATTCCTGCTAAATCGTTTTCACTCCATGTTTCACGAGTTTCATTAACTGCAAATTGACCAAATGTAAAAAATGCTTCTCTAGGTGTCGCAGCTGTCCAATTTGGATTACCACGACCAGCATCTAAAACTCTTCTACCACTTTCCATAGCTCTAAACTTTGCCAATTTGATTAATTTATCTTTAAATTCAAATGGACTAATTTTTCCATAAATATCATTAATTTCTTTAAAGTTATATCTACGCATATACACACACTCCTATGTTATTTGTAATTAATATATAAAACAACAAATATTAAAAATTTACGTAATTATTATTAAAAGATTTTAATAAAAATTAATAAAAATAAAATTGTATATGAAATATATAGAAAATTTAATAAAGTTTTAATATATTAAAACTTTATTAAATAACATAAAAACAAGATAAAACTTTAAAAATATATATTTTAAATAAAATGTCTAAAAAAAATAAGAAAATATAAAAGGAAAAAGTTGTAAATAAATAGAAGTTTTAATATAATTATTTTTTATTTTGTTTTAAAGGTGGGGGTTATTATGAAATCCAATTATTATGAAAAATATATATTGAATTCGTCTCCAATTTTATATATATTTGGAGAATTAAAAAAAAGTTCGAATAGTCGTTATTCATTTAAAATAGAAAAAATCAGTGATACATTAGAGGTGTTATTAGACATAGAAAAAAATGATATTACAGGAAGAGAACTAAATGAAGTATTTATACTAGATAATATTAATGAAATTTTAGAGTCAGTATCAAAGGAAGATAATATTAGAGTACATATAAAAAAAATTAATAAAGATTATGAGTTTGTATCTAGAAATATAGAAGGTAATAAATATACTATATGGTTAATAGATATAAAAAAAGAACTAGAATTTGAAAAATTAAATAAAATAAGGTCTGAATTTTTTACTAATTTGTCTCATGAGTTAAGAACACCATTAAATTTAATATTTAGTTCATTACAAGTATTAAATTTAAAAGTAGAAGGTAGTGGAATAAAAGAAGAAGAGTCTATATCAAAATATCTAAATATGGCAACTCAAAATACATATAGATTATTAAAGCTAGTAAATAATATAATTGATTCAAATAAGATAACATCAGGGTATTTTGATTACAATCCTCAAAATTATGATATCATTAACTTTGTCGAAGGTATTTGTCAATCTATAGTTGATTTTGCAAAATATAAAAATATAGAAATTATATTTGATACAGAAATTGAAGAAAAAGTTATTTCATTTGATCTTGATAAAATAGAACGTATAATATTAAATATACTATCAAATGCAATTAAATTTAGCAAAGACAATGGACTTATAAAAATATATATAAGAGAAATAGACGACATGATAGAGATAGAAATATCTGATAATGGAATAGGAATACCTCCTCATAAATTAAGTTCAATATTTGATAGATTTAAACAGGTAGATAACAATATAATTAGAAGAGGTGAAGGAAGTGGAATCGGATTATATCTAGTTAAAAGTTTAGTTGATATGCATGGTGGTAATATAAAAGTTAATAGTGAATTAGATAAAGGGACAAAATTTAAAATACAAATACCAAATAAAATAGCAAAAAACTCTGAATTTGTTATCTTAGATAAGAATCTACAAAATTCTTATATAGAAAAAATAAAAGTAGAATTTTCAGATATTTATGCATAAATGTTAATCTAGATTATAAATTATAATCGAGATTTTTGTATTTATTTGCTATAATTATAGTAAATAAATCGGTATAGAGAATAAGGGGAGATAAATTTGCAGGTCCATAAATATAAAGAAATTTTAGATAGTTGTCCTATTCCTTATATATGGGGGAAATATACAGGGAACATAGAATCTAAAAGTGCAGATTATATAATTAAAGGGGGAAATGATTTATTACTTAGAAAATTAAATATTAAAAATGAATATGGAATAATAGATAAAGATTTAACTAGTGTTTTAGGAATGTCAAGAGAGGAATTAAATTTATTTTCTAAAGAAAAAGATAATAAGTTTACAAAGTATCAGTATGTATGTAACCTAAAAGATACATATAAAATAATCTTAAATATAGATGATAAAAATAATTTCTATATGTGGTTTCAAATTTATAGTATTAATAATAATTACAACTTAGCTATACAAAACAATTTAAAGGCTATTATATGGATAAAAGACATAAATGGTAGATATATAAAAGTTAATAAAAACTTTGAAGAAATGACTGGTATATGTAAGGATGAAATAATAGGAAAAAAAGACTCTCAAATTAATATTAATAACTTTATATACATTGAAGAATATGAAAAACTTGTATTAAATAAAAATAAAAGTAGCATCGAAAAAGTAATATTTGAAGATAATCAATGGGTTAGTATGTTTATACATCCTATGATTGATGAAGATAAAAATGTTATAGGAACTTATGGGTTTAAAGTTTATGATTATGTAAATTCAAAAACTGCTCTAGGTATAGAAAATAGAAATAAAATGTTAGAGGTAATAGTTGATAACTTACCAATACCAATATTTTATAAAGATATTCAAGGAGTATATTTATATTGTAACGAAGCTTTTGGGGAGTTATTAGAATTAAATAGACAAAAAGTTATTGGTAAAAAAGATTATGATTTAAATATAGCTGAAGAAAAAGTAGATATATATAGACAATCTGATGATAAGGTTATAAAATATAAAGTCACTACAGTAGATGAAACTTATATGGAAAGAAGTAAAGATGATAAATTTATAGAAGTAACAAAAGTTCCATTATGGGATTATAAAAAAGAAGTTGTAGGTATTATTGGAATTGTAATAGATTTAACTGAAAAAAAAGCTACAGAAAGAGAGTTAGAAAAACTTAGACTAGATTTTTTCTCAAATTTAACTCATGAGTTTAGAACTCCATTGAATTTAATATTTTCATCAGTTCAATTAATAGATAAAAGCATATCTAAAATAAAACATGGAGATATAAATGTATTAATAAGATATTTGAATATAATAGAACAAAATGGAATGAGACTTTTAAAGTTAGTAAATAATTTAATTGATTCAACGAGAATTGATTCAGGGTGTTTAGATTATAATCCAAAAAATAAAGATATAGTAAATTTTGTTGAAAGTATTTGTGACTCAGTTATTGAATTTAGCAAATTTCAACATATAGAACTTATATTTGATACTGATGAAGAAGAAAAAATAATATCTTTTGATAGTGATAAAATGGAACGTATAATGCTAAATTTATTATCTAATGCCATAAAATATAATAAAGAGACTGGAAAAATAGATGTGAAAATAAAATGTAATGATGATTATATAGATATAAGTGTTATAGATACTGGAGTAGGTATACCAAATGATAAAATAGATTATGTATTTGAAAAATTTAAGCAAGTAGATAATAGATTAACAAAAATAAGTGAAGGTAGTGGAATAGGATTATCAATAGTCAAATCTTTAGTAGAATTACATAAAGGAATTATAAATGTAAGTAGTAAAGTTGGAGTAGGAACTGAATTTAAAGTTAGTATACCTAATAAAACAATAATTCAAGATGAAAACCTAAATTATATCATAAATGAATCTATAGATATGAATAAAAAAATTCAAATAGAGTTTTCTGATATATATATAATATAGCCCCTAATAAAATAGGGGCTATATTTTTAATTCTAATAACATATACAGATTGTAAAGTATTAGATTCATGGAGATAAACTTTATAATTTTATAAACATATCTTTCACCTTTTGAGCTAGTTTTAAGTCTTGAAAGTTTTAAATTAAAACCTAAAGGAAAAAATAAATCTACTCCTTCATAAGTAAAAGCATCTAATATTATATGTGAAGTATATCCAGTTAAGATTCCATAAGATATACAAATTAATATAATATTATTTTCACCTATTAAAATTATTAATTTTAGAAATTGTAATAAGATTAATAAAATTAAAAGGCTATGAGTAAAACCTCTATGTTTACATCTTTTTGATATAAACTTTGATAGATAAGGCCATTTTTTACTTATGTATGACTTTCTAGTATCTAAATCAGGAAGCATTGATCCTAGATTAGCAGATTGAAAACAAATTGCAAAAAGTATTAATTTATATAAAATATTATAATTATTTAAATATATACTATCGAATTTAAAAAATGTTAATGCTATAAATAGATACCCTCCAGATGAATGTGTTTCTTTTGTCATTAAAATACCCTTTCTAATAATTGGTTATTAAATTTTATTATATATTAAAAAAAATAAATATGGAATCAACAAAGTTAAAATATTTTTATAAAAAATATTAAAATAAAGAATTTTACATATTGTATACAATTTAAAAAAGTTAGATTTAGTAGTATAATATATATTGGTTAAAAAAGGAGGTCTTTAAATGGATAAAGAAAGAACTTGTAATTTATTAAGACATACTAAAAATTTAAAGTTTAAACTTATACTAGAAAGTGCAATAATAGGTGCTTTAGTTGGATTAATCATAGTACTTCATAGAATAATGTTAAAGAAACTATCATCTATATTTATTGGTTTTTATAGTTATAGTAAAGGCAATATGTTAAGCACAGTTTTAATATTTGCACTTTTAATAATAAGTGGTTATTTAGTAGCTTTAATGCTTAAAAAAGAACCTATGATAGGTGGAAGTGGTATACCACAAGTTGAAGGTATATTGATGCAAAAGCTAAAAGGAAATTGGTTTGGAATTTTGATTAATAAATTTGTAGGTGGACTTATAGCTTTAGGAGCAGGTTTATCTCTTGGTAGAGAAGGCCCATCTGTTCAAATGGGGGCTAGCGTTGGAGAAGGGTTTGCAAAAATTTTCAAAAGAGTTAGTGTAGAAGAAAAATATTTAATAACTAGTGGAGCAAGTGCTGGTTTATCTGCTGCATTTAATGCGCCTATATCTGGAGTGATGTTTGCGTTAGAAGAAGTTCATAAAAACTTTTCACCATTAGTTTTATTATCTGTAATGTCATCTGCATTAATGTCAGATTTTGTTACTAAAAATATTTTAGGAATTGGAAAATCTCTTAGTTTTGTTGGGGTTAAGCCAATGGATTTAAAATATTATTGGCTTTTAATAATATTAGGAATAGCAGTAGGAATAAGTGGTGTTATATTTAATAGTGGTATTTTAAAAACTCAATCAATTTTTAAAAACTCTAAATTAAGTACAGAAATAAAAGTCATAATCCCATTTTTAATAACTGGAGTTATAGGATTGACAGCACCTATATTATTAGGGGGAGGTCATGAACTTATAATGTCTTTAGGTAATGATTCAATAACATTAAAGATGCTATTATTATTTTTATTTGTTAAATTTGTATTTACATTTATTTGTTTTGGATCTGGAGTTCCAGGAGGTATATTTTTTCCACTATTAGTTTTAGGTTCATTAATAGGAAATATATTTGGAATAGTAGCAACAAATGTTTTTGATATTCCAAGTATGTATATATTAAACTTTATAATACTTGCTATGGCAGGTCATTTTGCGTCTATTGTAAAAGCACCTATAACAGGAATTATATTAATTTGTGAAATGACAGGTAGTTTTGACCATCTGCTTGCATTATCTATAGTGTGTGTAGTTGCGTATATAACATCAGATTTACTTAAGTCTGAACCTATATATGAAAGTCTTCTTCATAGATGGATAGAAAAGGGGTCTAATAAATTTGTACCAAGCCAAGTTAAAAAGAGTCTTATGGAAGTTGTAGTTCAATTAGGATGCGAAATAGATCATAAACAAATAAAAGATATAACTTGGCCAGAAAATTGTTTAATAGTTTCTATAACAAGAGGTGGAAAAGAAATAATACCAAGAGGAAATACAACTTTAATAGGTGGAGATTATTTAACTATAATGGCAAATGAAGAAAATGCAGCTTGTGCATTAGATTATGTGACAAGCTTAACATCTAATATAAAATTATTATAGAATTTTATTTATAAAAACCACATATATATTAAAAATGTATAAGGTACAAATTTAGTATATGATGGGTGATTATATGAGAAGAAAGAAACTTATAATAAATGCAGTAATAATGACTTTTTCTACTATTATTTTTGGATTGGTCTCTATGTATTTTAGAGTATATTTATCTAAAAAAATAGGAACTGAGGGAATGGGGTTATATCAACTTATAATGTCTGTATATTTTATGGCAATTACATTTTCAAGTGCAGGAATTAGAATAGCAATTACCAGGCTTGTAGCAGAACAAGTAGGAAAAGGGAACAAAAATTCTATAAGGTCAATAGTAAATAAAGGATGTATATACAGTTTATTTTTTAGTTTAATTACATCTTTGGCACTTTTTTATTGTTCTGAATATATAGGTATAGTATTACTAAAAGATGAAAGATCTATTACATCTTTAAAAATACTATCCTATAGTTTACCATTTATAGGAATATCCTCTTGTTTGAGTGGATATTTTTATGGAGCTAGAGAAGTAGTAAAATCAGTTTCAACAGAAATAATAGAACAACTAATAATGATGTCTATTGTAGTGGTATCTATAAATATATTTTTAGATACAAATATAGAAAAAATATGTGCTTTAATTTGCGTTGGCATGGCTTTAGGGCAAATAATATCTTGTATATATGCATATATATTGTGTACGTTTAAGACAAGAACTTTAAATAGAACAGTAACTTGTAGTAATTATAATGAATGTAGTATTATTGATATAACTAAAATTGCACTTCCTATAGCATCGAGTTCATATATCCAAAGTGGACTTAGAACTATAGAGGATATACTAATACCAAATGCCCTTAGAATGTCAGGGACTTCTGTAGCAACATCTTTATCTATATTCGGAATGATAAAAGGAATGGCTTTACCTATAATTAATTTTCCTGCAGTATTTTTAAGTTCTTTTGCAACTTTAATAATCCCTGAAATATCAGAGGCATATTCTCTTAATCGAAATAAAATGGTTAATTTTATTATTTCAAATGTATTTAGAGTAACTTTTATAATATCGATATTTGCATCAGGAGTATTTATAGCATTTTCTGATGAAATTGGATTGATGATATATAATAATAATGAAATAGGTACTATAATAAAAATTTTAGCACCTGTAATTCCTGTGATGTATCTAGAGCGTATTATGGATGGAATATTAAATTCTTTAAATAAACAAGTGACACTTTTAAAAATAAATTTAGTTGATATGATAGTTAGAATAATTATTATATACTTTATTATACCTATAAGAGGCATTGAGGGTTTTATAATAGTTATATTTACTAGCAATATTTTAAACTTTGTACTTAATATGATAAATGTTTTAACATCAACTAAATTAGAGTTTAAGTTGTTTAGTTGGGTTTTAAAACCTATTATATGTGTAAGTTTAGCTGTGATTTTATCTACATATTTAAGTGGTAACTTTATAAACAAAGTGATTAGTTCTATGTTCATATATTTTATAATGTTAGTTTTAACTAAATGTATAAGAATTAAAGATTTTAATTGGGTAATAGATAGCTTTAGATTGGTAAGAGATATAAATGTAAATAGTATAAAATTATATAGTGATCGATACTTATAATTTAAATAAAAATATGAAAGCTTAATTTTTTATACTAAATTAAGCTTTCATATTTTTTATATATGTATTGATACAATAGAGTTTATTTGATAATATTAAAGTTAGAAAGACAAATCAACATCATATCAATGACATTTTAAATACATCATAAATAAAGTTAAACTATTAAAAGCATGGGGGTCTTTATTATGAGTAAAAAATACGTAGCAGAACCATTCAAAATCAAAATGGTAGAACCAATCAAAATGACAACAAAAGAGGAAAGAGAAGTAAAGATAGCAAATGCAAATTATAACTTATTTTCATTAAAAGCAGATGATGTGTACATAGACTTATTAACTGATAGTGGGACTGGTGCTATGAGTTCGAAGCAATGGGCAGCAGTTATGTTAGGAGACGAGTCATATTCGGGGGCTAGTAGCTACTTTAAATTAGTAGATGCAGCTAAAGATATTTTTGGATATAAATATATACAACCAGTACATCAAGGTAGAGCGGCTGAAAAGGTTTTAATTCCTTTGTTTGCTGAGACTGGGAAGTATGCAATTTCAAATATGCACTTTGATACGACTAGAGCACATGTTGAACTTACAGGGGCAAAAGCTATAGACTGTGTAGTGCCAGAAGCACTAGATACTGTAAAATACGCACCATTTAAAGGAAATATGGACGTAGCTAGAATGGAAAATCTTATAAATGAATTTGGGCCAGAAAATGTTGGAGTAATAATAATGACTGTTACTAACAACACTGCTGGTGGGCAACCTGTATCTATGAAAAATATGAGAGAAACATATAAAGTTGCTAAAAAGTATAATATACCTGTACTTATAGATGCTGCTAGATATGCTGAAAATGCTTACTTTATAAAAACTCGTGAAGTTGGATATGAAGATAAAACTATAAAAGAAATAGTTAGAGAAATGTTTAGTTACGGAGATATGATGACTATGAGTTCTAAAAAAGATGCCATAGTAAATATGGGAGGACTTATAGGAATTAAAGATGATGAAGAATTATATGATAATATAAAAGCTCGTACAATATCTTTTGAAGGATTTGTATCTTATGGAGGTTTAGCAGGACGTGATCTAGAAGCTTTAGCAGTAGGACTTTATGAAGGAATAGATTATGATTATTTAAGATATCGTATAGGACAAATGGAATACATTGCAAATAGATTAGATGAAGCAGAAATAGCTTATCAATCACCAGTTGGAGGGCATGCAATATTTATAGATGCTAAAAAATTATTACCACATATACCATATTATCAATTCCCAGCACAAGCTTTAGCTATTGAGTTATATAAAGAAGCTGGAATAAGATCTTGTGATATAGGTTCATATATGTTAGACAATGACCCAGTTACAGGAGAACAACGCCAATCAGAACTTGAACTTACAAGACTTGCAGTTCCAAGAAGGGTATATACACAAGCTCACTTAGATGTTATAGTAGATGCTTTAATATCTATAAAAGAAAGAGCTAGTGAAATAAATGGATATGAAATAACTTGGCAACCTAAAGTTTTAAGACACTTTACATCAAAACTTAAACCTGTAAAATAAAAAAATTTAAGCAAGCATAGTATATGATTTATACGATGCTTGCTTTTATTAATTTTAGGGTAAAAATCTATATGAGTAATAAAAATAATATATAATGAACTTATAAAACTTAATTGGAGATGATAACGTGAAAACTTATATAGATATATTAGAAACTCAAAAAAGGTATTTAAACTCAGTTGGAACTATAAGTATAGATTATAGAATAGAAGCCTTAAAAAACTTAAAAACAACAATAAAAAAGTATGAAAAAGATATAATATATGCACTTTATAAAGACCTAGGAAAGTCTGAATTTGAAAGTTATACAACAGAAGTTGGATTTATATATAGGTCTATAAATCATGCTTTAAAAAATATAAAAAAGTGGAATAAAGTAAAAAGAGTTAGAAATGATGTAGCTCAAATACCAGGCAAATCTTATGTATATAATTGTCCTTATGGTAGTGTTTTAATAATAGGGCCTTATAATTATCCATTTCAATTAACTATAGAACCATTAATAGGAGCTATAGCGGGAGGAAATACAGCTGTTATTAAGCCTTCAGAATACACTGTAAATGTTGAAAGTGTTTTAGTAAAAATTATAAAAGAATGTTTTCAAACAAAATATGTAGATATTGTAATTGGAGATTATACTGTAAATAGTAAATTATTAGATCTAAATTTTGATTATATATTTTTTACAGGCAGTGTAAACGTAGGTAAAATTGTAATGGAAAAAGCAAGTAAACATTTAACTCCGACAACATTAGAACTAGGTGGAAAATCTCCAACTATAGTAGATAAAACTGCAAAGTTAGATATAAGTGCAAAACGTATAGTTTGGGGGAAATTTACAAATGCAGGACAAACTTGTATAGCTCCAGATTATTTATTAGTTCATGAAGATATTTACGATAAATTTATAGAAAAATTAAAGTACACTATAACTGAATTTTACGGAGATAATATAAAAGAAAATAAAGAATTTGGACGAATAGTAAATGATCGTCATATGAATAGATTAAAAAATATAATAGATAAAGATCGTGAAAAAATAGTATTTGGTGGAGAGATAGACTTAAAAAAAAGATATATTTCACCAACTATAATAGTAAATGTTAACTATAATGATGCTGTTATGGAAGATGAGATTTTTGGCCCATTAATGCCAATAATAAAATATAGTGATTTAGATGATATTAAATTTTACTTAAATCTTTATAAAACTCCACTAGCTTTGTATGTATTTAGTGAAGATAAAGATTTTAGTGAATATATTATGAGAAACTTTACATTTGGTGGTGGTTGTATAAATGACACTATAACTCATGTTGCATCTACAAATTTACCTTTTGGTGGAGTTAAAACTTCTGGAATGGGAAGATATCACGGATATGATAGTTTTAAAACTTTTACTTATGAAAAAGGAATTGTAAAACGAAATAGTAAAATAGATATAAAATTAGTATTTCCACCATACAAAGATAAATTAAAATTAATAAAAAAAGTTATGAAATAGATTTATGCAAAAATTTACTGTATTTGTTTTTCAAATAAGAGAAAACTAAAAATGACTACTATGTTAAATCATAAATTTTAGTTGGAGGTGCTTATTTTGAAAAATAATTCATTTTTAAGCGGAGTAAAAGGATTTTTCAAAGAAATGCTTTATATGGAAAGTGAGAACACTAATACAGATAAAGAAAAGATAGTTGAAATTGATAAATATGGAAATAAAACTACTTATTATAGAGCTGGAGCTGGACCTGATAAGCCAAATGATATAAATAATACATTTAAATAAATTTTTATTAGTAAAAAAGACCTTAGTTTATACTAAGGTTTTTTATCTTTATATCAAAAATTATATTAATAAATAAAAAAAATATATAATTTGTACATATTGGTCATATGGAAGAAGATAAAACATATCACATTAGATTACCTTTATTAGTAGAATAAATTAAGATACTTTTATATAAAAGAGGTGAAATTTCACATGAAAGACAATATATTTAACAAAAACAACATTAATGTAAAAAGTGAAATAAACACACTTAGAAAAGTATTACTTCATAGACCTGGAGAAGAAGTTGAAAATTTGACACCAGAAACTTTAGAAAATTTATTATTTGATGATATTCCATACCTAGAAGTTATGCAAAAAGAACATGATGAATTTGCAAATGTATTAAGGTCAAATGGAGTAGAAGTAGTTTACTTACATGATTTAATGCAAGATATTTTAAATGATGACAATGTAAAAGATACTTTTATAAATCAATTTATAAAAGAAGCAAGTATAAAAGATGAAAAAATAAAAAGTTTGGTTTATATGTATTTAAAAGATATAGATGATAACGAAGCTTTAATAAGAAAAACTATGGCAGGTATAAGAAAAAATGAAATAAAAGGTCTAAGTCTTAAAAATCATATAGAATATGATTATCCATTTTTAACAGATCCAATGCCGAATTTATATTTTACAAGAGATCCATTTTCAAGTATTTCAAATGGGATAAGTATGAATAAAATGTACTCACAAACAAGAAATAGAGAGACTATATACTCAGATTATATATTCAAATACCATAAAGATTTTAAAAATATAAAAAGATGGTATGATAGAAATTTTGAATTTTCAATAGAAGGTGGAGATATTTTAATATTAAATAATGAGGTTATTGCAATAGGAATATCTCAAAGAACAACACCTGAAGCTATTGAAAAAATAGCTAAAGAATTATTTTATTCAAGCCAAGATTGCGAAGTAAATACAATTTTAGCTTTTGATATACCTAAATGTAGAGCATTTATGCATTTAGATACAGTATTTACTCAAGTTGATTATGATAAATTTACAGTGCATCCTCAAATACAAGGACCACTTAATATATATGAAATAAAAAAGAATGACAACATGACTTTAAATATAAAACAAATTAGCATGGAACTTGATAAAATACTTGCAAATTATTTAAATTTAGAAAAAGTGACTCTTATACCTTGTGGTAGAGGGGATGAAATAATTTCTAAAAGAGAACAGTGGAATGATGGATCTAATACATTATGTATTAGACCAGGTGAAGTTGTAGTTTATTCAAGAAACTATATAACTAATAAGTTATTACAAGAATATGGAATTAAAGTTCATAAAATACCATCATCAGAGTTATCGAGGGGCCGAGGAGGTCCAAGGTGTATGTCAATGCCATTGATTAGAGAAGAATAGACATAAATTTTAGGGGGTATCAAAATGACTAATCTAAAGGGAAGATCACTTTTAACTTTATTAGATTATACAGAAGATGAAATAAGATGTTTATTGGATTTGGCTAAACTTTATAAAACTGCTAAAAAAATGGGAAAACAACATAAAAAACTAGAAGGGAAAAATATAGCAATATTATTTGAAAAAGATTCAACTAGAACTAGATGTGCTTTTGAAGTAGCTGCAATGGATTTAGGAATAGGAGTAACTTATATAGGTCCTAGTGGATCTCAAATGGGGAAAAAAGAATCAATAAAAGATACAGCTAGAGTACTTGGAAGACTTTATGATGGTATAGAATACAGAGGATTTTCTCAAGAAATAGTAAACGAGCTTAGTGAATTTTCAAAGGTTCCTGTTTGGAATGGATTAACAGATGAATTTCATCCTACTCAAGTATTAGCTGACTTATTAACTATAGAAGAAAAAATAGGTAAGCTAAAAGGAGTAAATTTTGTATATATGGGAGATGCAAGGAATAATGTGGCCAACTCATTGATGATAGGTTGTGCCAAGATGGGATTAAATTTTACTGCTTGTGCTCCTAAAGATTTATTTCCTTCAAAAGACTTGGTAGATAAATGTAAAGAAATAGGAAAAGAAAGTGGATCTATCATAACTTTAACAGATGATATATATTTAGGAAGTAAAAATGCTGATGTAATATATACTGATGTTTGGGTATCTATGGGAGAGCCAGATGAAGTATGGAAAGAAAGAATTGATAAGCTTAAAAGATATCAAGTTAATGTAGAGGTTATGGAAAATGCTAAAGAAAATGCTATATTTATGCACTGTCTACCAGCTTTCCATGATTTAAA
This sequence comes from Paraclostridium tenue, assembly GCF_039521565.1. Classification (NCBI taxonomy): domain Bacteria; kingdom Bacillati; phylum Bacillota; class Clostridia; order Peptostreptococcales; family Peptostreptococcaceae; genus Paraclostridium; species Paraclostridium tenue. The sequence continues at coordinate 57,980 of NZ_BAAACP010000004.1, forward strand.
TACAAAAGTTGGAAAAGAAATATATGAAAAATTTGGGATATCAGAAATGGAAGTAACAAATGAAGTATTTGAATCTGAAAATTCTGTTGTATTTGATGAGGCAGAAAATAGAATGCATACTATAAAAGCTTTGATATTAGCTACACTTGGAGTTTAGACTATGAAAAGTTTAGTTATAGCACTTGGAGGTAATGCTTTAGGAAAAGATCCTAAAGAACAATTAAAATTAGTAAAAAATACTTCTAAAATAATTGTGGATTTAGTTGAAGAAGGATATGAAGTAATTGTAAGTCATGGGAATGGACCTCAAGTAGGAGTTATAAATTTGGCTATGGATTTTGCTTCAAGTAATGGAGGAAATACACCAAGTTTTCCTTTTGCTGAATGTGGAGCTATGAGTCAAGGTTATATAGGGTATCATCTTCAACAATCTATAAAGGAAGAGTTAAATAAAAGAAGTATTAAAATGAATGTTGTAAGTTTAATAACACAAGTTATTGTTGATAAAAAGGATGAAGCTTTTTTTAATCCAACAAAGCCAGTAGGTATGTTTTATAGTAAAGAGGAAGCTAAAAAAATAAGTGAGGAAAAAGGATATAAATTTATAGAGGATAGTAATAGAGGTTATAGAAGAGTAGTACCTTCTCCTAAGCCACAGGAAATTCTAGAAGCTTATGTAATTAAAAAACTATCAAAAGAGTGTATAGTTATAGCTGTAGGTGGAGGTGGTATTCCTATAATAAAAGAAGAAAATTCTTATATAGGAGTAGATGCTGTAATTGATAAAGATAAATCTAGTTGTAAATTAGCAACAGATTTAGAGGTTGATACACTTTTAATATTAACAGCTGTTGAGAAAGTGTATATAAACTACAACAAAGAAAATCAAAAGGCTATAGATACTATGGATATAGAGTTAGCAAAGGAATATATAAAAGAAGGTTACTTTGCAAAGGGATCTATGCTTCCCAAAATTGAAGCTTGTATAGAATTTGTTGAGAATAATAAAAATGGTAAAGCTATAATAACTTCCTTGGAAAAAGCAAAAGAAGCATTAAATGGGTATACAGGAACAAGAGTAATTAATAGATAAATATATAAAAAGCGAGTAAATTAATAGTTTACTCGCTTTTATTATTCTTTTAACGAAATTTTAAAATTTTTAACGTAAAAGTTCGATTTTTAACTAAAACTTAATTGCTTTTTAACAGTTAACATTCTCTTAACAATATATTAACACTTAGTTAACAGATGATTAATTTTCTTAACATCCACTTAACTAAAATTGACAAAATATTTGGTAAAATTAAAATAACGAAAGAGGTAAAATAATTTTTTATATTTATATATCAAGGAGGAATAAATTAAGTGCAAATAGCGATAAGTTTGATGGGAGGACTGGGGCTTTTCTTATATGGTATGAACCTTATGGCAGATGGGCTTCAAAAATCGGCAGGAGAAAAATTAAAAAGAATAGTTGAGCTTTTAACTAGCAATGTATTAATGGGGGTTCTAGTTGGAGCTTTGGTTACAGCAATTATACAAAGTAGTAGTGCAACTACAGTTATGGTAGTAGGATTTGTTAACGCAGGCATTATGACATTACCCCAAGCTATAGGAGTTATAATGGGTGCAAATATAGGTACAACTATAACAGCGCAATTAGTATCACTTGATTTGGTTGGAATAGCACCTTTAGCATTAGGTATAGGTATTGTTATATACCTATTTTCTAAAAATCAAAAGACAAAGACAATAGCAGAAATATTAATTGGATTTGGTATATTATTTACTGGTATGGATTTTATGAAAGAAGCTGTAAAGCCATTAGCTGAGTATAAAGGATTTACAGATGCCTTAGTAGCTTTTGGCAATCAACCGATATTAGGCATATTATTAGGCTTTGGAATAACTGCAATAGTTCAAAGTTCAAGTGCATCTATGGGTATGTTATTAGCACTTGCATCTCAAGGATTAATACCTTTAACTGCAGCACTTCCTATATTATATGGAGAAAACATAGGAACTTGTGTTACTTCGTTAATATCTAGTATAGGAGCAAGTATAAATGCTAGAAGAGCAGCAGTAATGCATTTAGTATTTAACGTAATTGGAACAATTGTTTTTATGTTGATTTTAACTAAGCCAATAACTATGATTGTTCAAAATTTAAATCCAGATGATGTAAGTAGACAAATAGCAAATGCTCATACATTATTTAATGTAATAAATGTTATATTATTATTACCATTTTCAAAATATATAGTTAAACTTACTATGAAGCTTATGCCAGAAAAAGAAGCTGAGAAGGATAAAAATAAAACTGTTCAGTACATAGATGAAAGAATGATGGAAACTCCATCAATAGCTTTATCAAATACAGTAAAAGAAACTTTAAGAATGGGTGAAAAAGCTAAATTAAGTTTAAATAATGCAATGGAAGGATTTTTAGAAAAATCAAAATCTAAGGTAGATGCTTCTTTTGAAGAAGAAAAGTTTATAAATAAATTACAAAAAAGTATATTAAATTACTTATTAAAACTATCTAAAACTTCACTAAATTATGATTCAAGGGAAAGTGTAGATTTATTATTTAACACTGTAAATGATATAGAAAGAGTTGGAGATCATGCTGAAAATATTGCGGAACTTGCAACGTCTACTATAGAAAACAACTTAAATGTATCTAAAGATGGAGTGAAAGAATTAAAAGAATTATATGAAAAAGTTATAGAAACTTATAATACAGCACTAGAGTGCATGGAAAAATCTGATGTAGATCTAGCTTGTAGAGTTATAAAGCTAGAAGAACAAGTTGATATGATAGAAAAAACTTGTAGAGTAAATCATATGAGAAGATTAAATGAAAATGATTGTAATATAGACGCTGGGGTGATTTTCTTAGATTTATTAAGTAACTTAGAAAGAGTTGCAGATCACTCAGCTAATATAGCTCAACAAGTTATAAAGGAAAGTAATAAAAATTTAGCATAAAGTAAATAATAAAACCTTGCCAAGATGCAAGGTTTTATTATTTATTTAAATTAAAAATTAAATTATATTATAAAAATTCTAAAAATTAAATTAAAGTATTGTATTATTAGGTAAAAAAATGTAAAATATATATATGATATAGTGTATAACAAATTAAAAAAGTATAGATTAAATGAATAGATAACATATGTATATATATGTATTTTTATTCATAAAATTTAATAAAAGTTAAATAGTATATCAGTTTCAAAGATAAATAAATTATTTAATAAAAAAGAATATAATGTATCATTAAAATATTAGTTAAAAAAATAAATGTTAAAGGAGAAAAAGATTATGGCAATGGGAGCACCAACACCACATAATAACGGAAAATTAGGAGATATAGCAGAAACAGTATTATTACCAGGAGATCCACTAAGAGCTAAGTTTATAGCGGAAAACTTTTTAGAAGATGTGGTTCAATATAATACTGTAAGGGGAATGAATGGTTACACAGGATACTACAAAGGAAGAAGAATATCTGTACAGGGAACAGGTATGGGATGTCCATCTATAGGAATATATACATATGAGTTAATTCATTTTTATGGAGTAAAAAATCTTATAAGAATAGGTTCAGCAGGAGCTTTACATGAAGATTTAAAAATGCATGATATAGTTATAGGAATGGGATCATGCACAGATTCTAACTATGCATCACAATATAACTTACCAGGAACTTTTGCACCAACTGCAAGCTATGAGTTACTAAGTAAAGCTGTAGATATAGCTAAGAGTCAAGGTGTTGAACCTAAGGTTGGAAATATATTATGTAGTGATGTATTTTATGGAGATGATGGATTAGAAGGGTTAGCTAAATGGGCTAAAATGGGAGTATTAGCTGTAGAGATGGAGTCAGCTGCACTTTACATGAATGCTGCAAGAGCTGGAGTTAATGCACTTTGTATATTAACAATATCAGATTGTCCATTTAAAGGTGAAGCTACAACTGCTATGGAAAGACAAACAGCATTTACAAGAATGATGAATATAGCTTTAGAATTAGCTTAATATAAATATAAAAAAGCTCGTATTTACAAAATACAATGTAAATACGAGCTTTTTTTATTAAGATTTTAATAAATATTTATTTTAAATATATGAAAACGAATTTTTGATTTGTTTAAAAAAGTTTAGCATTGATATACTTAAAAAATTATAGATATCGAATTAAAGTACTGGAAAAACTTAAAAATAAGTTAGTTATACTAAACTTACAAAAAATTAATGTAAACGAAAGGTTAGTTATACTAAACTTATAAAAAATTAATATAAACAAAAATAAAAAGTTAGATATAAAAATAGAAGGAATACTAAAATTAAAAAATAATAAAAAATTTTAAAAATATAAAAAAATTGCTTGCAAAAAAATGAAAACTTAATATAATAAATATTGTAAGTTTAATAAAACTAAATTTTATGAATAGAAATAATAATCTTTACTTTTAGATTTGATTTTAAAATATAGAAAGGAGGATTAAAATGGAAGCTATTGGAGAAAAGTTAGAAGATAATTTTTTTAGTGACCTTACATTAAGTCATAAACAAACTCCATTACTTACTTCTTTGAAAGATTACTCTAATAAAGATATAGCTTGTTTTGATGTTCCTGGTCATGTTAGACATCAAGGAGTAGAAGTTTTAAATGAGTATTTTGGTAAGGATATTATGAAAATGGATATAAATTCATCGCCTCTTATGGATAATGTTTCAAATCCAAGTGGAATTATAAAAAAAGCTCAAGATTTATTAGCAAATGCTTATAATGCAGACGATGCTTTTTTTATAACAAATGGTACTACATCGGCTATACATGCTATGGTTTTAAGCACTATAAATCCAGGAGATAAGATACTTCTTCCAAGAAACATTCATAAATCGGTTATTAATGCTTTAATACTTACTGGTGGAGAACCTGTATTTATACAACCAGGATTTGATGATGAACTTGGAATAAGTTTAAATGTATCTTATGAAGATATAAAAAATGAACTTAAAAATCATAAAGATATAAAAGCTTTATTTTTACTAAATCCAACTTATTATGGAGCATGTAGTAACTTAGAAGCTATAATTGAGTTGTGTCATGAGGAAAATGTTTTAGTTTTAGTTGATGAAGCACATGGAGCACATTTTCCATTTCATAAAGATTTACCACCTCCAAGTATAAGCTTAGGAGCTGATATGTCAGCTATAAGTATTCACAAAACTGGAGGAGCTCTAACTCAAGCCTCTGCATTACTTTTAAATAATGAACGTATAGAATCAAGTAAGGTATTGCAAAGTATAAATATGATTCAATCTACATCATCATCATACTTATTAATGGCAAGCATTGATGGAGCAAGATCCAACTTAGTTTTAGATGGAGATGCTCAATTATCAAAAGCACTTAATTTATCAAGATATGCAAAAGCAAGAATAAATAAAATAAAAGGAATTAAAGTTGTTACTACTGAAAATTTAGGAAATGATGGAGTTAAATTTGTAGATGAAACTAAGCTTTGCATAAATGTAGCAAAACTTAATTTAACAGGTCATGAAGTATATGATTTGCTTTATCAAGAGTTTTCAGTTCAAGTAGAACTTGGAGATTTGTATAATATACTAGCTCTTATATCCATTGGGACTACAAAAGAAGATGTTGATAAACTAATTGATTCTTTAGAAGCAATATCTAATATCTATAAAAAAGAAGAAAAAATGAAAGTTATAAAAACTAAGCAAATAAATCCAATACAAAAATTAAATCCAAGAGATGCTTTTTATAAAGACAAAGAAATGATTTTAATTGATGAATGTGTAGGTAGGATTTCAGGTGAGTCTATAATGGCTTATCCACCAGGAATACCAATAGTAACGCCTGGAGAAGAAATTACAAAAGAAATAATCGATTACATAAAATTACTAAAGAAAAATAATGCATATTTATGTGATATGAAAGATAAAAACTTGGATTATATATTAGTTATAAAAAATTAAATTCAAAAAACTGAATAAGGAGAGTGCAACTATGAAATTTGAAACTTTAGGAAGACACATATTAGTAGAGTACTACAACTGTAATGAGGATATATTAAGAGATCCAAAGCTTATAGAAAAATTCATGAACGATTCGGCACTAAATGCAAAAGCTACAATAGTTGATTCGGTATTTCATCACTTTAATCCATGGGGGGTTTCAGGAGCTGTTATAATAGCTGAATCTCATTTAACTATACACACATGGCCAGAATACGGATATGCATCAGCTGATTTTTTCACTTGTGGAGATATAGATCCTTGGAAAAGTTTTGAACTATTAGAAGAATTGTTACAAGCAGAAAGAAGTGAATCAACAGAGATACCAAGAGGTTTAACTTCTAAAATACAAAAATTTGCAAAAAAAGATTTAGGTAACATTACTCATAAGCCACAAGAAGCTATATAAATAAAAATCACCTAAATTAAATAAAAATAAACAAATAAAAAATTAAATTCAAATTAAATTATAACATACAAATAAAATATGGTCAAAAGACCAGTAAAATAGACAAATAAAAACATAAATATAAATAACATAAAAAATTAAATTCAAAAATTTGGAGGACTTAAGTTATGGAACTTTGGTACACAGAAGAATGGACAGATAATGTACGTTTTTCAATAAAAGTAGATAAACACTTATTTAGTGAACAATCAAAATTTCAAAGAGTAGACGTATTTGACAGTAAGGAACTTGGAAAGTTTTTAACTCTAGATGGGTTAATGATGGTAAATTATAAAGACGAATTTATATACCACGATATGATAGTTCATGTTCCTATGGCTACTAATATGAATATAAAAAAAGTATTAGTTATAGGTGGAGGTGATGGTGGTACTGTAAGAGAACTTACTAGATATCCTCAAATAGAAAAAATAGATATGGTTGAAATAGATAAAATGGTAGTAGATGCATCTAAAGAGTATATAGATATATGTGCTTGCAAATTAGATGACAAGAGAGTTAATTTATATTTTGAAGACGGAGTAGCTTTTGTAAAAAATTCAAAAGATAAATCTTATGATTTAATAATAGTTGATTCAACAGATCCTATAGGCCCTGGAGAAGGATTATTTTCAGTTGATTTTTATAAAGACTGCTACAGAGTATTAAGTGATGAAGGAATACTTGTAAATCAAAATGAAAGTCCATACTTTGATTTTAATGCTAAAGAAATGAAAAGAGCAAATGAAAAAATTAAAAATTTATTCCCTATAGTTAAGGTTTATCAAGCTCATATACCAACTTATCCATCAGGACATTGGTTGTTTGGATTTGCGTCTAAAAAATATGATCCAATAAATGATCAAAATAAAGAAGATTGGGAAAAACTAGGTTTAAAAACTAAATATTATAACAGTAACATTCATAGTGGAGCATTTATGTTACCTCAATATGTAGTGGATATGTTAAATGAAAAATAAGTTTTATAATACACCAACATTTATGTCTATGGAAGATGATTACAATGAAAGTAAACTTATAGTATTTGGAGCAGGTTTTGATGGAACTACTTCAAATAGACCAGGAACTAGATTTGCATCATCTTCTATGAGACCTGAATTTTATGGACTTGAAACATACAGCCCAATTCTTGATTTAGATATGGATGATTATAAAATTTGTGATATTGGAGATTTAGAACTTAGCATAGGAAATACGGATAAGGTTTTAGATGAAATATATAAAGGAACGAAAGCTATTGTAGATGATTCTAAAGTTCCTTTTATGATAGGTGGAGAACATTTAGTAACTTTACCATCATTTAAAGCAGTTTATGAAAAATATAATGATATATATGTACTTCATTTTGATGCGCATACAGATTTAAGAGACGAGTATAATAATAACAAAAACTCTCATGCTACAGTTATAAAACGTATTTGGGACATTGTAGGAGATGGAAAGATATTTCAATTTGGAATAAGATCTGGAACTAAAGAAGAGTTTGATTTTGCTTTAAAAGAAAAGCATACATATATGGAAACTCACACAATAAATACTTTTTTAGATATAGTTAAATCTTTAGAAGGTAAGAATGTATATTTAACTATTGATTTAGATGTATTAGATCCATCAATATTTCCAGGTACTGGAACTCCAGAGCCAGGAGGGATAAGTTATAGAGAATTTGAAGAAGTATTTAAGGTACTTAAAAATTCAAATATAAACTTAGTAGGATTAGATATTGTAGAACTTAGTCCAGATTATGATAATACAAATGTATCCACAGTTGTTGCATGTAAGATTTTAAGAGAATTAGCACTTATAGTAAGCGATAAAATAAATAGATAAACTTAGGAGGAATTTTAAATGGCAAGACACTTATTTACATCGGAATCCGTTACAGAAGGGCATCCAGATAAAATATGTGACCAAATATCAGATGCAATATTAGATGCACTTTTAGAAAAAGACCCACTAGCAAGAGTAGCTTGTGAGACTACAGTTACAACAGGATTAGTACTAGTAGCGGGAGAAATAAGTACTAATACTTACGTAGACATACCTAAATTAGTTAGAGAAACAGTTAAAGGTATAGGATATACTAGAGCAAAGTTTGGATTTGATGGAGATACTTGTGCAGTTATAACTTCTATAGATGAACAATCAGGAGACATAGCTATGGGAGTTGATGAAGCTTTAGAAAATAAAAGTGGAGAGATTAGTGATGATGAGATAGAAAAAATAGGAGCAGGAGACCAAGGAATAATGTTTGGTTTTGCTTGTAATGAAACTGAAGAATTAATGCCACTTCCAATATCTCTTGCACATAAGTTAGCAAGAAGGTTAACAGAAGTTAGAAAAAATGGAGAGTTAAGTTATTTAAGACCAGATGGAAAAACTCAAGTTACAGTTGAGTATGATGGTGATAAAGTTGTTAGAGTTCACACTGTATTAATATCTACTCAACATGGAGAAGAAGTAGACAATGATACAATTAGAAGAGATTTAATAGAAAAAGTTATAAAAGTAGTTATACCAAGTGATTTATTAGATGAGGAAACTAAAATATATATAAACCCAACAGGAAGATTTGTTATAGGTGGACCTCAAGGAGATACAGGACTTACTGGTAGAAAAATAATAATAGATACTTATGGTGGATATTCTAGACATGGAGGAGGAGCTTTTTCTGGAAAAGATCCTACAAAAGTTGATAGATCAGCAGCTTATGCTGCAAGATATGTTGCTAAAAATATAGTTGCAGCAGGACTTGCAGATAAATGTGAAATAGAACTTGCTTATGCTATAGGTGTTGCTAGACCGTTATCTATATTTATAGATACTTTTGAAACAGGAAAAGTTAGTGATGAAGTTTTAGTTGATTTAGTTAATAAAAACTTTGATTTAAGACCAGGAGCAATAATAAGGGATTTAGATTTAAGAAAACCTATGTATAAAAATGTTGCAGCATACGGACATTTTGGAAGATGTGATTTAGATTTACCTTGGGAGAGAACTGATAAAGCTAACTTTTTAAAAGAACAAGCTGGAATATAATTATAGAATTTAAATAAAAAAGGATGTCATTAAATTTGACATCCTTTTTTACTTGAATTTTGAGATTTGCTGAATAATATTATGAAATGATTACATATATATAAATATGATAGAAATAAATTGTAAAATAAAAAATTTTAAGTATACCAAAATTTTAAAGAATAAATTATACTATATAAATATACATTACATAAAAAATTAGACTAATCGGATATATACTAGGAGGTAAAGACATTGAAGTTAAAAAAAATGGGGATGCGGACTATAAAAACAGGTATAGCAATAATGATATGTCTGTTATTAGGAAAGTTCCTTGTTCAAAAATTATTTTACTGTGCAATAGCTTGTGTAATTTCAGTTCAAGACACAGTAAAGGGTTCTATGAAAGTAGGATTAAATAGAGTAAAAGGAACAATTGTAGGTGGTATAATCGGATTTTTATTTGCTTTAATTCAACCAGGAGAGCCTATTTTATGTGGTATAGGTATAATGCTTACAATTTATACTTGTAATATGTTAAAAATAAGTTCAGTAGTAGTATCTTGCGTAACATTTTTAGCAATACACTTAGGTGTTGGTACATATAATCCAGCATATTACTCAATTCACAGGGTTATAGATACTTCAGTTGGAGTAATTATAGGTGTTGTAACAAACTACTTAATAGCTAGACCTAATTATTTAGCAAAAACAATAGCTGAATTTAAAAATATAGAAAAATCTGCAATACAACTTATAGAATCTAAAATCGTAAACGAGGAAGATTTAGACATAAACTTATTTAAGAAAAATATACAACAACTTGATAAAATATATTCAAAATTAACAGATGAACTAGATTATGGTGGAAAGCATGATGCAGATATAGAAAATTTAGAAAAATCAATAAATATATGTAGAGAAATTTATTTTCACATGCAATCAATAGAATTACTAGAAAGTAAACTGTATTTAAATAAAGATAACTATAATGCATTAAGAGAGTTATACAATACAGAAGAAATAAGTTTTGATGTTGAAGAAAATAAAAGTCCTGTGTTTAATTATCATCTAAGCAAAATAATAGAAGAAATTAAAACCTTAAAAGAATTTAATAAATCTATTGAATAAAACTCCTAAGCTTTTAAAAGCTTAGGAATTTTTATGTTATAATAATAAATTGTTAATAATTATAACGAGCATAAATAAAATGTAAGGAAGTGAATTTGTGAAAATTAATAAAAAAATTATAGTAATCTTATTACTAATTATATTTATTCCAGTAGGAATATTAACATTTATGATAAAAGAAAATCATAAAAAAGAACAAATTTCAAAGAAAGAAGCAAAACAAGAAGCTTTAAAAAATGAAAAATCTATGAATATTGCTTTATTTGGACTAGATAGAAGAAGTAAAGAAGAAAAATCAAGATCAGATTCTATAATGGTTGCAAATATAAATTTTGAAACAAAAACAATAAATCTAGTATCAATACTTAGAGATACCTTAGTAGATATAAAAGGTCATGGAAGAGATAAGTTAAATCATTCATATGCTTATGGAGGAGCTGAACTTTCAATGGAAACTATAAATTCAAATTTTGAATTAGATATAAATAAATATGTAAGTGTAGATTTTTTTAGCTTAGCAAAGGTAATTGATATAATAGGTGGAGTAGATATAGATTTAAAAGATTATGAAGCAAATCAAATAAATCAAAACTTAAATGAAATAAACAACATAGAAAAATTACCAGCAGGAACTGATTATATACAAGGAAGTGGTTTAAAAACTTTAAATGGTAGACAAGCCGTGGCTTATTGTAGAATAAGAAAAGTAGGTAATGGAGATTACGAAAGAACTCAAAGACAAAGAAATGTATTAAAAGCTATACTTGTAAAATATGAAAAGTTAGATTCAGGTAAAAGATTTGAAGTAAGTATGGAGATGATGTCTCAAGTAACTACTAATATACCTATAAATGATATAAAAGAGCTTCAAAGCAAAATCTTAAATGATAAAGATTTTACTATAAATCAACATATGATACCATTTGAAGGAAGTTTTGAAACTAAAATTATAGATAAAAAATGGGTAATAGACGCAAATATGCCAGAAAATATTAAAAAAATTCATGAGTATTTAAAATAAAAAGACGAGTGTCAGTGGAGCACTCGTCTTTTCCAAAGGAGAAATAAGTATAGTATATTTAGTGATATAATTAAAAATTTATTTAAAATTATATTAACATTATAGACAATTATGATATTTATATACATAAAATTTTATATAAATATCATAATTGTATTTTAATATTTAAATTTAATTATCTTTTAATGAATTAAGAACATTACACATTGTACTTATTTCATCCTTGCTTAAATCATCAAAGTTTTCTAATCTATTTACGATATCAAGTATAACCATATCTTTATATTCATCTTTACTAAATCTAGCACCAATAAATACATCTTTTATACTGTCTTCTAAGATAGTATAGCTATTTTTCTTTTTATGGTGATGATGCCTTATATTTTCTTTCTTTATAAAATATGTAGATAAAGTTGAGGTTAAAGAACCTATAAAGCCAATACCAAATATCATAAGAATAGATGCAACAATTCTGCCAGAAAAAGTCTTTGGGCAAATATATCCATATCCAACTGTTGTGACAGTAACAATACTCCACCAAAGGGAATCGCCTATATTCCACTTTTCAAAATAACTCATAGCAATAGAACTTAAAAATATTAGAATTAAAGCTATAAACAAAGTATAACTAAAATTATTTGTTCTCATAAATCTATAAAAATTACTATTACTTCTTTTTACTATAGCTACTATTCTCAACACCATAACTAATTTTAATAAAATTATATATTTACCTAAATGAAAAATTCCTAAATTAGATAGTAATATAAAAAATGTATGAAAAGGTATAATAGAGATTAAGTCTATTATATTATTCTTTATAAATGATTTTTTATCAGTACTTATAAAAAATCGAATTACAAAATCAATAACAAATATTATCCAAATTGTATAAGCTATATTTGTTAAAATTATTTCCGAATTATAACCTAATTTTAGTGTTAATTGAACAATTAAAATAGTAGCAATTGTCAGTGAAAGAAACGCCATAATTATATTATAAAGAATGCGTTTTTTTCTCGTCATAACTATCAAAATTCATATCTCCATTCTATCTACTTAATTTTAAATAATATATACTACATATTTTAAATTAAAATATGTAGACTGTCAAAAGAAGGAATTATATGCTTTTAAAATAATATACATTTATATAAAAGTATTTAAAAGTAAGGAATATAAAGATTATATAGAGGTGATAGATGTGGGAATTGATAGTAAATACAATATAAAAATAGGTAATTTTAAAAAAGGTAAAAATAACTTAATAACAGATATATATGGAGTCAAAGTAGGTCATGTAACATTAGATGAAGGAGATATAAAAACAGGAGTAACAGCTGTACTTCCTCATAGTGAAAATATATTTAAAGAAAAAGTAATGGCATCTTCTTATGTAATAAATGGTTTTGGAAAAAGCATGGGACTTATACAAATAGAGGAATTAGGAAATATAGAAACTCCTATTATACTAACTAATACTTTAAGTATAGGTACAGCTTGTAATGGACTTATTAAGTATATGCTAAGTGAAAATGAAGATATAGGTGATACAACTGGAACTGTAAATCCTATAGTATTAGAATGTAATGATGGATTTTTAAATGATATAAGAAGCTTTTATTTAAAAGAAGAACATGTGTTAGATGCTATAAAAAATGCAAAGAAAATATTTGATGAGGGATCAGTAGGAGCTGGAACAGGAATGAGTTGTTATCAGCTTAAAGGAGGAATAGGGTCATCTTCAAGAATTATAAAATTAGATGAAACAGAATATACAGTAGGTAGCTTGGTATTATCAAATTTTGGACTTAAAAAAGATTTAATGATAAATGGAGAAAAATTAATAAAAGAGACATTTGACAATGAAATTTCAGAACTTGAAAAAGGATCTATAATAATTATAATAGCAACAGATATACCACTAAGTGAAAGGCAATTAAAAAGATTATCAAAAAGAGCTAGTATATCACTTGGAAGAACAGGGTCTTATTTAGGAAATGGAAGTGGTGATATAGTTGTTACGTTTACAACACAAAATAAAATAAATCATTATGAAAAAAGAGATATAGTGAGCATTAACATAATTAATGAAAAAAAAATAGATTTAGTGTTTAGAGCTTTAATAGAATCTGTTGAAGAATCGATTATTAGTTCAATGATAAACTCAAAAGAAACTGTAGGCAGAAAAAATAATATAAGGAAAAGTATATTAGAATATTTAAACGAAAGCGTTTAAAAATACTTGGGATGGTTATATATATAATATCATAAAAATTTCTGCCATAGACAAACAATAAATTTCAAGCGCATAAAACAAGGCTTTGATTTATAATCACTTGCCTTGTTTTATTTTTTGTAAAAATTACATATATAAAATGATAAATTAAATTAAATATAAATAAATTATATTATTGACATAAAAAGTCGAAATATAAATAAAATATTTAAAAGTTAAAATATTCAAAATTGTAGAAAAAATTAAAAGCATATAGTATAATCTTTTTAAGAAAAGAGATTCATACATATTAAAAATTTTTTAGGGGGAATTATTATGGAATTGAATGTATCGAGTAAAAGAGAAAAGCAATCGAAGCTTCAATCGTGTATGGCTGTAATTGAAAAAGTTGGGAATAAATTACCAAGTCCAGCATTATTATTTGTTTATATATCAATAGCTGTACTTTTACTTTCAGCAGTACTTGGAATGTTTGGGGTAGTTGCAAATACTGAACTTGGAAGTTTCCCTATAAATAATTTATTGGGGCAAAAACCTATTGAAGTTTTAAAAGTAACAGCCTCTGGTACTACAGTAGCAGAAACATATTCTAATGGATTGTCTTACATAATAGGTTCTGTTATTAAAAACTTTATGGGAATGAGTGCACTAGGAGCAATACTTATAATAATGTTAGCAATAGGTGTAATGGAGCAAAGTGGATATTTATCAATAGGAATTCAAAGTATAGTTAAAGCAACACCTGCTAAACTTGTAACACCAGTTGTTATATTTTTAGGAGTTATGTCAAATATTGCATCTGACGCAGGATATGTTGTATTAATACCTCTTGCGGCACTAGTTTACTATACAATAGGAAGAAATCCTATGGTAGGTCTTGCAGCAGGATTTGCAGGAGTTTCGGGTGGATTTAGTGCAAACTTACTTATAGGTTCATTTGATGCATTATTAATACCGTTTACTCAAGCAGCTGCAGAAACAGGAGATGCTTTAGTTGGGACAAGTTTTGCGCCAATGTTAAAATCTACTTCTAATATGTTTTTCTTAATGGCATCAACATTTATAATAGTTTTAATCGGAACTCTTATAATAGATAAGATTGTTGAGCCAAGTATGGGAAAATATGATAAGAAAGAAGCTGATGTTGTTGAAAAAACTGGAGATTTAACTCAGCAAGAAAAGAAAGCATTTAAAGCTGCTAATATGAGTTTACTTGGAGTAGTGGCATTTATATTATTAACAGTTTTACCATTTGATAAAAACAATGTAATACCAATAGTTGGAGATTTATCTAAAACAGTTCCGATGACTAGTATAACTCCAGAAGGAACTATGGCAGTAACTGGTGTAAATAAGTTTTTAGAGTCTATATTCTTTAGTGGCGATATGATAATGATGTTAATGTTTGTAGTGTTCTTGGTACCAGGTATAGTTTATGGCTTTAAATCAGGAACATTTAAAACTAAAGATGATGTTATAGGTGCAATGGTTACATCTATGAAGAGTATGGCTTCTATAATAGTTATATTATTTTTCGTTGCACAGTTCTTAAATTTCTTTAATGATTCGCATTTAGGTATATATATAGCACAATTAGGTGCAGCATTAGTAGCTAAAATACCAACAGATAATACTTTCATGGCTATGATGTTGATGATTGCATTTATATGGTTTACAGCAATAGTTAACTTATTTATAGCTGGTGGTACGTCTAAGTATGGTTTACTTGCTCCAATATTTATACCAATACTTATGAGTGCTGGATTCTCACCTGCTGGAGTACAGTTAATGTATAGAATAGGGGATTCATCTACAAATATAATATCTCCGCTTATGAGTTATATGGGAGTTATAGTAATCTTTGGACAAAAATATAAGAAAAATTTTGGAATAGGTAACTTAATGGGAATGATGTTACCGATATCTATAGGATTCTTAGTTGCATGGACTGTGTTTGCAGTTGCTTGGGCGCTTCTTGGAGCTCCTATAGGACCAGGTGAGTTCTTCTTTATAAATCAGTATTAATTTAGGAGATTAGGATTGTATATAACCTTCCCGCACTAAAAGTCTGATAAGGCGTCGGCTTTAACGTTTGGTTAAGTTATATACAATCCTTTTGTCCAATTTAGATAAAAGAGAGTATCGTGAAATACGATACTCTCTTTTGTTTATTCAAATATTTTATTATTAAGAAAATTATTAAGGTTATTTTTAAAATTAGATACATTAATACACTCTATAATCTTTTTTATTATACTGGATTTATTAATTTTAACTAGTTATCAACTCATTCTTAAATAAATTTTAAATTTTTAAAGTCAAAATAAGTGCTTATAATAATTAAGAAAGAAAAGGGAAATATACAAATATAAGGGAAATTAATTTATAAGAAAGGAGAAACTAGATAGTCTAGTTGAAAATTTTATGAATGAATCATATTGGATGTTAAGTTCTAAAGGATTAGATTTTGAAAGTTTAAAAGAAGATTTAGAGGTAGATACGCTTATAATAGGTGGAGGCATAGTTGGAATTACAACAGCTTACTTATTATCTAAAAAGGGTATTGAAACAGCTATAGTAGAAACAAATAAAATAGGTTGTGGAAGTTCTGGAAGAAATACAGGCAAAATTACTTCACAACATGGAATAATTTATTCAAAAATAAGAGATAAGTATGGATTAGATAGTGCAAAACTATATTATGAAGGAAATGAAAAAGCTATAGATTTAATAGAAGAGATAATAAAAAATAACAAAATAGAATGTAGTTTTGAAAGATTGTCTTCTTATATATATGCAGATAATGAAAATTATATAGAAGAGTTAAAAGAAGAATTTAATACTTGTGAAAACTTAGGTATAAAATGTAAGTATCACAATACTTTAGATATTCCTTTTGAAGTAAAAGGAGCTATAGAATTTTTTAATCAAGCTCAATTTAATCCAAAAAAATATTTAGATGAACTAACTAAAGTATGTCTAAAACTAGGGGTAAAAATCTATGAACATACTCCTATTGTAGATTATGAAAAAGAAAATATTTATAAAGTAAAAACTAAAGACCATAAAATAATAAAAGCATTAAATATTATTATGGCTTCCCATTTTCCATGGTATGATGGACTTAATTTTTATTATGCAAAAGAAAAAGGAGAAAGGTCTTATTTATTAGGAGGAGAGTACAAAGAAAAAATACCAAGAGGTATGTATTTAAATGTAGAGGAAAATGGAATTACATTTAAAACTTATACAGGAGAAGGTAAAAATTTAATAATAGCAGGGGGAGGAGATCATAAAGTTGGACAATGCAAAAATGAAGAAGAAATTTACGAAAAGCTAAAAATTAAACTAGGTGAAAAATTTAAAGTAAGTGAATTTAAATATAAATGGTCTGCTCAAGATTATATAAGTTTTGACAATATGCCATATATAGGTTATGTAAATAAAAAAGAAGATAATGTTTATGTAGCAACAGGATTTTGTAAGTGGGGAATGAGTAATGGGACATTAGCTTCTATTATAATAAAAGATTTAATGTGTTATAGAAAATCTGAATATGAAAATATATTTAAACCTAATAGAAAAGGTAGTTTGTTAACTACACAGTTTGTAACAGAAAATTTAAATGTAGGAAAAGAGTATATAAAAGGAAAGTTTAAAGTTGGAGAGAAAGATTTTAATGTAGATAAAGGAGAAGGAAAAGTAGTTAATGTAGATGGTAAAAGGTGTGGAGCTTATAGAGACAGTGATGGAAAATTATATATAGTAGATATAACTTGTACTCATTTAGGCTGTGAATTAACTTTTAACTCTGCTGAAAAAACATGGGACTGTCCATGTCATGCATCTAGATTTGATTATA
Source organism: Paraclostridium tenue (assembly GCF_039521565.1). NCBI lineage: Bacteria > Bacillati > Bacillota > Clostridia > Peptostreptococcales > Peptostreptococcaceae > Paraclostridium > Paraclostridium tenue. Next base: position 75,777 of record NZ_BAAACP010000004.1, read on the forward strand.
AAGGAAACGTAATTGAAGGTCCTGCTCTTAAAAACTTAAATAGATACGATGATGAAAAAAATGATGTAAACCCTAAATTAATTTAAAAATAAAAGTACTAATTAAATTATAGATAAATATATATATAAAAGAATAAATTTAGGGGGGAGATTGAATTTGAATAAAGCAATAGAAGTAACTAGAGGTAGCTTGGTTGAATGTACTCATAGCGTACATGTAGCCGTAGTAAATTCAGAGGGGAAACTTATATACTCCCTAGGAGATCCAAGAAAAGTAATATACGCAAGATCATCAGTAAAACCAATACAAGCTATACAAGTCTTAGAAACAAAAGCAGATAAAAGATTTAATATAAGTGATAGAGAAATATCTTTTATCTGCTCATCTCATTCAGGAGAACAATATCATGTAGAGTGTACCAGAGAAATATTACAAAAAGCTAATATAAGTGTAGATAAGTTAAACTGTGGTATACATGTCCCTGGCAATAGTCAAATATACAAAGAATTAATAGAAAGTAAAGAGCCTTTAACTCAAGAACATAATAATTGTTCTGGAAAACATAGTGGAATGTTAATATCTGCTAAAAATTTAAATGAAGATTTAGATACATACCTGGATATAAATCATCCAGTTCAACAAAGAATTTTAGAAAATATATCATTTGTTTGTGATTACAACAAAGAAGATATAATAATTGGAATTGATGGATGTGGAGCACCAGTTCATGCTATGCCTCTAGAAAGGTTTGCTTATGGATTTTCAAGATTAGCAGATTCTAAAAAGTTAGATCAAAAAGAAGAATATGCAAATAAAATAACATCATCTATGATGAAGTACCCTGAAATGGTTGCAGGAAGAGATAGATTTTGCACTGCACTTATGAGTGTTTGTGGAGATAGAATATTTGGTAAAGCAGGAGCACAAGGAGTATATTTAGTTGGAGATAAAAATAATAAACTTGGAATAGCAATAAAAGTTGAGGATGGTTCAGTTCAAGCAACTGCATGTGCTACCATGGAAGTTTTAAGACAGCTTAATTTAATAAATAAAAAAGAATTAAAAGAACTAGAAAAGTTTGCAAACCCAAAACTATTTAACGCCCGAAAAGATATAATTGGAGAAATGAGACCAAATTTTAAGTTAAATACTTTAGTTAATATGGAGGGATAAGTATGAAACCTTTAATAGGGGTATTGGGAAGATTAGCAACTATAGATTCAGGAGCTTTTAATGGGCTTGAAAGAGTAAATCTTACAAATGCTTATGTAGATGCAATTGAAAAAGCAGGAGGGGTACCGATTGTTGTTCCTGTAAACACAAATAAAGAAAATATAAAAGCACAAGTAAGTGCTATGGATGGAATAATTATATCTGGAGGAGATGATGTAAATCCTAACTTATATAAAGAAGAACCTGTTAGAGAGTTAGGGTATATAAATCCGATTATAGATGAATTTGATATAGAAGTAATAAAGGTAGCTTTAGAAATGAATAAACCAATACTTGGTATATGTAGAGGATTACAAGTATTAAATGTAGCTTTAGGGGGAAGTTTATACCAAGATTTGAAATATATAAAAGGAAGTCATATAAAACATAATCAAGAAACAAAAACTTATCTAGGAACTCATTATATAGATATAAAAGAAAATTCTATATTAAAAGAAATTATAAAAGAAAAAGTATTAGTAAATAGCTATCATCATCAAAGTGTTAAGACCTTAGGTAATAATTTAAAAGTAATAGCATATTCAAATGATGGAATAATAGAAGCTGTTCAAAAGGAAAATGAAAAATTTGTATTGGGTGTTCAGTGGCATCCAGAACTGATGGTAGATTATAGTCCTCATATGCTTAATTTATTCAAGAGATTTGTAGATGAATGCAGATAAAATTTAAATAAAAAATAAAAACCGATAGATAATAAATATCTGTCGGTTTTTATTTTGTGATGTATTCAAATTATATGAATTATATCATAATTGTTAAGCGTTTGCAATACAATAAGATATTGCAATTGAATCACAAATACATATGAAAGTCATAATATAACATATAAAGGTTATTGATATGGACATTAATGCTTAAATTTTAAAAATTATTGCTATTAATGCTATGTTTATATACTAGACATTGATATTTAAAATAATATATACTAAAATTACGTATATATTATTGGATTATGAAATTTTAAGTGAAAAGAGGCGCATAGATATGAAAAGAGTAAACGTTGCGATAGTTGGAGCCACTGGTATGGTTGGAAGAACTTTTTTAAAGGTATTAGAAGAGAGAAATTTCCCAATAGATAATTTATATTTATTTTCTTCAGCTAGATCAGCAGGGTCTAAAGTAGAATTTAAAGGAAAAGAATATACAGTAGAAGAACTAAATGAAAATTCATTTGATAGAGATATACAAATAGCACTTTTCTCAGCAGGAGGAAGTGTAAGTGAAAAGTACGCACCAATAGCTGCCTCAAAAGGTGTAGTTGTTGTAGATAACTCAAGCGCATGGAGAATGGATGAAAATGTACCTTTAGTAGTTCCTGAGGTTAATCCAGAAGCTGTTAAAGAACATAAAGGTATAATAGCAAATCCAAATTGTTCTACTATACAAGCAATGGTGCCATTAAAACCTCTTAATGACAAGTACAATATAAAAAGAATAGTATATTCAACATATCAAGCAGTATCAGGTTCTGGAGTAAAAGGAACTAAAGATTTAGAAGATGGAATAAAAGGATTAGAAAATAAATTCTATCCACATCCTATAGCATATAACTGCTTACCACACATAGATGTATTTATGGATAATGGATACACAAAAGAAGAAATGAAAATGATAAATGAAACTATGAAAATTTTAAATGACTATGATTTAAAAATCACAGCAACTACAGTAAGAGTACCTGTAGTAAATGGACATAGTGAATCTATAAATGTAGAGTTTGAAAAAGATTTTGATATAGAAGAATTAAAAGCTTTACTAGCAAACTCACAAGGATTAGAATTAGTAGATGATATAGAAAATAATGTATATCCTACAGCTTTTGAACTTAGTGGAAGAGATGAAGTATTTGTAGGTAGAGTAAGAAGAGACTTTAGCGTAGACAGTGGTATAAATATGTGGGTAGTAGCTGACAATATAAGAAAAGGTGCTGCTACAAATGCTGTACAAATTGCTGAACTTCTTTTAAAATATGATTTAGTATAAAAATTAGGAGGTATTGAGTATGTTATTTAAGGGTTCTGGAGTTGCTTTAGTTACTCCTTTTAACGAAGATGGTGTAGATTTTGAAAAACTTGGAGAATTAATAGAATATCATATAGAAAATAACACAGATGCATTAATAGTTTGTGGAACTACTGGAGAATCTACAACAATGTCTGATGAAGAACAGTTTGCTGTAATAGATTTTACTGTAAAAAAAGTTAATAAAAGAATACCAGTTATAGCAGGTACAGGTTCTAATGATACTATGCATTCAGTTTACTTATGCCAAGAAGCTGAAAAATTAGGAGCAGATGGACTTTTAGTAATAACTCCTTATTACAACAAAACAAATCAAAGAGGTCTTAAACTTCACTTTGAAACTATAGCAGCTAGTACAGAACTACCAATTATATTATACAATGTTCCAGGAAGAACAGGAGTTAATATAAAACCTAGTGTAATAGCAGAACTTGCAAAAATAGAAAATATAGTAGCTGTTAAAGAAGCTAGTGGAGATATAGCACAAGTAGCAGAAATAGCTAGATTAGTGCCAGAAGGTTTTGCAATATACTCAGGAAATGATGATTCTATATTACCACTTTTATCACTTGGTGGAGTTGGAGTTATATCTGTAGTTGCAAATATTTGCCCAAAAGAAACTCATGATTTAGTAGAAAAATTCTTAAATGGTGACGTTAAAGGTTCAAGAGAACTACAACTGGGTATGAAAGCATTAATAGATAAATTATTTATAGAAGTTAATCCTATACCAGTAAAAACTGCTATGAATATATTAGGATTTGAAGTTGGAGATTTAAGATTACCACTTGCTCCTATGGAAGAAAATAATTTAAAAGCTTTAAGAGACGAACTTGTAAACTACGGTTTTGAGTTTTAGGAGGATTAAAATGATAAAGGTTATAGTAAATGGTTCACTTGGTAAGATGGGAAAAGTTCTTACTAGATGTGTAAATGAAGATAAAGATACAGAGTTAGTTTGTGGGTGTTCTATGCCAACAGGAGAAACTGCTGACTATAAATTATATAATAAAATGAGTGAGATAAAAGAAGAAGCTGATGTTATAATAGACTTTTCACATTTCTCTGCACTTGATGATGTGTTAAGCTATGCACTTAAAACAAAAACACCTTTAGTAATAGCTACAACAGGATTTACTAAAGAGCAATTAGAACAAATAAAAGAAGCTTCAAAAATAATACCAATATTCCATTCTTCTAATATGTCTTTAGGAGTTAATGTAATGCTAAAACTTGTAAAAGAAGCGGCAAAGGCATTAAAGGGATTTGATATAGAAATAATAGAAAAACACCACAATAAAAAAGTTGATGCACCAAGTGGAACAGCTATAATGGTTGCCAATGCAGTTAAAGAAGTTTTACCAGAAGTTAATTATAACTACGGAAGACACGGAAGAGATGCCAAGAGAATGGAAAATGAAGTTGGTATACATGCTGTAAGAGGTGGAACAATAGTTGGAGAACACGAAGCTATATTTGCAGGATTAGATGAAGAAGTTATGATAAGTCATAGAGCTCAATCTAAAGATATATTTGCAAATGGAGCTATAACAGCAGCTAAGTATTTAGTTAATAAAGAAGCTGGATACTACAATATGGACGATATGCTAAGCTAATTAGGAGGTAACGAATGATAAATTTAAATGACGCATACGAAATAGCAAGATATATAAAGACAGTTGAGAAGAAGACTCCAGTAAAAGTTTATGTGAACGGAGATTTAAAAGCTGAGTCAACTGAAGATTACAAAGTATTTGGAAACAACGGTTCATTCACTATAATAGGAGACTATGAGGCAATAAAGCCAGTTTTAGATGCTCAAAAGGATAAGTTAGTTGATATACACATGGAATATGACAGAAGAAACTCTGCAATACCAATGTATAACTACTTACATGAGCATGCAAGAATAGAGCCAGGTGCTTATATAAGAGACATGGTTACTATAGGTAAAAATGCTGTAGTAATGATGGGGGCAGTTATAAACATAGGAGCAGTAGTTGGAGAAGGTTCTATGGTAGATATGAACGCTGTAATAGGAGCTAGAGGAACACTTGGTAAAAATGTTCACCTTGGAGCTGGGGCAGTAGTTGCAGGTGTGTTAGAGCCACCTTCAGCAGATCCAGTTATAGTAGAAGATAATGCAATGATAGGTGCTAATGCAGTAATACTTGAAGGTGTTAGAATAGGAGAAGGTGCAGTTGTAGCTGCTGGTTCTGTAGTTACTGAAAATGTTCCTGCTGGAGCAGTTGTTGCTGGTTCTCCTGCAAAAATAATAAAAATGAAAGATGAAAAAACTGCTGATAAAACAAAATTAATGGATGATTTAAGAAATCTAGACTAATAAAAAATAAGGTCATAAAAATATGACCTTATTTTTTTGTATTAATTTAAAGTTATTAAATTTAAAAACATCAAGTATTTTAGTTAATTGACGTATAATTAATAGAACTATATGGTAGAGGTGATAAAATGATTGATAATATAGAATTATTTAAAATAGCATCTTTGATGTCTAATAATAGTTTTAGAAGTTGCAATTGTAGTAGTCATAATAACGGATTTGATATGTTGTTAATAAATTTACTAGAAGCGATAGCAAGTAAAAATCAAGTATATAATATTCAAAATGTAAATATGACTGAGAATGTAAGTAAATGTGAGCACAGTTTAAATTCAAGTAAAGAGTTAGATACGGTAAACTCTATACATAATAGACATAAATTAAAGGTATGTTCTAAAAATGAAGATATAAACACTAAAATAGAAAATGCTATATCTATAGCATCGAAAAAATATGGTGTTGATGAAAAATTGATAAAATCAATAATAAAAGTTGAATCAGACTTTAATCCAAAAACTGAATCTCCAGCAGGAGCTAAAGGATTGATGCAACTTATGCCGGAAAATTGTAGAGATTTAGGAGTTACAAACCCATTTGATATTGAACAAAATATAGATGGTGGTACAAGGCACATAAAAGAATATTTAGATAGATATCATGGTGATGTTGAGATGGCTTTAATGGCATATAATGGAGGACCTACTAGAATGATGAGAAGGGGAGTTAAGTCTTTAGAGGATATATATTTAATGCCAAAAGAAACTCAAAAATATGTTCCTAAGGTAATGAAATATTACAAAGGCTAAAATTTTATTTAACCTATATATAGTAGTATGTATGTTCCTTATTTATGGAGAAAAATATGAAAAAAAGACAACTAAAAAAAATTAAGAAAAATATATTTTTGCGTATACCAAGAAAAGATAATCTTACAGGCTTATACAATAAAAAGTATTTTTGTAATTATATAAAATGGAAGTCAAATGGAACTATAATAAGAATTAAAATTGATGGAATAAACTTTATAAATATTAATTATGGAGTTGAAAAAGGTAATAAGATAATAAAATTTATAGCTAAAAATTTAAACTATAAATGTAAAGATATGATTTTAGCTAGACTATCAAATTTTGCATTTGCTATATATACACCAAATGTAAATGAAGCATATATTAAAAAATTTATGAATAATATAATGGCTACATTGTTAGATAAAGTTGAAAATAAGTATAAGATATATATTCAATTTAATATTGCAGCTGTTATATATAAAGACAAAGATTTAAATATAGAAGATGCTACTTCTAAATTGGAAGTGTGCATGTCTAGTTTGTCAAAAAAAAGAAGTGGATTTGAGATTTATAATGAAAGATATGATGATTATATAAGTATAAAATCTATAGAAGAAGCTATAAAAAAAGAAGAAATAAAATTATATTATCAACCAAAAGTTGATTTGCAAAGTGGAGAGATAGTTGGAGTAGAGGCGTTGATAAGGTGGTTTAGCTTTGAACATGGATATATAAATCCAGAAAAAATAATAGCTTTTTCAGAGGAATATGGATATATAAACATACTTGGAAAATGGATATTAGAAAAAGCCTGTGAAGATATAAAATATTTAAATGATATAGTGAATGCAGAAATAGATTTATCGGTTAATATATCCCCAAATCAACTAGAGAATGAATTTTTTATTAAAGATTTGATAAATAGTATAAATAAAATTAATTTTAATTTTAATTTATTAAAACTAGAATTAACTGAGAGTGAAAATATAGAAGATATTATAAAAATAAACGATATAATAAACGAAATAAAAAGTACAGGAATAAAAATATCTATAGATGATTTTGGTAAAGGGTTTAATTCTATAAATTATATAAAAAATTATAATGTAGATGAAATAAAAATAGATAAATCATTAGTAGAATATATGAATGTAAATCCTATGTTTATCAAGAGTTTAATAAAAATGATTCATACAACTAAAGCGAAAGTTGTAGCAGAGGGAGTAGAAACTGAATCAGAGTATTTAATGTTAAAAACTATAAATTGTGATTTAGTACAAGGGTATTATTGTTATAAACCTATGAATTTAGACGAATTAATAGATACAGTAGGAAAGTGCAAATACAAAAGTATGACAAATTAGCTATAAGTTAATTTTATTAGAGGTTAATTATGAAGATAAATGATTTTAAAATAGTTCAAGAAAGTGCTAGCATAGATACAAGAAAAATTAAACAGGGAATAAGTTTTAGTGAAAGTTTTAATCAAGTTAATAAATTAAAAACAAAAGAAGAAGTAGATAAATATTTAAATCAAATAAAAGATATAGGTAAAAAGTTAATACATACAAAAGGATATACAGATGTTATTAGTTATAAACAAGCTATACAAAAATATTTAAAATCTGTAGTTGAGTATGCTTATGAAATAGATAAAAAAGATAGTTTTTGGAATCAAAACTACTTTAGAACAGTAAATGTAGTAAATGAAAAACTAGAAAGTATAACTAGAGATTTCTTTAATAATGAAAAAGAAAATATAGATATGGCATCACAAATTGATGAAATTAATGGACTTTTAATTGATTTATATTTATAAGATATAAGGAGATAAATTTATGCAAAATGAAAAACAAACAAAAGAAGTTTATGAACCTAAATTTGAACAATTAGAATTAGGTGAATTAGAACCTATAAATGCTATAGAATCTATATCAGAAGCAAAGATGGAACTAGAAGTTTTAGTAGGATCTACTCGTGAAAAAATAGAAAAAATAGTTAATTTTAAGGTTGGGGATGTAATACAACTTGAAAAAAGTTTAGAAGATCCTTTAGATATAAATGTAAATGGAGTTAATATAGCAAGTGGAGAAAGTATGATAATTCATGATAGGATAGCAGTAAGGTTATCAAAAATAAAATCAATGCAAGAAGAATATTAAAATTCTTGAGGAGGTATATTTTGAAAGTTAGCAATGATGTAAAAATAGCGTTCAATAATATATATAAAATGGATAAAATAAAAAATTATAATAATTATAAAAACAAAAATAAAACAGATACATTAGAACTATCTGAATTAGGTAAATACTTAAGTAAAGTTAATTCAAAAGAAGAATCAATGGATATGGAAAAAATTAATAGATTAAAAAAACAAATTGAAAGTGGAACTTACAAAGTAAATTCTAGAGATTTAGCAAAGAAGATAATTGAAAAACTTTAGGAGGAAAAAGATTTGAACCCTGAATTAAAAGTTATAATATATGAACAAAGAAAGTTATTTAAAAAATTATTAAATTTATTAGATGAACAGCATGAGTTCATAATTAATAAAGAAGTAACAAAGATGGATAAAATAGCTAAAGATTTAGAGAATATATCAAGAGATATAGCTAAGTTAGAAATACAAAGAAGAAATATAATTACAGAAGAAATTAGTATGAGTTCTTTAATTGAAAATTGTGATGATGAGAAAATTAAAGAAGCATATGAAGAAATAAAATCAAATATAAAAATGATTGAATTGCAAAAAGAAGCAAATCAAACTATTTTAAAACAAAGATTATTTTTTACAAAAAAAATGATGAATGTTATAAAACCAAATCAAGGAATAGGTACTTACAATGCTTATGGGCAAGTAGGCAAATAGGAGAAATGGAGAGAAACTATGACAGGATTATTAGGTAGCTTACAATCAGCAAGAACAGGAATGAGTGTAAGTCAAGCATCAATACAAACAACTTCTCATAATATCAATAATATGAATACTCCTGGGTATTCAAGACAAAAAGTAGAACAAAGTGCAAGGAGTGCATATAGTTATCCAGGATATAACAGTACTTTAGGTGCAGGTCAACTGGGTACAGGAGTTGAAGCTACAGACATTACTAGAATTAGAAATACTTTTTATGATTTTCAATTTAGAAGTGAAAGTCACAATTATGGAGAAATACAGATTAAATATGATCACTATACTAATATGGAAACAATATTTAATGAACCTTCAGAAAATGGAATATCAGCATCTATAAATAATTTCTTTATAGGTTGGCAAGAGCTTTCTAAAAATGAAAAAGATAAAGGAGCAAAAGATATAGTTATACAAAATAGTGACTATCTATCAAAAAAAATAAATCAAGCTTATAATAAATTAGATAAATTAAGCGAAGGTGCTCAAATAAAATTAAATGAAAATATAAAAGAAATAAATGGTAAATTAGATCAATTAAAAGAATTAGAAAGACATATAAAACTAGTCCAAGGAAGTGGGAAATCTCCTAATGATTTATTAGATGAAAGAGATAAAATTTTAGATGATCTAAGTTTTAAAATGAATATTCAAGATGAAGATGTTCAAAAGTTATTAAAAGAAAAGTTAGAAAATGGAAAAGATATAACAGAAGCAGATCTTAAAGGAATAAAAGGTGTATCGGGTGAAATAAAAGGTTCACTGGATATGATAGATAAGATAAATGGCTTTAAAGATGATGTGAAAAAATTAGCTGAAGGTATAAAAGATAATGTAAATAAGATTTTAGGAATTGATTTTTTTGAAGTTGCAGATAAGCCAATATTAAAAGTAAAAGATGATATATTAAGCAAAAAAACAGATATAAATGTGTCATCAGAAATAGCACAAAAGATATATAAATTAAAAGGTGAAAAAGTATCTATAGGTGGAGAAAATATCACTATAAACAATTTTTATAATGATATAATTCAAAGGTTAGGAAATGAAACTCAAGAAGTTATAAGAAATGAAAAAAATCAAAGTAAAATTTTAAAAGATGTTGATAATTCAAGACTTAACGTATCTGGAGTAACTTTAGATGAAGAAATGATAAACTTAGTTCAATTCCAACATGCATATAATGCAAGTGCTAAAGTGATTTCAACTATAGACTCATTATTAAATGTTGTAGTAAATGGATTAATAAGATAACTTAGGAGGCAGGTATGAGAATAACAGATTCTTCAATGATTAGAAATCATATGTATGATACGCAACAAAGCTTACAAAGAAGGGATGCTATAAATAGACAACTTGATTCAGGAAAACAAATTAACAGAGTGTCAGATGATCCGCACAAGGCCATTAAAATAATGAATTTAAACAATGAAATTAAATATACAGAAAAGTATAATCAAAATATAGATGAAATAGCAGGTTGGATGAATAATACGGATGCAACTCTAGCAGAAGTTGGGAATACTCTAGGAGAAATAAAAATCAATTTATTAAAAGTAGGTAATGGAACTTACTCAGATGAAGAAATGAAAGCTATACACGCAGAACTAAATGAAAAAATTAAAGAACTAGCAGAATCATTAAATACTTCACATGGTGGAAGACATATGTTTTGTGGAACTGAAGTTGATGAAGTTCCAGTATCATTTGAAGAAAAAGATGGAGTTGTTACATTAAAATTAAATCCAGCTGTAAATAATAAAGATTTAAAAGCTGAAATTTCAGATGGAATAACTATGGATTATAATGTTTCAGCTAAAGAAATTTTTGAAAATGATGGGAAAAATTATTTAGATCAAATAAATAATTTATCAAAACTTATGAATGATATATCAAATGGTAAAGACGTAGAAAAAAATAAAAAAGAATTACTAGGAACTGTAAAAGATGATATAGATAAACTTTTTAATCATACTGTAGATACAAGAACTACCTTTGGAGTTAGAGTAAATACTGCAGAAAAAATAAAAGATTTTAATGATGATAATATATTAAATATGAAAGGTGTATTATCTTTAGACCAAGATGTAGACCATGTAAATAAATTTATAGAATTAAAATCAGCAGAAATGCTTTATAATATATCAATTCAAGTTGGGTCAAAATTAATACAACCTAGTGTAATGGATTATTTAAGATAGTCAGGAGGAGTAATTATGAATATAACATTTGAAAAAGGACTTCCTGGATTTGAAAATTACAAAACTTTTATACTGAGTGACATTGAAGGTGATTCTAAATTTAAATTAATTAACTCTACAGAAGAAGAAAATATAGGATTTATAGCTATATCTCCTTTTGATGTAAAAAAGGATTATGAAATAAATTTAGATGATGAAACTATAAAGTCATTACAAATAGAAACACCTAAAGATGTATTGTTATTAAATATAATAACTCTAGGAAATACCTTAGAAAAAAGTACAGTAAATTTAAAAGCTCCTATAATAATAAATATAAAAAATAATAAAGGGAAACAATTAATATTACAAGATGATAAATATCAAATAAAAGAACCTTTGATAAATAGGAAGTGATAAAAATGTTAGTAATTACTAGAAAAAAAGATGAATCTTTACTAATTGGAGACGATATAGAAATAAAAGTTGTAAAGATAGATGATGGTAGTGTCAAACTAGCTATTGATGCACCTAAAGATAAGGTTATACTCAGAAAAGAAATATATGAAAATGTAAAAGATGAAAATTCTAAAGCTATAGCTAAAATTAATGATATTTTTAAGTTATTTAAGTAGGTGAGGAGAAATTTATGTATAAGGCAAATCCATATAATACATATAAACAAAATTCTGTAAACACAGCATCTAAAGAACAATTATTACTTATGTTGCTAGATGGTGCAGTTAAATATACAAAGATAGCTAGATTAGCTATAATAGATAAAAATATGGAAAGAGCACATAAAGAGTTAGTTAGAGTTCAAGATATATTTTTAGAACTTATGATAACTCTAGACAAAGATTCTAGTAAATACATGCAAAATTTATATAATGTTTATGAATTTATAAAAAATGAATTATCTAGAGCTAATATAAAAAAAGATGTAAATATAATAGATAATGTATTACCTTTAATAGAAGAAATAAGAGATATGTGGTATGAAGTTGATAGAAAAATAAAGACTGGTAAATAGGAGGCATAATTATGACAAGAGTAAATAGTGTAAGGTTACCAGGACTTGCGACGGGTATGGAAACTGATAGTGTAGTAAAACAAATGCTTTCAGGAGAACAAAAAAAAGTTGATAGAGCAAAGCAAAAAGAACAAACTATAAAATGGCAACAAGAAATATATAGAGATGTGATGAAAGATGTAAAAAGTTTTCAAGATAAATATTTTTCAGTAACATCAAAAGACTCTATAACAAGTTCAAAAGCTTGGAATTCAGTTAAAATATCAAGTTCTAATGAAAAAGTAATGACTGCAACTGGAAGTGCGGGTGCTAATGATATAGACTACAGTTTTACTGTAGAGCACTTAGCTAAACCTGCAAGTACATCTTCAGATACAACTAAAGATGGAACTAAAATAATTAAAGGTGCAAAACTAGATACTTTAGGGTTAAAAGGAGAACGTAAGTTTTCTATAAAATATGGAGATGGAGATAAAGAGATATCAAAAGAAATAACTATAAAATCTGATGATACTTTAGATTCTTTAATATCAAAAATAAATGAAAGTACTGATGGTAAAGTAAAAGCAAGTTTTAGTGAAATGACAGGGAAGTTCACTATTAAAACTAATAAAACAGGTAAAAGTGCTAAGTTAAATATTGTTGACGCTAACGGTAATTCATCTGATGCATTAAGCTTTTTAGGATTAAGTAAAGAATCTAAAGGAGAAAATGCTGAAATAAAAGTTAATACAAAAGATGGATCACCTGAAATAAAAATAAATCAAGAGTCAAATTTATTTACTATAGATGGAATAAATTATAGTGTTCATTCTATAGGAACTACAGAAATAAATTCAACTCAAGATGTAGAACCTGTAGTTGAAAATATGAAAAAGTTTGTTGAAGATTACAACAAAATAATGGATAAGGTATATGGACTTGTAACTGAAAAGAAAAATAAAGACTACCAGCCTTTAACCAATGCTCAAAAGGAAGATATGAGTGAAAAAGAAATTGAAAAGTGGGAAAAGAAAGCTAAAGTAGGATTATTAAGAAATGATTCTGAAATGAGAAGTTTTATGAATAGTATGCAAAATGCTATATTTGGTAAAAATGCTCAATTTTTAAATGAATGTGGTTTAACTTCAAATGAAGATTATAATAAAAGAGGTCAATTATCTATAAATGAAGATAAATTAAGAAAATCTCTTCAAAATGAAGGCGATCGAGTTTTCAAAGCTTTTGTAGGTGAAAAAGATAGTATGTTAGAGAATATGAAAAATACTATGCATAAATATGTTGGTGGCTCATCTTCTATATTTGCAAGAAAAGCAGGACTTGAAAAAACTTCATCTGTTGTAAAAAACTATTACTCAGAACAATTAAAAAGACAAGAAGACATGATAAAAAAACTTCAAAGAAAAATGGATGATAAAGAAACGAAGCTGTATAAACAATTTGGACAATTAGAAGCTAGTATGAATAAATTGAATTCTCAAATGAACTACTTTGCTCAAGTGTAGTTTTGTGGAGGTAGTTTTATGGAGGAAGTAACTAAAAGGTATAAGCAAATATCACTAGATATTATAGAAAAGTTGGAAAATAATAATGCTTATGATATTGAAAAACTTTTAGATAAAAGACAACAAATTTTAGATAATGTAAGTGATATAAAGTTATTTAAAAAAAGGCTTGTTGAAGATGGGATAATTAAAATAGATGAAAAAATATATAAATTGATAGAAGAACATATTATTAAAGTTAAGATGGAAATAATGGAACACAAGAAGTCTAAACAAGCAAATAACTCATATATTAATTATAATAAAAAAAATTTAAATATTTTTAATAAAAAAGTATAAAGTTTTTTAAAAGTGTTCCGATATATATTATTGTAAGCAATACTTGGCCAAGTAATTGTATAAAAAAATAAGACAAGGATGTCGTAAAAACTAAGGAGAGTATAAAAATGAGAATAAACACTAACTTAAATGCTATGGTTGCTACTAATCAAATGGCAAAAAACACTGCTTTATCAGGAAAATCTATGGAGAAGTTATCTACAGGATTAAGAATAACTAAAGCTGGAGATGACGCTGCAGGACTTGCTGTTTCTGAAAAAATGAGAGCTCAAATAAGAGGTATGGAGCAAGCAGATAGAAACGTACAAGATGGTATATCTATGGTACAAACTGCTGAAGGTGCTTTACAAGAAGCTGGAAATATAGCTCAAAGAATGAGAGAACTTGGAGTTCAAGCTGGAAATGATACTTTCTCTACTACAGACAGAGCTAAGATAAAAACTGAATTAGATCAATTACAAGAAGAAATGACTAAGATAGGTGAAGAAGCTAAATTCAATGGAAAGAACTTATTAAGTGGAACTAAGTCATTTACAATACAAGCAGGAGCTAATAAAGAAGTAAGAACTATAACTACAATAGATTTAGTTGCTCAAGCTAAGACTTTATCTAAGGTTACTGATGTATCAACTTCAAAAGCTGCTCAAACATTCCTTGATGCAGTAGATAAAGTTTTAGAAAGCATAAACACAGGAAGAGCTAACTTAGGAGCAACTCAAAATAGATTAGAGTGTACTTCTTCTAACTTAACAACTTCTACTGAAAACTTATCAGCTGCAGAGTCTAGAATAAGAGATATAGATGTTGCTAAGGAAATGGTTAAGTTATCTAAGTTAAATATATTAACTCAAGCATCTCAAGCTATGGTTGCACAAGCTAAGCAACAACCTGAGAGTGTAACTCAATTATTAAGATAATTAACTAACTAATTAATTAAATTTTAAACTAAGGGGTAAAGCATATGCTTTACTCTTTATTTTTAAATTTAATTATTTGAAAGGGATATTAAATATGTTATTAAGTATTGTGATGATGGTAAAAAATGAGGAAAGATATTTGGATAAAACCTTAAAAGCATTGAAGCCTTTAATGGAAGAGATAAATAGTGAACTTATAATTTTAGATACAGGGTCTGATGATGCCACTGTTGAAATAGCAAAAAAATACACTGATAAGGTATTTTTTGCCAGTTGGAATAATGACTTTGCACATATGAGAAATATATCGATTAGTCATGCAAGTGGAGATTGGATACTTATATTAGATGCGGATGAACAGTTAACTAACTATGATAAGCTTAAAGAATTTTTTAATTCAGATTTATGTAATAAATATAATAGTGCATGTATAACATTAAAGAATATTCTTTCACAAGATGGAGAAAGTTATAGTATCTCTCCTATGTTAAGGTTATTTAAAAATTATGAAGGATTTGGATATAAAGGAGCTATACATGAGCAACCAATATTTAAAAATCCTATATATACTGATATAGCTATGTTTGATCATTATGGATATTTATTTGAAGATGAAGAAATTAAACAATTAAAAGATGTTAGAAATAAAAAAATTTTAATAGAAGAAGTAAAAAAATCTCCTAATGATCCATATATGAATTATCAATTAGGAAAAAGTTATATAATAGCAAATGAGTATGAAGATGCTCTTTATTATATGGAAAAAGCTTATGATATATATACTAAAATTAACTATATACCTATATTTGTAACTTTAGATTTAGCTAGCTTATATATAGATTTAACTGAATTTGAGAAGTGCGAAAAGTTATGTACTAAGTATATAAAAAAAGACAATAAAAATATAGATATATATTATTATTTAGCAACTAGCCAAAAGCAATTAAACAAATACAAAAAGAGTATAGAAAACTATAAAAGGTATTTATATCTTTTAGAAAACTATGATATAACTACACAAGCAAGTCATATTGAATGTAACTTTGATACATTAATTCATAAAGAAAACTGTAAATCTAATATAATTGATAACTACTACAAATTAGAAATGTATGAAGAGGTTGTAAAAGATATAGACGACATTTCAATAAAAGTATTAGAAGATGCATATTTAGTTATATTCATGAGTTTCTACAAGCTTAATCAAGAAGAAAAAATAATTGAATTATATGAAAAAATTTCAGGATCTATAGCTCAAGAAAATAAATTTAAAATAGCTATAGAAGCTATTTTAAATAGAGTGAAAGAAAATGATAAACCAAAAATTTATAAATTACTTTCAACTATAGGTGGAAATTATGGAATTTTAAATAAAATAAGATTAGGAGAAGTCTTAAATGAAGAAATTTACAATGAAATTTTAAATAGTGAAAAAGAAGTGTATTTTGCAGAACTTTTATATTATGCTTTAGAAAATAATTTCAATATAGAAAATGTTTTAAAAGGGGTTAGTTATCTAGAGATGCAAACTTTCGCTGATTATATTGTAAAAACTAAAAGAAATTGCATAATTAAATTATACCATTATTTGGATGGGGTTTCAAATACTCTTGATTATAGAAAGGTTCAAGTATATAGTTGCTTATCTAAATCGTTGTTAATGTATGGCAACTTAGTTAAAGATAAATATGAAAATTTATTTTTAATGTATATAAGTTATACATATGAATGCATAAAGCAGGTTTATAATAATGAGTTAAAAGATGAAGAGTTAATAACTTTATTGAGAAATAAAGAAGATGAATTTGTAGTTAATATGAATCTAATTGATAAATACAAAGATACAGATGAATTAGCTTATATAAGAAATTTAAAAGATTTATTAATTGATAATCCTCATCATAAAAAATGTATTAAACTTCTAATATCTAAGTTTGAAGAAAATTTAAATGAAGGTGCAGAATTAAAAGAACTTAAAGTGAAATATAAATCATTAATAGAAAGTAGTATAAATAACGGTAATCTAAATGAAGCAATTAAAATGATTGAAGAGTATGAAATTATATTTAGTGAAGAAGCTGAAATATTAAATATGAAAGCTGTAATAGCTTTAATGACAGGAAAGTTAAATGAAGCTGAAATTTTATTAAAAAAATCCTGGCTACATAAAAAGAATAATTTTAATACTGTTTTTAACATTGCTTATTTAAAAGAATTGCTAGGGGATAAAGAAGAAGCTAAGAGATTTTATAAAAAAATAATTGAAAATTGTGATGATAAAGATATAGTTGAAGAAGCTAAAAAAAGCATAGATCAATTATAGAAAGATCACAAGGGAGGAATAGCGTGAGCGAATATAAATTTGTATTTGACCTAGATTCAACTTTAACAAAGGTAGAAATATTACCAGAAATAGCAAAATATATTGGTGAACATGAAAGCATTAGCAAAATAACTGAAGAAACTATGCTTGGAGAACTATCTTTTGAAAAAAGTTTCTCTATGAGAGTTGACCTTTTAAAAAAAGTATCTATAGAAAAAGTACGTGAGATAATTAGAAATATTGAATTAAATGATGAACTTGTTAAATTTATTTTAGAAAATATTGATAGATGTATGATTATAACTGGAAACTTAGATACATGGATTTGTAAGTTTATGGATGAAATGGGATTTAAAGGAAGGTATTTTTCATCTAAAGCTTGTGTAGAAAATGGAGAAATAAAAGGGATAAGTCATATAATAAAAAAAGAAGATGTTATAAAGACATTAGAAGGTCCAATTGTTGCCATTGGGGATGGAAGTAATGATGCAAAAATGATAGAAGTGGCTGATATCGGAATTGGATTTGGTGGTGTAAGAGATATTGCTCCAAGTGTATTGAAGGTATGTGATTATGCATTTTATGAGGAGGGAAGATTGTGTCAGTTTCTAAGACAATTGTTATAAGCTGTGCGGGTATGGGAACTAGATTGGGACTAAATACTAATAAATCATTAATTGATATTGACGGTAAACCATTGATAATAAGACAGTTAGAGTGTATGGACAAGTTTGATGATATAAGAATTGTTGTAGGATATCAAGCTAAGGAATTAATAGATGTAGTTTGTTCTTATCGAAAGGATATTACATTCGTATTTAATCATAAGTATATGGAAACTAAAACTGCTGCAAGTCTTTCACTTGGCAAAAAACATGCAAGAGATATGATAATTTCTCTTGATGGCGATGTTTTATTTAACCCAGAAGACTTTGAAAGATTTGTATTAAATGATGATGAAGAAGCAATAGGAGTTTGTTATCCATACACGAGGGAACCTGTTTATGCAAGAACAGATTTTATTGATGGAAAAGAATTTGTAACAAGTTTTTCAAGAGAAAGTGGAGAGTATGAATGGACAGGTCTACTTAAAGTATCATCTGAAAAACTTAAGTGTGGAAGTGATCATGTATATAAACTTATCACGCCAAACTTACCACTAAAAGCAGTTCCAGTCAATTTAAAAGAAATTGACAATATGCAAGAATATCAAGAAGCTTTAGAATGGTTTAAAAATGGTTATAAATAAATAGCAGATTAAAAAGAGCAGGTAAAATTAATGAAAAATAAAAAAATTCCTAATTTAGTAAGAAATAATAAATCTAAGTATAATTATTACATATGGACTATTTGTTAAAAATAATAAAAGAAAATGTACCTTTGATACTGTATTGTTAGCTGTAGCATCTATGTATACAAAGGATAAAAAACTAAAAAATAATTTTAATAATATATTGAAAATACTAGATAAAAAATCAATTATATATGTATGCTAGTTTATAGCTACTCAAAGTCAGCTTATACTAGAAAAACTTTATTCTAAAGAATTAAAGGCTGAATATAAAACAATATATACAACTATAGATGAATTTATAGATAATAGATTTGAAGTTGTTTAAAACGAGAGATTTTTAACTGAGATAAAATAATATTCAGATATTGGAAGACATTATTTTATATTAATGAGAAAATAATTATTCAAGGGCTGAGTTAAGACATTTAAATAGAAAGTGATGTGATTTTATGAAAATAAATAAAAAGCAACAAATGTTAGAACTGTTAGAAACTCTAATTGAAGGGCTTACATATATAAAAAATAATATAGATTCAGATTACATGTTTATGAGTGAGATATCACTACAAGCGATAGTTTCAATTAAAAATGCATTAAATAATGTTAAAAAGTGTGATGAACAGCTAAATAGATTATCGATAGAAGTTTATAACAATATTATTGGTATTCATGAAAATCACATTGAAAATAAGATATTAGCTTGTGATGAAACTATTGCGCATTTATTTGAAATGATAAAAATAATTCAAGAAAAAGTTAATAAAAAACTTGATATTGTTTTTATGCCATATAATGCTTTTATGTGGAATAGTCTTGAGAGTGTATGGAAGGCTGCAAGTGAAGATGAAAATTGCAATTGCTATGTAGTGCCAATACCTTATTTTAGATTAATTTCAAAGGAAAATGGAGAAGTAGAGAAAATATTAACTTATGAAGGAAATTTACTACCAGATTATGTCCCTGTTATTGATTATAGAGAATTTGACTTAGAATCATTAAAACCAGATATTATATATGTACATAATCAATACGATGAATACAATACTGCTACTCAAGTGGTTAGCGAATATTTTTCTTATAATCTTAAAAAGCATACAGACATGTTAGTTTATATAACTTATGGGATATTAGGAACTTACCCTGTTTCTTTTTATATAAATTTTTATAACTTAATAGCAACGAGGAGTTTTGATAAAGTTGTTGTACAATCGCCTTCGTTTGAAGTTATTGCAGAAGCAAGCGGGCTAGAAAAAGAAAAAATTTTATCTTTAGGATCACCTAAGTTTGATGCTTTAGTAAATAGTTTAGAAAAGCAAGAAATAAGCCAATATTATAAAGATAAATTTAAAGATAAAACTGTATTTTTATGGACTACAAATCTTATGAAAGTAATAAATGGTAGACACGAAGTTTTAGATGAGATCGAAGAAGTTTTTGAACTTATAAAAAATAATCAACAATATGGTCTTATTTATAGACCACACCCTCTAGAACTTACATATGTTAAGTCTAAAGCTCCAGAGTGTTATGAAAGATATAGCCATTTATTAGAATCATCAAAAGCTACTGCAAATATAGTTATAGATAATACACCAAGTTACTATGAGGCTTTTAAGGTTTCTGATGCTTTAATAACAGACAGATCATCAGTTTTAATTGAATATATGGCTACAGGTAAACCTGTTTTAATATATGATATAGATTTAGTAAAAGAATACTACAGTGAAAATGTATTTGATATTTTTGCTAACTATATAGTTGGAGAAGATGGAATGACAGTTGAGAAATTTATCGATTTAGTTGTAACAAAAAATGATAAACAAAAACAAAGACGTTTAAAAGCTTTACATACTGTTATCGTAAATTCTGATGGAAGTTGTGGCAAAAAAGTTCATAATTTTATAAAAGAAGATATTATTGAGAATTATTTCTAATATATATTGTATACAAATTTTAATGTATTTAAAATTTGTATATAATAAAAATTAAATAATTAAAATTAAATTATGCAAAATAAAATTTAATAAAAGATATAAATGTTTAATTATAAAACTATTTATTAAAGTATTAAAAAAAATCATATCACTTTAAAGTAAATTTTAATATAATTTGATATCTTAAAATTAATTTTAAAACAATATTGAAAATTACCATTTGTTGGAAAAATTAGAATTTAAAGTAAATGCTTGAATTAAGTCGAATTATAGTATAAAATAGAAATATAAGTCGAATAATGATATTCAAAGGCAAATCTAGAGAAATCTAGTGACGCAAAACTATAGGGGCTAATGTTTATATAAACTACGCCAGCCAGCTGCCAAAGAGTTAATAAACTTTTTGTTATCATTGATAAAATGAAAATCGTGAATTATGGATAATTATATAATTTACAAATAAAATCAAAAAATATGTATAAATGTATATAAGCATTTATTGGATTTTTTAATATACCTTAAGATGATTTTATAAGTATACAAAAACATTTAAATATTTAATCTTAGATTATTAGATATATTAGAACTAGAAAATATTTATTTGATTTTGACTTATACATTAAGTAGGTATATTTTATTTTCTGATTTTAATTTTAATTTATATAATACGATTAGCAATCATTGATATATTATAAAAGTGATTAAACTACTCTTTAAGAGTAGTTTTTTTTATTCTAAAAAGGAGGTAATAATGGAAACATATAGTTTAATCAAGATGGGGTTAGATGCAACAGAACTTAGAAGTAGAGTCATTGCTAACAATATTGCAAATATTAATACTCCAAATTATAAGAGAAAGTATGTAAACTTTGAAGAAACATTGAAAGACTCTATAAATAAAAAACCAAAAATAGAAGTCAAAACAGATGAAAACACAAAGATGAGAGTAGATGGCAACAATGTTGATTTAGAGAACGAGAAAGTTAATCAAGCAGCTGCAAGCCTTGAATACAATGCACTTATAACTTTAACTAATATAAAATTAGGAATGGCTAGAAGTGTCATAACAGGGAGGTAATTAGATGAGTATTTTTGGAGGAATGCGAATTAGTCAAAGTGCTTTATCAGCAGAGCGTTTAAGGATGGATATAGTTTCATCTAATATTGCCAATATGAAGACTACTAGAACTAAAGAAGGTGGAGCTTATAGACGTAAAGTTCCTGTGTTTGAGGAAAATTACGACAAAAAGTTAGGAATGCTTGGAGTAAAAGCAGTCTCTATAGAAAAAGATAAGTCGCCACTTAGAAAACTATATGAACCCAATCATCCCGATGCAGATAAACAAGGCTATGTAGAATACCCTAATGTAGATATATTAGTGGAAATGGCAGATTTAATGACTGCTTCAAGGGCTTATGAGTCTAATATAGATACATTAAACGCACAAAAAAATATGATATCTAAAGCATTAGAAATAGGTAGATAAAAAGGAGTGGATTTATGACTGGAATAGGTGCTATAAGCGGAGTAAACAACATCTTAACAAATAATGATTTGTTAAAAGCTACAAAAAGTAAAGGTGTAGAAAAAGAAAGTAACTTTTCTAATGTAATAAAGGATGCATTAGATAAAGTTAATGACAAGCAAGTAGATGCAAATAAGAAAGTTGAGAGCCTTTTAAAAGGAGGCGATGTTTCTATGCATGATGTAATGATATCTGCTCAAGAAGCTCAGATGTCAATGCAATTAATGATTGAAGTTAGAAATAAGGTATATGAAGCTTATCAAGAGCTAAATAGAGTTCAATTATAACTTTATAGCAAGGAGAATTTTAGATGAATATAAAGGAATTACCACAAAAAGTAAAAGATTTTGTGTTGGTTAAAAAAGAACAGTTTGGTACCTTATCTAAAAAGAAAAAAATAGCAATAGTAGTTGCGATTATATCTTTAATTCTAGCAATAGTATTTGGGATAAGTTATTCAAGAGCAAACAAGTATGGAGTTTTATTTTCAGGACTAGAATCTAGTGATGCAGCAGCGGTAACTAAAGAACTTGAATCGAAAAAAGTGGATACCAAGATAGAAGGAAATAGTATATTAGTTCCTAAAAAAGATGTAGATAAATTGAGAATGGAATTGTCTTCTAATGTATCAAATGGTTCAAAAGGATTTGAAATAATGGATGAGGGTTCATCATTTGGTATGACAGATGAAGAGTTCCAAATAAAAAAACAACGTATGCTTCAAGGGGAGATTGAAAAAACTATAAAAGTTTTTCCACAAGTAGAAAGTGCTAGAGTACATATAACTGAAGGAGAAAAATCAGTTTTTGCAAATGAAACAGTACCAGGAAAAGCTGCAGTTTATTTAAATTTAAATCCAGGTGAAACTCTAAAACCAGCTCAAGTAAGATCTATTATATGTTTAGTTTCCGCAAGTACAGACAATGTACCTAAACAAAATGTAGAAGTAATAGATCAAAATATGAAACTACTATCAGAAGGCTTAATTGATGAAAATGGAAATATAAATACTTCTAACTTAAGTGATGTTGATCAGGCTATGAAGGCTGAAAAAGACTTAAGTAAAGAACTTGAAAGATCAATAACAGGTCTTTTAGAACCAATATTTGGACAAGGTAAAGTAAGAGCAACTGTAAATACGGATCTAAACTTTGATGCAAGTGAAAAAACTGAGCTTGTAATAGATCCTAATAAAGTAATTACTAATGAATCAAAATCAAGCAGTAAATCCACTGAAAAACAAAATACAGGTGGAGCCGTAGATAATAATATGAGTAACGTTAACGAAAGTGGAACGGGAAGTACTGAAAGTAACGAACAAAATATTCAGTATCAAACAGGAAAAACTGAAACTAAAACAATAAAAGCAAAGGGTGAAATAAATAAGATAACAGCATCAGTAGCTATAAATGGAAATTTAAGTGATGATGTAGTTAGAAATGTTCAAGATATGGTGGCAAATACTATAGGAATGGATCCTAAAAGAGGAGATAATGTAAAAGTAGTTTCTATGGGATTTGAAACAGAAAAACAAGATACTAGTACATTTGGAGTTATCAAAAACGCTATAAGCAAAGATAAGTCATTATCAACAATGTTAATAGTTACAGGAATAATAATCTTAATTATTTTAGGATTACTTATAGGTACGGTAGTTTATATGGTTATAAAAAATAAACGTAAACCTACAGAGTTAGAAAATGTAGAAGAAGAAGATGAAGTAGAACTAATCAACAAAAAACTAGAAGAATTGGAGCAAAATAGATTGAATAGTAACGAAGAAGTAGACGAAGTAAGCATAAGCTTAGAAGATGAGGTTAAACAGTTTGCAGCTGATAACCCAGATCAAGTTACAGATCTAGTTAATAGTTGGTTAAATGAGTAAAGGGTGATTTTATTTGCAAAAAGAAGGCGTTAAAGGTAATGCGTTTGACTTAGGGGATATACCTAAGTTTAGAAGAGTTACGGGTGCAAGAAAAGCAGCTATACTACTTATGACTTTAGGACCAGAAGTAGCTGCAAGCGTAATAAAAAATTTATCTGATAGAAAAATTCAAAAAATAGGTGTTGAAATAGCTAATATAAATACTGTTAAACCAAGAGAAAGAAGAGAAGTTTTACAAGAATTTATAGAGTTAAATAAAGGTAAAGAATTTGTTATAGAAGGTGGTATAGATTGTGCTAAATCATTACTTAATGGTGCATTAGGAAGTCAAAGGGCAACTAAGTTACTAGAAGGTATAAAGTATGATGCATACACAAAACTTTTTGTTTCGGCTAGAAAGGCTGAACCAGAACAAATACTTGCATGTATACAAGGTGAAAGTCCACAAGCAATAGCTATATTACTTTCTCATATTCAACCTGATAAAGCAGCACTTGTATTGTCTGAATTACCAGATGAATTAAAACTTGAGATTTCCTTAAAAATAGGAACTACATCTAACATAGCACCAGCTGTAATAAAATCTATAGATAAAGCTATAGAAGCAAAGCTAACTAGTCTAGGTAAGTTAGATATGGAAAGTTCTGGAGGAGTTAATAGTCTAGTAGATATATTAAGTAATGTTGATAGAAAAACAGAAAAGAGCATAATCAAATTCATTGAATCTAAAAATGAAGAATTGGCTGAAGAAATTAAATCTAACATGTTTATATTTGATGATATTGTTAGACTTGATAATATGGCTATACAAAGAATTCTTAAAGAGGTTAATGTTAAAGATCTTGCATTTGCTCTTAAAGGTGCATCTTCAGATGTTTCAGGTGCTATATTTAAAAACCAATCTCAAAGAGCATCTCAAGCTTTAAGAGAAGAAATAGAATTACTAGGAAAAGTAAAAATATCTCAGGTAGAAGAAGCTCAACAATCTATTGTAAATATTGTTAGAAGACTTGAAGATACTGGAGAAATAACATTATCTAGAGGTTCAGAAGATGAATTCATTTAAAAATACAAATATTATAAAATCAGATGGAGTAGTTTTTAAAGGTTTTAAGCCTTTAAAAACTACTCACTTAGATAATATAAATTTAAAAGAGCAAGTTGAAGAAGATGAAAAAATTAAAACTGAATTAGAACAAACTAAAGAAGAATTAGAAAAACAGATATTAAAAGCTAAAGAAAAATATGAAGAAATTTTAAAACAAACAGAATTAGATAGTTCAAAAATTGTTGAAGAAGCTCAAGAAAAAGCTTGTGAAATAAAACAAGAAGCTTATGAAGAAGGTCATTCACAAGGATTACAAAATGGATATGAGGATGGCTATAAAGAAGCTTATGAGGAACATATTGAAAAAGCAAAGTCAGAGTCAGAAAAAATTATTCAACAAGCAAGTAGTATTTTAATAGACTCTAAAAATCAAGTTGTTGAATATTTAAAGGAAAATAAAAAACAAATAATAGATTTAAGTATAACAATAGCGGAAAAAGTACTTAAAGAAAAATTCAAAGAAATAGATTCTATGAATAATATACTAGAGTCTGTTATAAGTGAATATGAAATTAGCGAAAATTTTGTTATTAAAGCAAATTCAGTTTATGTAGAAAGTATAAATGAAAAAATTAATGTTCTAAAAAATGAAAAATCTATAAAAGGTCAAGCTTTTGTACTAGCAGATAATTCTATAGAAGCAGGAAATGCAATAATTGAAACCAATAAAGGTAGATTAATTGTAGGTATTGACTGTGTAATAGAAAAAGTAAAAGAGGAGCTATTATGATAAATTTAGATTTTGAAAAATTAAAACATAAAGTTTTAGATATAAAAGGTGTAATAGCAGAAGGTAAGGTTACTAAAATAATAGGATTGACTGTAGAAGTTGAAGGTATAAAATCCTTCGTTGGAGAGTTATGTACCGTTTACAATTATGCAGATGAACCTATAAATTGTGAAGTTGTAGGTTTTAAAAATAACAATGTAATTCTTATGCCATTAGGTGAGTTAGCAGGAGTGGCACCTGGGTGTAGGGTAGTTGCCAGAGGGATTCCTCTTAGTGTTAAGTGTAGTGAGGATCTTTTAGGAAAAGTTCTTGATGGAATAGGAAATCCAATAGATGATATTGAAATTTTAGGTGGAGAAAGATATAGTCTTTCAAATGAACCTCCAGATCCTATGAAAAGACCAAGAATTAAAAATATTATGCCAACTGGAATTAGAGCTATCGATGGATTTTTAACTTGTGGAGAAGGCCAAAGAATAGGAATATTTGCAGGAAGTGGAGTAGGAAAAAGTACAACACTAGGAATGATAGCAAGAACTGCACAAGCAGATGTAAATGTTATTGCACTTATAGGAGAAAGAGGTAGAGAAGTACTTGACTTTATAGAAAGAGATTTAGGAGAAGAAGGTATGAAAAAATCTGTAGTTGTTTGTGCAACATCAGATAAATCACCTCTAATGAGATTAAAAGGTGCATTAACAGCAACTGCAATTGCGGAATATTTTAGAGATCAAGGTAAAAAGGTCATATTAATGATGGATTCTGTAACGAGATTTGCTATGGCTCAAAGAGAAGTTGGACTTGCTATAGGAGAACCACCTGCACAAAAAGGATATACACCTTCAGTATTTGCATTACTTCCAAAACTTATGGAGAGAAGTGGAATGTCAGAACAAGGATCTATAACTGCATTTTATACTGTATTAGTAGACGGGGATGATTTTAATGAACCTATTGCAGACACTGTAAGAGGTATATTAGATGGACATATAGTTTTATCTAGAGATTTAGCACATAAGAATCATTATCCAGCGATCGATATATTAAACAGTGTAAGTAGACTTATGAAAGAAATCTGTGAACAAGAACACCAAGATGCTGCATCATTAGCTAGAGACATATTAGCAACTTATAAAGAGGCTGAAGATTTAATAAATATAGGAGCATATGAAAATGGTTCTAATAAAAACATAGATATGGCTATTGAATATATAGATAGAGTTAATTCATTTTTAAAACAAGGTGTAAATGAAAAAACTGAATTTGAAAAAAGTATAAGTGAATTAAAAGGTATATTTAAATAACAAGGAGCGTTTTAAGTGACAAAATATAAGTTTAAGTTACAAAAGTTATTAGATATAAAAATAAAAGAAGAAGAAGCAAGTAAGTTAGAGTATACAAAAGCTCAGAATGATAAAAAAATATTAGAAGAAAATATTAAATCATTAGATTCTGATTATAAAAGATACTCTAAGTTTAATGAATCTGAAGATACTATTAGTCAAAAAATTAGATTTAACTACTTATATTTTATTACCCAAACAATAGAAGAATGTAACAATATGTTAGTAGAAAAAGAAAAAAAGGTATCTGAAGCAAAAGATAATTTTATTGAAAAACAGATAAATAGAAAATCTTTAGAAACTTTAAAAGAAAATAAACTTACAAAGTTAAGAAAAGAAGAAGAAAGAAAAGAGCAAATAGAAAATGATGAATTTGCTTTATATGCATACATAAGAAACAAAAAGAAGATATCATAAAGGATGGTTGTATATGGATTTTAATTTAAATATTTCTACAGAATTGAGTAAAAAGCCATCTGAAAATACTAGTGTAAATAGTTTTTTATCAAATAGTGTTAATTTTGAAGATATAATTTCTTCTTTAGATTTAGATAAAGACAACACTAGTAATGATAATAGTATGGATATTATGTCATTATTACAAAATCTTATTTCGAATATAAAACTATTTAAAGAAATAGGTAACACAGATAATGATGTAAAAAAAGAAATGGATTTTATAATTAATAAATTAAATAACAAAAATCTTCAATTAGATTTAAGTGATATAAATGAAGATAAGTTAATAGATTTAATTAAAGATGAATTTGGTAATGATTTTGATTTTAATAAAATTTTTAATATAGATAAAGATTTAAATTTAGATAAAAATTATAAAGAAGTTAAATCAGAAGTTAATTTATTAAAAGAATTTTCTAATATATTAAAATCTAATTATGAAATAGATCCAGATATTAAAGAAATGTCGAAAAAAACTGTAGAAAAAACAAAAAAATCAGTTGAAGTAGATAATTTAAGTACTTTAAATATGATTGAAAAATTAGATGATGAGATAAAAAGTTTAAAATCTTATGAAGAGTTAAATGTATCTACAAATGCAAATAAAAGCAACGTTGTAGAGATGAAACCTAAAAAAGATGACAAGGATTTAAATATTTTAGAAAACATACTAGACAAAAATGTCAGTGCTTTTTCTACAATATCTAATAAGGTTTTTATCCAAGACTCAATTGCCAATAAAAATTTGCCAGCTGTAACTATAAGAGCAAATAATATGGCAGATGATTTTATAAAGATGGTTAAGTATTTAAAAAATAATAATATAGAAGAAATAAAAGTAAATATAAATCCTAAAGAATTAGGAGATATGACTATAAAGCTTATGAAAGATAGTGAAGCAACTAAAGTATTTATAAATGTAAGTAAAGAAGATACTTTTAAAATGTTAAATAAAAATATAGGTGATATAAATAAGCACTTATTTGATTTAGGTATAAAATCTAAAGATGTAGTTGTGACTATGAAGCCAAATGCAGAAAATTTCTTTTCAGATAATTTAAATCAACAATTTGGAAAAAGAGAAGAACCTAGAAAACAAAAAAGAAACAATCATAAGCAAGTAAGTTCTATAGAAGATATAGAAGAAGTAGCTAACTCGCAAGAGAATTTTAATATATTAGCTTAGAGGTTAGAGTATGAATAATTTTATGAACGTAACTCAAAAAAATATAAAACAAAATAATATGAAAACAAACAACACTAAATCTTCAAATAAAACTGAAAATGGAACAGCTATAGTTATGGCTGGAAAAGAAACAGATAAAAACTTATTTTTAAAATTATTAGTAGCACAAATGAGTCATCAAGACCCTATGAATCCTCAAGATCCAACTCAGTATATAACTCAGTTAGCTCAGTTTAATACTTTAGAGCAGATGCAAAATTTAAACAATAGCATGGGTAATATTGAAGGATTAACAAATGGAGTTTTGACAAATTTGGCTATGGGTACGGCATCTTCAATGATAGGAAAGCATATTGAAGCTTATGACCCAGATGAAATTAATATTAATGAAATAAGAAAAACAAAAGAAAATGAAGAAGAAAATAAAAAAACTATAACTGGTGTTGTTGAAAGTATAGAAATGAAAAATGGAATTGTATACATGGATGTAAGAGTTGATAAAACAAGTGAGATAAAATCCATAGAATATGGATCTCTTATAAAAGCAAGTAAAAATAAGTAAAACATAGATATAAATTTATAAAAAAGGGAGATAAAATTTATGTTAAAGTCAATGTATTCAGGAATAAGTGGAATGAAGTCAAATCAAACTAAGATGGACGTTGTAGGTAATAACGTTGCAAATGTAGGAACAACAGGATTTAAAAAATCAACTACAAGATTTTCAGATGCTTTAAATCAAACAGTTATATATTCAAGTGTTCCTGGTGGAAATGCAGATGATCCTAATGTAATAGGAGGGGTAAACCCAGGACAAGTTGGTATAGGTGCAAAGGTAAGTGGAATCTTTAGAAACATGTCTCAAGGAGCTATACAACCAACTGGTAGACCTACTGATTTAGCAATGGACGGAGACGGGTTCTTTGTTGTAGGTGTTGGTCCAAATCAAAATGCATATACAAGAGATGGATCATTTACATTAGATAAAAATGGAAACTTAGTAACTGCTGATGGATACAAGGTTATGGGAGTTGATAAGGGAGGAAATAACAAGCCAATACTAATCCCAAAAGAAGAAAGAAATCCAGATGGAAAAATGCAAAAAGTTTTATCATTTAATATATCTAAAGAAGGTAAAATATCATATCTTTTAGCAGATGGAACTAAAGTTGAAAATGCTCAAACTTTAAAAATAGCTATATTTCATAACCCAGAAGGATTAGAGTCTTTAAGTGGAAATCTTTATGGACAAACTGCAAACTCTGGAGAGCCAATGTTTAATACTAAACATGGACTTGTAAATCAAGGTGCAATAGAGATGTCAAATATAGATCTTTCTGAAGAATTTACAGAAATGATAGTAACAACAAGAGCATTCCAAGCAGCAAGTAAAGTTATAACAACTAGTGATGAATTACTTCAAGAAATAATAAATTTAAAGAGATAATTTAGGAGGATAATATGAAAAAGAATGATATATTAACTCCCATAGGGCTTGTACTGGTTTTTGGATTCGTTGCGTTAGGAATATCGTTAGGAAGTACAGGGATAGGTGCATTTATAGATGCACCCTCTTTAGCCATAACAGTAGGTGGTTCATTTGCAGCAGTACTTATAACATTCTCTATGGATGATATAAAAACAGGATTTAAAGCGACAAAAGAAACCCTAAGATCTGGGAATGTAAATAAAGTCGATTTAGTTGATCAATTCAAAGAATTAGCTAGAAAAGTTAGAAAAGATGGACCTCTTGCAGTAGAACAAGAAGTATCACAAATAGAAGATAATTTCTTAAGAAAAGGTCTAGAACTAGCAATAGATGGAATTGATATGGAAGATATAAAAGAAATTTTAGAAATAGAAGTAGCAGAAGCAGAAAATAATTTTAGTAAAGGTGCTAAAATTTATAAAGTCTGGGGAGGATATGCACCAGCATTTGGTATGGTTGGTACACTTATAGGACTTATACAAATGCTATCGGATATGGGAACTCCAGATACTATAGCAAAAGGTATGGCAGCAGCCTTAATAACTACTTTTTATGGAGCATTAATGGCAAATGCAGTATTAAGTCCATTAGGAGCTAATATTCAAATAAAAGGTGAAAAAGAGTGTGAGCGTATGGATATGATGATTTGTGGAATCATGAGTATCCAAAATGGAGATAGCTCTAGAGTTATAGAAGAAAAGTTAGTAAACTTTTTAACACCAAAAGAGAAGAAAGCTTACTATAATAAGTTAGAGGGTGGATCAGCAAATGCCGCGTAGAGATAGAAGACGAGGAAAAAATGATGATATGGGTGAAAGTTCTTGGATGGACACCTATGCAGATACTATAACCTTACTTCTTACTTTCTTTATACTGCTATATTCAATGTCTGCTGTAGACAGTCAAAAGTTAAAACAATTATCTGAAGCATTACAAAAATCTTTAAAAGGATCTACGGCTGTGACAAAAGTAATGGATATAAATGATATAAAAGTTGACATTGATAAAGCTAAAAAAGATGCAAAAGAAGTTAAAGAAGATTTAGAGAAAAAAGTAAATAAAGTAATAGAAAACAATAATCTTAATAATGTTATAAAAGTAAGACAAGAAGACAGAGGTATAATATTACAATTAGATGAAACTATTTTATTTGATTCTGGTAGAGATGAATTAAAACCAACAAGTATACAAGCACTTGATACTATAACTACTTTAGTAAATGGAATGGATAATGATATTTTAGTAGAAGGTCATACTGATAATGTTCCTATACATAATTCAAGATTTGCATCAAACTGGGACTTATCAACAGCAAGGGCTGTAAGTGTTGTTAGTTACTTTGTTGAGAAAAAAGGTATAAAGCCAACAAGATTTGCAGTAAAAGGTTATGGAGAATTTAAACCTTTAGTAGATAATTCTACACCAGAAAATAGAGCTATAAATAGAAGAGTTGATATCTTAATTGTAGATCAAAAAGATGATCAATCACAACAAAATAAACAAACACAAGACACTAAAAATCAAAGCAAATAATCTCAATATAAAAAAGGAGCAAAAGTAACTTATTATGGATGAAATGTTACGATATTTAGTAAATTTAAGTGCATTCATTATCTTAATGTTTTTAATAATTTTAATAGCACATAAGATGAATGGATTTAGTTTGCAAAATATGGGCATATACAGATATGCAAAAGTAATAGAAAAGGTGAGCATTAGTAAAGATACTTTTTTAATAGTTTTGAAAACTGGAGATGAAGGGTGTGTATTACTAATCTCACCTAATAATGTAGAAAGAGTAAGAGACTTAAACAAAGCAGATTTAGAAGAAATTGAAAAAAATAAAAAAAGTAGTAATAAATTAAAATTTAATCCTTCTAAATTTAAAAAAGTTAAATTTAATAAAATTAAATTTAATAAGAATATGTACAACACAATGGATGTAATAAACAAACTAAAGGAGAATGAAGATGCAAACATTAAATGATATAACGCCATACTTAGGTGAATACACTCCTTTAATGAAATTATTTTTAGTTCTTACAATGCTAATGTTTTTAAGCGCTATAGTGTTTATGATGACTAGCTTTGTAAGAATTATAATAACTTTTTCGTTTATAAAATCAGCATTAGGAGCTCAACAATCAATACCTAATCAAGTATTAGTAGGATTAGCAATTTGCTTGACTATGTTTGTTATGGCCCCAACCGTAAAACAGATAAATGAACAAGCATTACAACCATATATGAATCATGAAATTAAATTTGAACAAGCTGTAGAAAAAGCTGAGAAGCCTGTAAGAAAGTTTTTATTAAAGCAAACTAGACAAGAAGATATAAAGTTATTTGTTGAAAATTCAGATATAGACAAAAAAAAGATGACTAGAGAAAATATTCCTTTATATATATTAGTTCCAGCTTTTGCTATTAGTGAGCTTAAAACAGCATTTCAAATTGGATTTTTAATATATTTACCATTTTTATTAATAGACTTAGTTGTATCAAGTGTACTTATGTCTATGGGAATGTTTATGCTTCCACCTGTTATGATTTCATTACCATTTAAATTATTGTTATTCATAATGGTAGATGGATGGAATTTATTAATAAAATCTTTACTGTTAAGTTTTCAATAATTGAGGAGAGTATTCATTATGAATGAAAGTGTAGTAATTAGTATAGTAAAAGAAACTTTATATACAGCAATGTTAGTAGGAGGACCGATACTAATACTATCTTTATTAGTAGGGTTATTAGTAAGTATATTTCAAGCAACCACTCAAATCCAAGAACAAACTTTATCTTTTATACCAAAGTTAATAGTTATAGCATTGACTTTGGTAGTTGGAGGAGCTTGGATGCTAAATGAACTTATACAGTTTACTAACAAAATTATGAATATGATAGCAGCAATAAAAGGATAATCTATAAATTGATATTTGTATTTATTAGATTGATTGCGTTTTTTTCATGTATAAATATAATATTTCCGAGTGGAACGCCAAATGCATTTAAAGTTACTTTTACTTTATTCATGTCAGTAATAATATCTTTTACTGTTAATGTACATTTAGAAGTAAGTAGCATATATGATTTTATTCATATTGCAGTAATAGAAACTATAACAGGATTGGTTTTAGGTTATATAACAAGTGTATGTATAAATAGCTTGAAAATAGCAGGTAGTTTAATAGATCAACAATTAGGATTATCTATGATAAATATTTATGATCCTAATAGTCATGAAAATAATACTTTAATAGAAAATATGGTTTATTGGATTGGAATAATGGTGTTTTTTAGTATGAATGGACATCACAAACTTATAACAGGTATAAGCCAGAGTTTTAAACTTGTAAAAGTAGGAAGTCCTATACTAACTAATAACTATGGATATATAGTTAATGTATTTATCCAATGTTTTGTTATTGGATTTAAAATTGCAGTACCAATAATATTAGCTCTTATAATAACTGATTTTATAATGGGGCTAATATCAAGAAGTGTTCCTCAGTTAAATGTAATGATTATAGGAATGCCATTAAAGATATTAGTTGGAATAATGTTCTTTGTAATTTCATTACCATTTATATTAACTGAATTACATAATTTATTAGTTCATATGACAGATATATTAAATGGAACATTTATAAGTCACCATAGCTCCTATTTATCAGCTATGGCACCACTAGGTGCAATTTTATCAACTGATGATAAGACAGAAGAACCATCTTCAAAAAAAATAAAAGATGCAAGAAAAAGCGGAAATGTAGCTAAGAGTAAAGAGGTTGTAACAACAGTAACTTTATTAGGTGTACTTATGATAATTTACTCTATGTCTGATTTTGTGATTTCAGAACTTAAAGAATCAATAGTAAAGTATTTAAATATTGGATTTTCAAATGAATTTTCATTTAACATCGTTGGAAGTTTACTTATGATGATGCTAACGGGTTTTATGAAAATAATAATTCCTATTGGTGTAATTATTATTTTATTTTCAACTATAGGAAATTTAATGCAAAGTGGATTTTTGATGACAGGAGAACCATTAAAACCTAAGCTATCGAAGTTAAATCCAATAAGTGGATTTAAAAATATGTTTTCAAAAAAGGCACTTGGAAATTTAATTAAAAGTATAATTCTTGTAACTATATTATTTAAGGTTGGATACTCTTTTATGGAGAAAAATTTCATGGGAATACTTAAAACAGGTGATATATATCTTCCTTATTTGATAAGTACAATTATTACTCTTATAAAAAGCTTAATACAAAGCATATTATTAGCATTACTAGTAATTTCAGTACTTGACTTTGCTTATCAAAAGTATATGCACAAAAAAGACTTAAAAATGACTAAGCAAGAAGTTAAAGAAGAATATAAACAAATGGAAGGTAATCCAGAAATTAAAGGAAAAATAAAACAAAAACAAAGAGAGATGTCATCAAGAAGGATGATGGAAGCTGTACCATCAGCCAGTGTAATTGTAACAAATCCCACTCATATATCCATAGCTATAAAGTATGAAAAGGGAAAAGACCAAGCACCAATTGTAGTTGCAAAAGGAGCTGATTTAGTAGCCTTTAAAATAAGAGAAATAGCTAAAGAACATGATATACCAATTATAGAAAACAAGCCTTTAGCTAGGCTTATGTATAAAGAGGTAGAAATTGAACAAGAGATACCTGAAAAGGTGTATCAAGAAGTAGCAGAGGTATTAGTGGCAGTTTATAAGATAAAAAATAGATACAAAAAAATGTAAAAGAGGTTTTAAATGGAAAAATTAAATCTTACAAAAAGAGCTGATATATTAGTTGGATTTGGGATAATTGGAATTATACTTATGATAATAATTCCGCTACCACCATTCTTACTAGATGTAATGTTAGCTATGAATATAGGATTTTCTGTGCTGATATTACTTATGACTATTTTTTCAACTAGTATATTAGAACTATCTATATTTCCTACAATACTCTTAGTTACTACTTTATTTAGACTTGGACTTAATATATCCTCAACAAGACTTATATTAGGTCAAGGATATGCAGGAAATGTAATCGAGTCTTTTGGTAGTTTTGTTGTTGGGGGAAATTATGTAGTAGGTATAATTATATTTTTGATAATAATAATAATTCAATTTGTTGTTATAACAAATGGTTCAAGTAGAGTATCTGAAGTATCTGCAAGATTTACTCTAGATGCCTTACCAGGTAAGCAAATGAGTATAGATGCAGATTTAAATGCAGGTATGATAAGTGAAAAAACAGCGAGAAAAAGAAGAAAAGAGCTTCAACAAGAAGCTGAGTTTTATGGATCTATGGATGGTGCATCTAAGTTTGTAAAAGGTGATGCCATTGCAGGAATCATAATAACTACAATAAATATACTTGCAGGTATAGTAATTGGAGTTGTAATGCTTGATATGGATTTTATGGAATCAATACAAACATATACAAGACTTACAATAGGGGATGGACTAGTAAGTCAGATACCAGCATTAATCATATCAACTTCAGCAGGTATATTAGTAACTAAAGTCAATGGTGAAGAGAACTTTAGTAATCAATTAGGAAAGCAATTAATGTCTATTCCAAGAGCAGTACTTATGGCAGGAATAGTATTAGTATTATTAGGACTTTTACCAGGACTTCCTAAGTTATCATTTTTTACCTTGGGTGCAGGAGCGATATTTATAGGATATACGCTTAATAAGGAAGAAAAGTCTGAAGAAAATGATGTATTACATGAAATAGAAGAGACACCTACTCCTGAAGAAAGTTTAGAAAATGCAGAAGATGTGTCAACACTTATAAATGTAGAACCTATAGAAGTAGAAATAGGATATGGAATAATTCCACTAGCAGATGAAAGTAATGGTGGCGATTTATTACAAAGAATAGTATCTGTTAGAAGACAGTGTGCAATAGATATGGGTATAATTGTACATCCAATAAGAATAAGAGATAATTTACAATTAGAACCAAATCAATATAGCATTAAAATAAAAGGAATACCAGTTACAACATATGAGCTTATGCCAAATATGTTACTATGCATGAATCCTATGGGAATGGATATAGATATGGAAGGTATATCCACTAAAGAACCTACTTTTGGATTAGATGCTTTATGGATAGAAAAAGATAAAGCTGAAGAAGCAGAATTATATGGATTTACAGTTGTAGATCCTACAACCATATTAGTAACGCACTTACTTGAAACTATAAAAGCTAGATCGCATGAACTTATGGGAAGACAAGAAGTTAAAGCTATTATAGATGCTACAAGAGAAAGATATAGTGCGGTTGTAGATGAATTAATACCAGATTTAATGACATTAGGAGAAGTTCAAAAGATATTCCAAAACTTATTAAAAGAAAAAGTATCTATAAAAGATAGAGTTACTATATTAGAAACTTTGGCAGATAATGCAAGAAATACTAAAGATTTAGAGCTACTTACCGAATATGTAAGAATGGCGATGAGTAGAAGTATATGCTTTGAGCTAATAGATGATAATAACTCAATTACAGTAACAACATTATCTATGGAAATTGAAAACTTAGTAGCTAATAGTTTACAAAGGTCTGTAAATGGAACATATCCTGCTATAGATCCAGATACTACTAATAAAATATTTAAAGGAATACAAAGTACTATAGAGTCTATAAACTTTAATAACAATAGACCAATATTATTAGTTTCTCCAAAAATAAGAGCACCATTTAGAAAATTAGTAGAAATGGTCTTTCCTAATTTAACTATATTGTCATTAAATGAAATACCTAGTGATGTTCAAATAAAATCTCAAGGTGTAGTTAATATATAGCGATTGGAGTTGTTATAGTTATGATTAGTAAAGAAGAACTGATAAATCAAAATATGCCTATTGTTAAAAGCATTGCGTCTAAATATTATACAAATAAGATAGGTATGGAATTTGAAGATCTAGTAAGTTATGGTGTTATGGGACTTCTAGATGCAAGTGATAAATTTGATGAAGAAAAAGGTGTCAAATTTTCTACATATGCTTCAATAAGAATAACATCTTATATAATAGATGAGATAAGAAAGCAATCACCTGTATCTAGAGGTTGCTTAAGCAAAGTAAAATCATATAAAAATTGTGTAGAACACTTACAACATAAATATCTTAGACAACCAACAATAGAAGAAATATCAGATTATATGGATATATCAAAAAATGAAGTTTATAAGATTAAAAAAAGTACTTTGAATTTAAACACAAGCTCTCTTGATAATATTGTTTTAGATAGTGAAAATGATTTAAAGCTTATCGATATCATTAAAGATGAATCTGTAAATATAGAAGATTCTATAGAAAAAGATGAATTAATAGAAACAGTAACGAAAGCATTAGATATGTTAAGTGAAAGAGATAGGTTAGTGCTATCACTATATTATTATGAAGAACTAACACTAAAAGAAATTGGTGAAGTATTAGGAGTTTCTGAATCTAGAGTATCGCAATTAAATAAAAAAGCTATCTTAAATTTAAGAGGTATGATGAAAAAATTAAATTACCTAGATTAGGAGGAAATATGCTAAGAGGATTATACACATCTGTATCATCAATGCTAAACTTACAAGAAAGACAAAGTGTTTTAACAAGTAATATAGCTAATTTAAAAACTAATGGATATAAGGAAGATAAACTTATATCTAAAAGTTTTGATGAGATGATTTTATCAAATAATGATAACTATAAAAATGGAATCGCAACTAAACAGATTTTAGGAGGCGTAAGCTTTGGAACTAAAATAGATGAGGTAAGTACTAATTTTAAACAAGGAACTTTTATCTCAACAGAAAATAATTCAGATTTTGCTTTAAATGGAAGTGGATTTTTTCAAGTAAGAGATTCTGGTGGAAATATATTTTATTCTAGAGATGGATCTTTTAAGGTTAATTCTCAAGGATATTTAGTAACAAATGGTGGACATAATGTTATGGGTATAAATAAAGCAAATCAAAATGTTGAGCCTATATATGTTGGAAGAGGTAAAATGACATTAACAACATCCAACGAATTAATTATAGATGGTGGAAATAGTTATAACTTTAATATTATGGATTTTAATAACTATAAAAGTCTTAAAAAAGTTGGAGATAATTTATATTCAGGAGCTAATCCAATAAATGCTAATAATTATTCTGTAAAACAAGGGTTTGTAGAAGGATCAAATGTAGATTATATAAGTACTATGGCAGAGTCTATGGAAACTATAAAAGAGTTTGAAGCAAACCAAAGAGTTATACAAACTATAGATTCTACACTTAGACAAATTGCTAGTGAAATAGGAAATGTAAGGTAGGTAAAGATATGTACAATATAATGCATAATAGTAAGTCGGGTATGTTATCAAGTCAATCTAATATAGACACAATATCTAATAATATAACAAATGTTCAAACTGTTGGGTATAAAAAATTAGAGGTAAGTTTTTTAGATTTATATAAAGAATCACTAGATAAAAGATCTTATCCAACAAACTCTAAAGATGCTATAACAGGTACAGGTTCTAGGATATCTCAAGTAACTAGAAATTATTCTCAAGGAGCAATAAAAGAAACTAAAATAAATACTAATCTTGCTATAGATGGAGAAGGATTTTTTAGGGTTATAAGAAGTGATGGAAGTTATGCATATACTAGAAATGGTGAATTTAATTTAGATGCTGCAGGAAAATTAGTAGATGATAATGGAAATGTATTAGATATACAAACTATTAACGGAAATTTAAAAAATCTTGATTTAAAAAATGGAAATTTGAGTATAAATAAATTTGGGGAAGTATATTTAGACAAAAATAAAGTAGGGGACATACAATTATATACATCTAAAGGTGATGCTGACTTTACATCTATAGGAGATAGTTTATTTACAGCAGACCAATCACAAGTTGAAACTGTACAAAACAAAAAGATTTTACAGGGTTATGTAGAAATGTCAAATGTAAACATGCAAAATGAAATGGTAGATTTGATACTAGCTCAAAGAGCATTTCAATATAATAGTAAGGGTATGCAGGCAGTAGATGAAATGTGGTCAATAGCAAATAATCTTCAAAGTAGATAATTAAAAAATAATAGGCAAATATTATGGGAAAAATTTTTAAGAGATTATAATTTGAAAAGTCTCAAAGATACTTTACTGAAAATATGATGTTTTTATCTGTTATAGCTGAAGGTTTTTGTAAGTACTATGTACATAAACTATGAACTAAAAATAGAGAATACAACTTGAAAAGTTAGGAAAATAGAGTAAGCTAGCTTTCAAGAATTTATGTATATAATAAGTCTTAACTTTTAACTAATTAAATACAATATAAATCCTTTATTAAAAGGACTTATATTGTATAGATAGAGTTTTAGTGTTTAAAGACTAAAAGATTATTAAATTTAGTAGAGATGCAATAAAAATTCTAAGTTTAAAATTGGACTTATAAAAAGTAAAAGAGGGCTTGTTATAGAATAGATAATTGACAATAACAAGTAATAAGAAAAAATGCAAATAATAAATTTATAAATAGAAAAGCTAGAAATCTATGTTATCAAACTTTTCAAGAGTTTTAGCTATACCTCTTAAAATTACAGAAGTTTTTAATAAAACAAAAATGATTTTAATAGATATATTTGATTTAACAAAAGGGCACTAATTATACTAGATATATTTGATGATGTAGTGAATTAGTGAAAACCATAGAAAAATCAAAGTTCATTTGCGAAGGGTGAAAATTATATATGACAAAGATACTAAAAAGTAAATATAACAGTAGTGGAGAACGATGTGTAGATTCTTGCTTAAATTATGGTGAATTAAGGTTTATAAATGAAGATGGAAGTCCTATTAATATTGAAATTCCAATAGATAAATATGACGAGGCTATAGGGGATTTTGAAGATCGAATAAAAGAAGGTATGACTCAATCAACATTAGAGCCAAAAAAAATATTAAAAAGAGGTAGATTTACATATAATCAAGCTAAAATTATAGCTAATGAAGGGAAAGTAAAAGGAATAGACTTTTTTGAAATAGATGGAAGTGTAGAAACAGAACATATCTTAGGAATGTCTGGAAGTATAGAATACGCTCTTTCTATATGGAATGGAGACTCTAAAGAAGATGCACTAAAAAAATCTATTACAAGAAGTATAAAAGTTTTTGGAGAAGAATTTATTCATAGCTTAGACTTAGATAATACAGTAGATAAAAATGAATACATTAGATTTGCAAATAATCTACATTCAACGAATAATTCACTTAATATAGATTTATACAAGTATAGAGATCATACTATAGATGAAGAATTTTACTTAGAAGATAAAGAAAGTTACGATAAAATAAATAATATTAAATTAGTATTAGGATTTTTAGGCGGAGCTTTAGCGTTTTTTATATTATGTGCAATTACTCAATATGGTAAACTAATAAATAATTCAATTATATATCTTATATTAAATATAGTTTGTATAGCATTAGGATCTTTAGGAGCTTATAAAGGATCTAGAGTTATACTTAATAAGTATATAAAAAATACAAATAAAGAAGTTATGCAAATGTTTAATGAAGAAGTAGAAAGAGTTTCTTATGAGAACTTACTTACAGAAAAAGAAATCTATATAATATTAAAAAATATAACTAAAGGAGAATTTTCACAACTACTTTTAGATATGAAGGGTAGTGTAAATAAGAAAATTTCTAGTGTTAATATAGTTAATAAGGAAAGTAAATTTGTATTAGATGCAAGACGATATGTAATATTACCTAGCGAATATGAAATAAAACAAGCACTAGATTCACTTGTAAATGGATATAAAGAAAAATTAGATAGTGAATATAACGTTGAAAATGTATAATTATTACAAAAAAATTTTGATTAAAAAGAATTTGAGCATAAAATAAAAAAGGAGCAATTTCTTAGATATTTCGATCGACTAAGAAGCTCCTTTTTTATTTCAAATAAAAATCTCATAGGCAAGAATTAAAATTTTTATTTAAGACAAGCTATCGCAATTATAAATACCCTAAAAATTAGATTTCTAAACAAATTTTACAAATTTACATAAAAATTTTATTTAGAACCTTTATTATTAAGCATTAAGAAATAAGTTTCAGCTTTTTTAGTAGTCATAAATTCTTTGGAATCTTTATATTTATCAACATTTTCAGATGATAATCCAACTACATCTATTTCATTAGATTCATATAAGTTAATTGCAGCATTTGGATCTTTAACAACTTTAAAGTTGATCGTGTTTAATTTAACATTATCTTTATCCCAATAATTATCATTTTTACTTAAAACAATAATATCATCCATCTTCCAATTAGTCATTTTAAATGGACCATTATAAATTGTATTTTCAGCTGTAGTACCAATTTTATCGCCTTGAGATTCTACAAATTTTTGATTTTGAGGGAAGAAGACACAAAATGACATAAGTTGGTCAAAGTAATTAATACGTCTATTTAATTTAACTTCTAATGTATTCTCATCTAAGGCTTTTACACCAACATTATCAGCATTATCAACTTTTCCGTTATTATAATCACTAGCACCTTCTATATCATACATAACATATCCATATTGAGAAGCTGTTTTAGGATTTAAAGTTCTCTTCCAAGAATATTCAAAGTCGTGTGCAGTAACTGGATCTCCATTAGACCATTTAGCATCTTTTCTTATTTTAAAAGTCCAAGTCTTACCATCTTCTGATTGTTCCCAGCTTTCAGCCATAGCAGGCGTAGCTACACCTTTTGCATCAACTCTTGTAAGACCTTCCATGGTATTTGTTAGCATGTAGAAAGAATCCATATCAGCTGCTTTACTGACATTAAGTGTAGGAATGTCACCACCTAAAACTAGATTTAATTCTTTATTAGGCTTATCAATATCTGCCCATTTATATGAAGCTGGAGAACCGTAAGTATATCGAACTATATCTTTAACATTAGATTTTTGAAGGAAAGAACCACCTACTTGATAAAGTGGTGATATATGAGCACTGTTTAAGAATAATTTTTCAGCTTCTCCAAACTTAGCAAAACTTTCTTCAGGAGTAGTAGCTAATTTAGCTTCATTTATTAGCTTATCATAATCAGAATTTGAATAAGATAATCTTTTAGCATACATTCCATCTGTAGTAAATAGGTCAAGGAAAGTCAATGGATCAGGATAATCTGCAGCCCATCCATCTAAGTTTATATGGTAATCACCTTTTATAGCTAATTCTAGTTTTTGTTTTAAAGGCTGTTGTTTTATCTTAAGGTCTAATCCTTCTAAATTATCCTTAAGTTCTGCTTGTATAAACTCAGCAAGTTTTCGATCAAGTTCATGTTCATAAGTCAATAATTCAAGTGTAACAGTATCAAAGTTTAACTCTTCTTTAGCTTTTTCCCAAGCTTTTTTAGCTTCTTCATCATTTGGTTTATAACCCATATCGCCAGCTATTTCTCTATAGTCCTTACCATCTTTTGTAAAGGCTAAACTTTCTGGAGTTACAAAAGAAATTGCCTTAGAGCCATTATTAAATATAATATCTGCAATTTGAGATGTATCTACAGACATAACTATAGCCTTTCTTGCATTTTCATTTGCAAGTAAAGTATAAGGGTCTATAGAATTAGAAGAATTTGTCTTTCCTTGAGATGAATCAGTGCTAGAGCATCCTACTAAAGATAAAGCTCCAACCGAAGATAAGGTAAATAACAAAGCAAGTTTTTTTCTTAAAACCATATAAAATTCCTCCTAATATATAATTAAAAAATAATAAGGATAAACTTAAAGAAATTTATTGTTATAAATAATAAGATGGGTCAATTAGTAGTTAAAATTTTGATATTAAAGATATATTATTAACAATATACTTTTTTATAAAAGTAAAAAAATTTCATTGATAAATATTGTTTATATTATTAGTATAACAATACATGAAAATGTTATCAATTAATAAAAAGAAAATTTAGAAAATAAATAAATTTTTTGAAATACAAAATGCTATTTATCACTTAATAATTTATGTAGTACTTTAATTGATATATGTTTTAGTAAATAATGTGTAATATTAGAAAATTATTAAAAAATTTTAAAATTAATAAATAATAATTAAATTATAAAAATGTGAAATCAAAATTAAAAATAAGTTCAAAAAAAATTAGAATCAAGAAGTTATTAAAATTAAATATGGCTTAATTTTAATATGTCTATAGCTAAATTTTAAAAATATGTACATATAAACTTGATAGTAAAATATATAGCCTGAACTAATTTACAAAATATTATGATTATTATATAGGTTTTATAAATGTTATTTTAAATTCTAAATATTGACAAAAAAATATTATAATATATAATGGAAAACGAAATCATACAAAATTTTCAGGAGGAAAAAGTTAGTGACTGATCAAAACAGAAATTTAACGTGGCAAAATATTGCCTTAATGGGATTTGTTATGGTATGGGGATTTGGTAATGTTGTAAATAACTTTGCAAATCAAGGTTTAACAGTTGTATTTTCATGGATATTTATGATTGCCCTATATTTTGTACCATATGCTTTAATGGTAGGAGAGTTAGGATCTGCATTTAAAGACTCTCAAGGTGGAGTTTCAGCTTGGATAAGATCAACTACAACACCAATGCTTGCATTTATGGCAGGATGGACATACTGGGTTGTACATGTTCCTTATTTAGCTCAAAAGCCACAAGCTTTATTAATTGCACTTTCATGGGCAATTAGTCCATCTGGACAATTAGCAGGAGTATTAAAAGAATTAAATCCTTTAATATTACAATCGATGGTATTAGTAGTATTTTTAGTATTTTTATATGTATCAACAAAAGGAGTAAAAGTATTAAAAGTTATAGGTAATATAGCAGGTATGTCAATGTTTGTTATGTCTTTACTATATATAGTACTAGGTTTAGCAGCTCCTGCTATAACCGGACATGTTGCTACACCTAATATAACTGTGAAGTCATTTGTTCCTAAGTTTGACTTTGCATACTTAACTACTTTATCAATGTTAGTATTTGCAGTTGGAGGATGTGAAAAAATATCTCCATATGTAAACAATACAAAAAATCCATCTAAGAACTTCCCTAAAGGAATGTTAGTATTAGCTGGAATGGTTGCAGTATGTGCTCTTTTAGGATCTATTGCTATGGGAATGATGTTTAATGCTAATGCTATACCAGAAGATTTAATGATGAATGGTCAATATTATGCATTCCAATTACTTGGAGAACATTATGGATTAGGTAGTTTATTTGTTATAATATATGCTTTAGCTAATACTGCTGCCCAATTATCTGCATTAGTATTTTCAATAGATGCACCCCTTAGAGTTTTACTAGGTGAAGCAGAT
Source organism: Paraclostridium tenue (assembly GCF_039521565.1). Taxonomy (NCBI): domain Bacteria; kingdom Bacillati; phylum Bacillota; class Clostridia; order Peptostreptococcales; family Peptostreptococcaceae; genus Paraclostridium; species Paraclostridium tenue. Next base: position 120,724 of record NZ_BAAACP010000004.1, read on the forward strand.
GCTAAGTTTATACCTAAAGCTTTATCTAAAACAAATAAAAATGGGGTTTTAGTTAATGGGTATATAATGACTGCTATATTAGTTTCTACTTTAATAGTAGTTCCTGCATTAGGAATAGGTAATACTAATGAATTATTTAACTGGTTATTAAAGTTAAATTCAGTTGTAATGCCAATGAGATACTTATGGGTATTCTTAGCTTATATGGGTCTTAAAAAGCTAAGCAATAAGTTTAAAACAGAGTATAAGTTTATTAAAAATGATAAGTTTGGATTTATAGTAGGAGCTTGGTGTTTTGGATTCACTGCATTTGCATGTATAATGGGTATGTTCCCAACAGATGTAGCAGCATTTAGTTCACAATGGATATTTAGAGTTTCACTAAATGTTATAACACCTTTAGTATTAATGGGAATAGGATTGATATTGCCTGTTATAGCTAAGATAACTAATAATAATGAAGACTCATCTAAAAAATAGGATAAGTATAAAAATGAGTGAAGTAATCTTCACTCATTTTTTATTGTTTAAAAACTATAAAATTTTAAGATTAAGCTTTTGTTAATTTAGCTTATATAACATAGAAACTTTAGTTTTTATACTATATATATGTTATTAAAATGGAAATTAAATTTAAAAAATTAGATTATAAATATAAAGCTAGTCACTAATTTAATATAGTAGGTTTAAAAATAGTCTTAAAAAGAAAATAAAAACTAAAAAATAAGTTACAAATATAAGATTAGTATGAAAAAATAGATAATTTATAAAATTTTTTTATGCAAAAATTAAAACAGTTTAAAATATAGATTAAATGTTGGAATTTCAATGTTTTAGCTTTGTTACAAATTGTAACTGATTTGTAACCCTTTTTAATTTTTTTATTAAAAACTGTTTACAAAACCTAAAAAGTGTATTAAGATTAATTAAAAGTTACAAAAAAGTAACAAAAGCGTAAGTTGCGAATTTAAAAATACAAGATAGTTAATAATATATAATTTTATTTATTGAATGGAGGAATTTTATGAGTATGAATAAAAGAGCTAAAAAATCATTGGTGTTAACATTAGGATTAGTAATCGGGGGAATGTATGCTTCAGCAAATAATATATATGCAGCAGAAAAAGAAGTAGTAAAAGCAGAAAAATTAAATGTAAGAAAAGGGCCATCTATAGAAGATGAAAGAATAGCATCTTTAGATAGAGGAATGGTTGTTGAGATATTAGAGACTAGTAATGGATGGAACAAAGTAAAACTTTCAGACGGAGAAGAAGGTTGGGTAAATGGAGATTATACTGCTAAGGAAAAAGCTACAGTAACAGCTGATAAGTTAAATGTAAGAAAAGGACCATCTATAGAAGATGAAAAAATAGGTTCATTAACTGAAGGAACAGTTGTTGAACTACTAGAAGAAAAAAATAATTGGTACAAAGTACAATTATCAGATGGCAACACAGGTTGGATAAGTGGAGATTATGTATTAACAGAATCTCAAGCTAATAACAATCAACAAGATAAAGAAGATAACAATGATACTTTAGTACAACAAAGTAATGAAACTAAAAAAGAAAATAAAACAGTAGTGTCAAATGCTACTCAAAATAATGCTTCAGCTACAACTGAAAAAAATGAAGTTAAAAAAGAAGAAACTAAAAAACAAGAAGTTACAGCTTCTACTAATAAAAATGGACGTTTAATGACTGTAAATGCAAGTGCATATTCAGGACATAATATAACAGCTACAGGAACTACTCCTAAATGGGGAACTATAGCTGTAGACCCTTCAGTAATACCATACGGAACTAGAGTTTATATACCTAAGTTTGACATGGTATTTACAGCAGAAGACTGTGGAGGAGCTATAAAAGGAAATAAGATAGATATATTTATGAATAGTGAATCAGATTGTGTAAACTTTGGAAGACAAAACATTGAAATACAAATATTAAACTAATATAAAGATGAAAAAGACTGTAATTAAGCTTTATAAAGCTTAATTACAGTCTTTTTTTTATTGATTATATAAAAATAATCGTATAATTATGAACATATTTTAAGGAAATATATGTAATAGTTTGATATATAAGTTTTTTTAACGGATATTAGATAATATATAAAGCAATATATTAATAATATTATATAAAATAAAGTTATTTTTTAAAAATATTAATTTTGTTAAGTAAAAATAAGTTAAAAATGTCGAAAACTTTAAAAAAGTATACAAAAAGTTATTTTTAATGTATAATATAAACATAAATAAAAAAACGGAGGATAAATACATGAAAAAACTTGGACTAACGAGCAAGATTTTAATCGGATTATTTCTTGGTATGGTATTTGGTATAGTACTTAGTAAAATGCCAGGAAGCTATTTTAAAGATACACTTTTACTTGGAGGATTTATAAATGTAGTTGGAAGTGGATTTACTAAAGCTATAAAGATGATGGTAGTACCTTTAGTGTTTGTTTCTTTAGTATGTGGAGTATCAGCTATGGAAGATATTAAAAAGCTAGGAAGAATTGGATTTAAAACAATGGGATTTTATTTAATGACAACAGCTATAGCTATATGTATATCTTTAGCAATAGGGGTATTACTAAAACCTGGAGCAGGACTTGATTTAGGTTCAGTAGCATCTCAAACTACAACAGTTGGACAAAATCAATCTTTATCAGAGATAGTATTAAATATAATACCATCAAATCCAATAGAATCTTTTGCTAAAGGAGAGATGTTGCAAATAATATTCTTTGCAATGCTTACAGGAATATCAATGAGTCTAGTTGGAGAAAAAGCTGCACCTTTAAAGAAATTCTTTGAAAGTGCAAATGAAGTTTGTATGAAAATGGTTAGTGTTATAATGACATTTGCACCTTATGGAGTATTTGCACTTATAACAAATACTTTTGCAACTGTAGGAACACAAGCTATAGGATCATTAGTTAAATATATTTTAGTAGTTTTATTTGGACTTTTAATACATGTTGTTGTAGTTTATGGAGGAGCATTAAAATTATTTACTAAATTTAGTTTTATAAATTTTGTTCGTAAATTTACTAAAGTAGCAGCAGTTACTTTTTCAACAGCATCAAGTAATGCATCTGTGCCAGTAAGTTTAGAACTAATGGAAGAAATGGGAGTAAGTAAAAGTATACGTTCATTTACTATACCTATGGGAGCTACTATAAATATGGACGGAACTGCTATAATGCAAGGTGTTGCAGCATTATTTATAGCACAAGTTTATGGTATTAACCTAGGATTAAATGATATGTTAACAATAGTTTTAACTGCAACATTAGCATCAGTTGGAACAGCAGGTGTTCCTGGAGTCGGAATGATAATGCTATCTATGGTTCTTCAATCAGTAGGACTTCCACTTGAAGGAATCGGACTTATAATGGGAGTTGAAAGAATAATAGATATGTTTAGGACAACAGTAAACGTAATGGGAGATAATACTTGTACATTAGTTGTTGCAAGTAGTGAAAAAGAATTTGAAGAAGGTTCTATAAAAGAAGTAGAATTAGCTTAATGAAAAAACACCATTTTAATAAAATATTAGGATGGTGTTTTTTTATATAAGTTTTTGTTGACATATATACAAACTGATATATAATTAAATTGTAATCTAAAATGAATAGCTAGGGGTGCCTTATGGCTGAGAGATGAATTTTTATTCATTAACCCTCAAACCTGATCTGGATAATGCCAGCGTAGGAAAGCTTTACTTAATATACAAATGAAATTTATTTGCATAGTAAATTAAAAGCTATATTCCTATTGTTGGAATATAGCTTTTTTTATTGTAATAAAAGGGGGGAGACATTAAATGGGAAAATACAAAATACCAACTCTTACAATAGCAGGTTCTGATTCATCAGGGGGAGCTGGGATTCAAGCTGATTTAAAAACTTTCAGTGCTATAGGAACTTACGGAATGAGCGTTATAACTGCTATTACAGCTCAAAGTACACAAGGAGTATTTTTAGTAGAAGAGTTAAGTAAGGAAATAATTAAAAAGCAAATAGAGGTAGTATTTGATGATATATATCCTAAAGCTGTAAAAATAGGTATGGTATCAAGTCCAGAAATAATAAAGATTATAGTTGATACTTTGAGTAATTATAATCCTAAAAATTTAGTAGTAGATCCAGTTATGATTTCTAAAAGTGGATACTCACTTTTAAAACCAGAAGCAAAAGAAAATTTAATTAAGTATCTAATACCTAAAGCGTACATATTAACACCTAATACACTAGAAGCTGAAGAAATAGCGGAGATTAAAATAAATAACATAGATGATATGAAATTAGTTGGAGAAAAAATCTTATCATTAGGGCCTGATTATGTTCTTATGAAAGGCGGTCATTTAGATGGAGATGCAGTAGATGTTTTAATTGGAAAAGATATTTTTGAAATTTATAAAAGTGAAAGATTAGATATTAAAAATACTCATGGGACAGGTTGTACATTATCTTCTGCTATAACTGCATATTTAGCATTAGGATTAGATGTCAAGGAAGCTGTTTCAGAGGCCAAAAAATATATAACAAATGCAATAAAATATAGTTTTGACATAGGTAAAGGGGTAGGTCCTGTACATCATTTCTATAAATTTAATTTAAATAAATAATAAACTAAGGTAAACGGGGGATAAAATATGTTTCATTTATTAAGTAAAGTAAGAGATGTTAATCCATTAGTACTTCATTATACAAATGAAGTAACTATAAACGATTGTGCAAATATAACACTTGCTTTAGGTGCAAGTCCACTTATGAGTTATTCTTATGAAGAAATTGAAGAGATAATTCCGCTTGCAAGTTCCGTTGTTATAAATATAGGAACAATGAATTCATCACATACAGAGTTATTTTTAAAGGCTGGAAAAATTGCTAATAAATTTAATAAACCAGTTGTATTAGATCCAGTAGGTGTATTTGCTACTAAATCGAGAGCTTTATTAGTAGAAAAGTTATTAAATGAAGTTAAGTTTGATGTTATAAAAGGAAATGCATCAGAGATAAAATACATAGGTGGATTTGATGTAAAGGGAAAAGGCGTAGATTCTTTTGAAGAAGATGAAAATATAGATGACATAATAAAAAAAGTAGCTAAAAAATTAGAATGTGTAGTAGCTTCAACAGGAAAGGTTGATGTTATAACTGATGGAGAAAAAGTTATAAAAGTTGACAACGGATCTTTAAAGCTAAAAAGTATAACAGGAACAGGATGTATGAGTGCTAGTTTAATAGGTAGTTACTTAGGAGTTAGTGAAAATAAATTAGAAGGGGCTAGTATGGGTATTCTTACAATGAGTTTATGCGGAGAATTATCTGACAAAGACAACATAGGAATAGGAAGCTTTAAAGTTAGTTTAATGGATAATATATACAACTTAAATGAAGAAACACTAAAAAAATTTTCTAAGGTGGAGGTATTTTAGTGAAATTTACAGATTATTTATTCGATGAAGTTAAAGACATATGGGAAAGATACTTAAATCATCCTTTTGTAAAGGAAATAGGAGAAGGAACACTACCAAAAGAAAAATTTAAAAGCTATCTTATACAAGATTATTTATATTTAAAAGAGTTTTCAAGAGTATTTGCAATGGGAATGGTAAAAGCAGATACTATCAAAGAAATGAAGTTTTTCAATAAGGCATCAAATGGATCTATAGAAGATGAAGCTGCGATACATATTGAGTACATGAAAAGATTAGGTGTAGCACCAATAGTAGCAGAAAAGTGCAAACTTGAAATGGTTTCAAGTAGCTATACAAGTTATATGCAAGCAGTATCTTTAACAGGTGGAGTAAAAGAAATAGTAATGGCAACTCTGCCTTGTAACTGGAGTTATAACTATATTGGTCATTATTTATATGAAACATACAAAGACAATTTAGAAGGAAACTACTATAAAGATTGGATAAAAATGTATTCAGATAATAAATTTGATGAGGTATTAAAAGAGTGGTTAGAATATACAAATCATCTATGTAAAGATTTAAGTGAAGAGGAAATAAAAAAACTTACAGAAATATTTGTAAAGTCTAGCTTATATGAATTAGATTTTTGGAATATGGCATATGAAGAAGTAAGTAAGGATGATATTTAATTAAAAGTATTAAATATATTTAAAAATTGTAGGGAGATATAATAATGAAAGAAAAATTAAAATTATACTTAGTTACTGACTCAGATATCTTAAAAGGAAGAGACTTTTATAAGTGTATAGAAGATGCTTTAAAAGGAGGAGTAACAACATTACAATTAAGAGAAAAGCATGCTAATGGAAAAGAGTTTCTAGAAAAAGCATATAAACTAAGAGAACTTACTAAAAGATATAATGTTCTTTTTATAATAAATGATAGAGTTGATATTGCTATGCTTTGTGATGCAGATGGAGTACATGTAGGACAAAGTGATATTCCATTAAAAGAAGTTAGAAAACTAGTTGGAGATAATAAAATAATAGGAGTATCAGCACATAATATAAAAGAAGCTAGAGAAGCTAAAAACAATGGAGCTGATTACATAGGTGTAGGTGCAATGTTTAATACTTCTACTAAAAATGATGCAACATTAGTAACATTAAAAGAATTAGAAAAAATAGATAAAAATGTAGATATACCTAAAGTTTTAATAGGTGGAATAACAATAGATAACATAGACACATTTAAAAATATAAATGTAGATGGGTATGCAATAGTATCAGCTATATTAAAAAGTGATGATATATATAATGAATGTTTAAAATGGAGGGGTAAAAATGGTTAATGCAATTATAATAATAGGGAGTATAGTATTTTTTCTATACTATCTTAAAGGTTTAAAAAATACTAAATTTAATGCCAAGATAATAGTTACAATAGGTATGTTTAGTGCTATATCATATATACTTAGTATGATAGAATTTATAAAATATCCACAGGGTGGAGGAATTTCATTATTTTCAATGTTACCAACGATGTTATTATCAGTATTATGTGGAAATACTATAGGAATAACAGGTGGTTTAGTATATGGTTTATTAAAGTTATTAAATGGTGCTTATATAATTCATCCAGCACAATTTTTACTAGACTATATACTGCCAACAATGTTACTTGGAGTAGCAGGAACATTTGGAAAAGAAAACAAATTAAAAGTTATATTAGGATGTTTATTTGCTTTAGTACTTAGTGTATCTATGAATGTAATATCTGGTTGCGTATTCTTTGGAGACTATGCTCCAGAAGGTATGAATGTATTTATATATTCATTTTTATACAACGTTTCAAGTTTAGGGGTAGAAGGATTATTATCAACTATAATAATTGCTGTACTACCACTTAATAGATTTGATAAAGCTTTAAAATTAAGTAATAATCAATAAATTTAAGGGGATGTTTTAAAATAGTTATCATTAGATATCTATTTTGAAACATCCCCCTCTTTTTTATAGGAAATATTAAATTAATTATATTTGCTTTAAATAATCTTTAAGTAAAAGACCTTTTATTAGGTTGATAATATATAATATAAATATAATAATTAAGTAATAAAAGGGGGAGATTTTTATTTTTCAGGAAAGAGAATATAAAAAAATAAAACAAGCGTTATTAATTGTAACTATAGTCATTACTGTAGGAATTATTGGATATAGTTTTACTGGAGAAGTTTTTAATAAAAGTAGTGAAAAAATACAAGTTAAAGATGAAGGTGGAAAGATAACATCTTATACTGATACTTATCAAGAACTTTTAGAAAAAGAGTTTAATAAAACTAAATCAGATGCTGAATTTGAGTACAAGCAAGATAATATATATAAACTAAAGGCTATACTAGAAAAAACAAAACTAAAACACAGAGATTTCTTTTTGGAAAACCTAAAAAATTAGGAAAAAGGAAATTTTACAAATGTTGAAGATGTTCACAATACAGCATGGCAAATGCTAGATGGAAGCATAGGAAGAGCTATTGGAGTAGATAAAGTAGAAATTAATAAGTTAAAAGAAAAGTATTACAAATAAAATTCAAGTAATATGGTTGACAATATATAAAAACAGAAGGTAGACTGTATTTTATAGATGAATAGAAAGAAGGTAACAAAATGGAAGAAATATACAGATTAATAGAAGATAAAATAAAAAATGCTGGCTACAATGGATATGTAAGTGGAGAAGAAATATATGATGAAATATGTGACGAAATAGAAGAAAAAGAAAATGGAAGTTATATATTTATGTCAAAGAAAGAAGATGATATATTCTTTGAATATAAGATAGATGTTATGGATGAAAACTTTAATTTATCTTATATAGATATAAATACTCCAATGGGCAAAGTACATGTAGATTTTGATGCATAGTAAATAAAGAGTTCTAAGAAAATAAAATCTTAGAACTTTTTTATTTTAAATATATAAACTTAAATAATTAAGCTAATTAAATGAATAAATTTTTTATTTAGATGAATATGGAATATTAATGGTATAATTACTTCCATTAAAAATATTAACTTAGTATGATATAATTAATTTATTATAATTAATTAAACTTACACAAAGAGGAGACAAATATGGATTTATTTGATTTACTAGAACAAAACCAAGCCAATAAAGATAAAATCAAAGAATCTGAATTAACTAGAGGTGAATATATAAGACTTAATAGTTATGTTGGATCTAGAATGAATACAGATTTTAGAATAAAAAATAAAGAAGCAATAAAAGATAATAAAAAAGAAAAATCTATATCAGAGGATATAGTTAAGATAACTAAAGAAAAATCTTTAAATTTAGATAGTGATAAAAGTAAAGGCAAATTACTTATAATAGATGGTTCATCACTTTTAAGCACTAATTACTTTGCTAGACTTCCTAGGCAAATAATGTTTGCTAAAACTATAGAAGAAAAAGAACTTCACTATGATAAAATACTTCAAACTAAAGATGGAATATATACAAATGGAGTATACGGATTTATGCAAGTTATGTTATCTATGATAAAACAGCAAAAACCTACTCACATAGCTGTATGTCTAGATTCTACTCGTATGACTTTTAGAAAATTAATATATGATGATTATAAAGGCACAAGAAAACCTATAGAAGTTCCACTAAAAGAGCAATATGATTTATTAAGAGAAATACTTGAAACTATAGGAGTTAAGGTATTTATATCTGAGCCTAGTGATAACTATGAAAATGTATTTGAAGCTGATGATTTTGCTGGTACCTTGGCTAAAAAATTTCAAGAAAATATACCAGTAGCTTTATACACTAAAGATGAAGATTATTTACAATTGGTAGACTATAACACTACAGTATGGATGAATACATCAAAAGCAAGTTCATTAGCAGAGATATGTAATATAGATTTAAAACATCTTAATCTTCCTAATAACACTTTTGAATATAGTGTAGATCTTTTAAAAAAGGTAAAGAATCTAAATCCGTCACAAATTATAGATTATAAGGCTATATCAGGAGATACATCAGATAACATACCTGGAATAAAGGGTCTTGGAGATACAACAAGTATACCTCTACTTCAGAAATATGACACTTTAGAAGATATATATAAGTCTATAGATGGATTAGATGATAAAGGATTAAAGATACTTGCTACAGAATGGAAAAATGAGCTAGGTATTAGAAATCCTATGAAGAAATTAATTTCAGAAAAAGAAAATGCTTTTATGTCTAAAAAGTTAGCTACTATAAAAACAGATATAGATTTAGATATAACTTTAGATGATTTAAAATTAAATATAGATAAGTCTATATTAAGAGAACAATTAGATAAATATGAAATGAAAAGTATAAAAGATTTTTAGTAAAATGGCTGTATTAATATACAGCCATTTTTAATTTTAAAAATCAAAGTAATTTACTTATCTGGTTTTTTATCATTAAATAATAAAGTAGCTATTAATCCACCTAATATAGCAGGAATAACCCAATTAAATCCTAAACTAGAAAAAGGTAGTTTGTGAATTATATCTATATTAATACCAAAACTATCTATAATTGTAAGTAAGCTAATTATTAGGGTAGAATAAGAAGCGCCTTTTAAAGTTATATCCTTAGTGAAAACATTTTTAAATATATTCATAACAACTAAAACTATAGAAACAGGATAAATTAAACTTAATATAGGAATAGCTATTTTTATTATTTTATCTACACCAAGGTTTGAAACTAGAGCGCTAAAAGTACAGATAAAGATTACTATATATTCATATTTTAACTTTTTATTAGTTAAGTCCTCAAAGTATTTACTTGTAACTGATGTCAGACCTATAGATGTAGTAAGGCATGCAAATCCTACAATTATAGCTAAAAGTACAGTTCCAAAATTACCTAAAATAGTACTTGTTATATTTATGAGCAAAGTAGTTTGAGATATATTACTACTGTATAAAGTTGAAGCAGTGGCCCCTAAGTATGTTAATCCACCATAAACTATAGTAAGGCCAATACATGATATTAAAGAAGCTTTTATAGTAAGGGTTATATTTTCATTTTTGTCTTTATAGCCTTTATTAAAAAACGACGTCATAACAAGTGCTACAACACCACCTATACCTAAAGCATCCATAGTTTGATAACCTTGAGTAACACCAGTTATAAATAAATCATTAGAGTTAACTTTCTCTAAATCACCAATAGGATAAAAAATACCTTTTATTATTAAAAATAATAAAGCTGATAATAATATTGGAGTTAAAAATTTACCTATTATATCCATAACTTTAGTTGGTTTTATAGTAAGTATGAGTGTTAATGCAAAAAATATTATTGAAAATACATATGGATTGATATTGTTAAACAATGGTAAAATACTCATTTCAAAAGTTGTTGCACCAGTTCTTGGTATAACTAATATAGGACCAAGACAGAGCATCATCAAAACTTCTAACACAATTCCAAATTTTTTACCAGCTCTTCCTACAACATTTTGTAATGAGCCAGCTTTTGCAACCGCTATAATAGATATTAGTATTATTCCGACATCAGCTAATATAAATCCTAAGAAACTTATTAACCAGTTGTTACCAGATGTTAATCCTATGTATGGAGGAAAGATTAAATTACCAGCTCCAAAGAACATAGAAAATAAGGCGAATCCTATTATTAATATATCTTTATTTTTATTCATAATTTGACCTCTTTTCTAATTAATTATAATTTTATATGCAAAAAGGCCACATAGTGTACACTATGTGACCTTATTTGCCTAGGATAAAAAAGCCACATAGCATTATCTATGTGGCCTTAAGTACAAGCTAAAATTAGCCATCATAGATACAAACAATTTTTGTGTTTGTATCTATGATTATTTTATCTATACCATAAATACAAACTTAACTATAATAGCCAATAAAAATAAAAGTTATTAACTTGTAAAGAATTAGTTAAGTTTATATTAATCATACTAATTTAATCTCCTTGTTTTAAAATTTGTTGTTTATTAAAAATAATTATATTTAGGAATCTATAAAAAATCAATAGTTATTATAAAAAAACAAAAAAATATTTAGATTTTTAAACTTTTAATTTATAGATATTTGAAAGAATATAATGAAATTGCAACGAAATTAATTTGAAAATAAAGCATTTTATAAAAAAATTATATTCTTAAAAAAATGATGAATAAAAAATATTTAATAAAAAATAAAAATAATTAAATCATATAATTTTAAATTTAATTCTTCAAAAGAAAGAAAAATGAAAATTAATGTAGGAAATAGCAGTTAAACCTATAAAAGTAAATGGAAACACACTCGAATGTTTATAAATTGTAGAAAAATGTATTATAATCTATACTAAAATAAAATTTTCAATTATTTAATTATTTTGAAAAAAATTAAAATATGAATTTTCAGTAAAAAATAAATAATATTGAAAAATAAGAAAAATGATGTTAATCTTTGGAATAAGAGGGGATGATAAATTAATAACAAAATTGTTATTAATTTATAAAAAAGAAATCATAGTTATATTCAAGGGGGATTAACATGTCTAAACCAAGTAATAATACTAAAAAGCTTACGTTGGTGCCATTAATACTAATGATATTTACATCAGTATTTGGGTTTTCTAACATGCCAAGAGCATTCTATTTGATGGGATACTCAGCAATACCTTGGTACGTATTAAGTGCCGTACTATTTTTTATACCTTATGCATTTATGATGGCAGAGTATGGATCTGCATTTAAAAAAGAAAGTGGAGGTATGTATTCATGGATGGAAAAATCTGTAGGAGCTAAATATGCTTTTATAGGAACATTCATGTGGTATGCATCTTATATGATATGGATGGTAAGTGTATCATCTAGTTTATGGATTCCACTATCTAATGCAATATTTGGGTCTGATAAGACAGCAACTTGGACAATATTTGGACTAGATTCAGTTAAGACATTAGGTATATTAGGAGCTATATGGATATGTGTAGTTACATTTGTAGGATCAAAAGGAGTAGATAAAATAAGTAAAGTAACATCAGTAGGTGGTACTGCAGTTACATTACTTAATATTGTATTATTAGGTGGAGGAATGCTAGTAGTTGCTTTAACTGGAGAATTAGCAGAACCTATAACTAATATTGCTCAATCTTTTACTAACTCACCAAGTCCAAATTATCAAACACCTCTTGCTATATTATCATTCTTAACATTTGCAGTATTTGCGTTCGGAGGATTAGAAGTTTTAGGTGGTTTAGTTGACCAAACTGAAAATGCAGAGAAAACTTTCCCTAAAGGGCTTGCAATTTCAGCAATAGTTATATCTGTAGGATATGCACTTGGAATATTTGCATGTGGTATGTTTACTAACTGGTCTGAAGTATTAGGTGGGGAACACGTTAATATGGCAAATGCTACTTATATATTAATGAGTAACTTAGGATTTAAAATAGGTCAAGGGTTAGGTATGGCTGAAGCTACTTCTTTAGCAATGGGAGCATGGACTGCTAGATTTGTTGGATTATCTATGTTCTTATCATTAACTGGAGCATTCTTTACATTAAGCTATTCGCCTTTAAAGACTTTAATACAAGGTGCACCAAAGGAAGTATGGCCTGGCAAACTAGGTGAAATAAAAAATGGAATGCCTATAAATGCAATGATAGTTCAAGCTATATTAGTTGTAGCTATGATACTTATAGTTTCATTTGGTGGAAGTAATGCAGCAGAATTCTTTGCTATATTAACTTTAATGACTAATGTTGCAATGACAATACCATATATGTTCTTATCTGCAGCATTCCCTGTATTTAAGAAAAAGCAATTAAAAGGTGAATTAGATAAGCCATTTGTTGTATATAAATCTTATGGAGCTGCAATGATAGCATCTGTAATTGTAACTGCTATAATAGGATTTGCAAATATATTTACTATTATAGAGCCAGCATTATCTTCTCCAGAAGGTATGTCAAAAACTATTACTATGATAGGTGGACCATTAGCATTCTCAGTAGTTGGATTTATATTATTTACAATTTATGAAATTAAACATGTTAAAAAAGCTAAAGAAGTTAAAAAGGTTATGCAATAAAAAAAGGAGAGTATATACTCTCCTTTTTTTATTGCATAAAAGAATTAATTATCTTTAAGTATTTGATATACTGGTTGTATATCAAATAATAAATTGCATATACTCTTAATTTATGTGAATCACTTATATAAATACATTATTTAAAAGTAATAAAAATTTATATGTTTTAGGGAATTCTATATTAAGATATATTTTGTATTAAAATAAAAAAATATTATAAAAGTGAAAAAATTAAAACTTTTTGATATATAAAAAACGTCTATATATATGAAGAGAGAAAGGAGGCTTTTACATTTAAATGAAATTATTGAGCTCAAATAAAAAAATTAAAGAAGCTGAAGTTAAAAACTATATAGTAAATAATCAAGAAAGTTTCTATAAAATAGCATATAGTTATGTAAAAAATGAAGATGATGCATTAGATATAGTACACGATGCTATATGTAAAGCACTTTATAAAATAGATTCACTTAAAGATATAGAAGTTATTAAATCATGGTTTTATAAAATTTTAATAAATAGTTCAATAGACTATATAAGAAAAAATAATAAATATATAAGTTTTACTGAAGAACAATTTATAAATGAGCATGAAGTACATGATAGATATCATGATATAGATCTTGAGAGAGCACTTGATGTATTACCTGAAGATTATAGAATTATAATTATTTTAAGGTATTTTGAAGATATGAAAATTGAAGATATAGCTAATGTTTTATCAGAAAATATTAATACTGTTAAAACAAAACTTTATAAAGGGTTAAGATGGCTTAAGATAAAAATAAAAACTGAGGATTATTAAGGAGAGTAATTTATGAAAAAAATAAATAAAATAGATGAATTGAAAATGGAGTATGAAAGCATTCCTATCCCAGAAAGATTAAAATATGTAGTAAATGATGCTATAGAATCTAAAAAAAAATATAAACAAAACCAACAAAGATGGTTAATTACAGCAGCATCTTTATGCTTAGTAATAGGAGCTGTTAATATAAGTCCAGTATTTGCAGAAAACTTAGAACAAATTCCTGTAATAGGAAGTGTTGTAAAAATAATTAACTTCTCAAACTATGAAATAAAAGAAAATGGATATGAAGCATCTATAAAAGTTCCTAAAATAGAGGGATTAGATAATAAAGAGTTAGAATATAAATTGAACAAGGAATTTGAAACACAAGGTAAACAAATGTATAACCAATATTTAGAGGAAATTAAATCATTAAAAGAAGGTAGTAAAATAGGAAATAAAGAAGTTAAGTCTTGGTATGAAATCCAAACTGATAATGATGATATATTATCTCTTGTTATTTATAATTATTCTGCGGAAGGTTCCTCTGATACTAAGAGAAAGTTCTACAATATAGATAAACATAATCAAACTATATTAACTTTACAAGGTATATTTAAAAATGAGGATTATATAAAGGTTATAAGTGAAAATATAAAACAACAAATGAAAGATCAAATGAAAAAAGATGAAAATAAATATTATTGGCTAGATGAAGAAATCGATCCTGAAATTAATTTTAAATCTATAAAAAAAGATCAGCAATTTTATATAAATGAAAATAAAGAGCTTGTTATTAGTTTTGACAAATATGAGGTAGGACCAGGGTCTATGGGAGTAGTAGAGTTTGTTATACCAAATGAGGTTATAAAGCCTCTAATGAATTAGGGAGGGGATTTTGTGAATTCAAAGGTTTTAATTAGGGCATTATCAATTATAGGATGGATGGGGTTAGTTATAACTATGTATATGATAGTATCTACTTTAAATATGTAAAATACTAAAGTTTATTATTAAGTAAATATATATTTAAAGTTTATACACAACTTTAAATTTAAAAAATAGAGTCTATAATATAGGCTCTATTTTTATTTTATTTACACTTTAAAATAAAAGGTGTAAAATAAAATGTAAATATTTTTTTAAAAGAGTAGACTTTTTGAATTAATATGATATACTAATAATGTAAAAATGATATACTAAATAAACTTGGAGGGGAATTATGTTTAACATAAATAACATAAATGATGAATTGTTTGGGAAAGTTATAGTAAATCCTACGAGAAGAGAGTTAAGAGATTTATCAAATCACATGGAAACAACAACTGAATTTAAAAGTGCTAGCTATGTAAGTGAAGTTAGAAATAGAAGTGCTAAAAATACTTATATAGTTGATGAAATAGAAACAGGCGTAGACCAAATGGAAATAACTAAAGCTAAAGCTGACGAAATAGCAGCTAAGGTTTTTGAATATATAAACGATAAGGAAATGATAAGAGTAGATAGAAAAATGGGAATGAATGATAAATTTTCATTTAACTGTAGACTATATATTTCAAAAAATTATGCTAGAATAGCTCACATGTGGAATAATACATTATTTAATCCAACAGATACAGAAAATCCAGATTTAGTAAGTATATATGTACCAGAGTGGCCAGAAAGAATAATGTTTGCTTACCCAGAGTCAGGAGTAACATTTATACTAGGTAGTGATTACTTTGGGGAATCTAAAAAATCTTTTTTAAGAATGGCTATGTATAAAGTTAAGCAAGCAGGTGGATTAGGATTCCATGCTGGTAGTAAAGTTCTTAGAGTTTATGATAAAAATAATAATCTAAAAGATGTAGGATTTATAATGTTTGGATTAAGCGGAACAGGTAAGACTACCTTAACTATACATGATCATGAACTAACGGGTGAAGAAAAAGCTATAGTAAGACAAGATGATGTTGTATTCATGGATGAAAATGGATACTGTGTAGGGACTGAAAATGGATTTTATATAAAAACAGAAGGGTTAAACCCTGATCAACAAAGTGTTTTATACAAAGCAGCAACTAGTGAAAATGCAGCGTTAGAAAACATAAAAGTAGATGAAAATGGAAAAGTTGATTTTTATGATACAAGTCTTACATCAAATGGTAGAGGTGTTATACTAAGAGAAGAAATAGATACAACAGATGATACTGTAGACTTAGAAAAAGCAAATAAAATAATATTTATAACTAGAAGAAATGATATAGTACCACCTGTAGTAAAACTAGATCCTAAGCAAGCATTAGATGCATTTATGTTAGGTGAATCCATAGAAACTTCGGCTGGAGACCCAACTAAAGCTGGTCAATCAAAAAGATGCGTAGGAACTAATCCATTTATAATGGGACCTGAAATAGAAGAAGGTATGAAACTTAAAGAAATACTACAAAATAATCCTGATATGGAATGTTTCATATTAAATACAGGAAGTGTTGGTGCAAAAGAAAACTTTGAAGGAGAAAAGTTAACTATAAAAGTATCTACTACTATAATGAAAGAAATAGCAAGAGATAACATTGAGTGGATAAAAGATGATGAATGGGGATATATGGTGCCTGTAGAGGTTGAAGGTATAGATATAAATAAATATAATCCAAGAAATTATTACACTAGTGAAGAGTACGCTAAAATAGCTAATATGCTAAAATTAGAAAGAAAAGCATGGATAGCTAAATATGAAAATTCAGTAATGGATGAAATAGCAGTTACTAATTAATTCAATAAATATAAAAGCTGTAATAATACTATTATTAAGTATTATTACAGCTTTTTGTTATGCTTAGAGTAAAGTGTAAAATTACCCCACTCTTACTATTATACCACTAAAAAATTATAAAAAATAGAATAGAAAATATGATTTATTAGGTATATAATTAATTTAAATTAAATACAAGATAAAAAATAAATTAAGTATTTAATAATTGTTTTATAACAAGGGGGTACTACTTATGAACATAAGAGTAATTGGCAAAAACATTGAACCTACAGAAAGTATAAAAGCTAAAATAGAAAGTAAGATGGAGAAGTTGCAACAGTACCTAAATATAGATACAGATATTAAAGTTACAATAAGTGCTGAAAAAGAGTGCCAAAAGATAGAAGTAACAATAGCACCAGTGAAAGGACATATAATAAGAGCTGAAGATAGCCAAAAAGACTTATATTCTGCTATAGATACTGTATATGATAAGTTATATAAACAACTTAGAAAATATAAAACTAGAATTAAAAATAGAAAACACAATAGTCAAAGTATTAGATTTGAAAATATAGAGGAATATGATTTTGATAATGATATAGAGGAAAAGGATATTAAAATAAAAAGAGTTAAAAAATTTTCAATTAAGCCTATGAGTAGTGAAGAGGCGATACTACAAATGGAACTTTTAGGACATGACTTTTATATGTTTAGAAATTCAGAAAATGATAAAATAAGCACAGTATATAAAAGAAATGGTTTAGGATATGGTATAATTGAAGAGAACTAATTAAAGTAAAAAAGCTGTATAAAATGTAAATGCATTTTATACAGCTTTTTTATTTATAAGAAAATATAATTAAGTTAAAAATAAAAAATTATTTAAGATTAATTTAAGGTTAATTTAAACTTTAGTTTATGTACTTTATCATCATTAATATGTATAATATTAAAAAAGTATTAATGGAGGATTAAGTATGAAATCAAGATTTGAAGGTAGCTTATTAGGATTAATTGGTATTAATATATTAGCAGCATTAATAAGTTTTTGTACACTAGGAATAGCTACACCATGGGCAATGTGTTTAAAATATAGTTGGGAAATAGATAATACTGTAATAGATGGAAGAAGATTAAAATTTGTAGGAAGCGGAACAGAATTATTTTTTGAATATATTAAGTGGTGGATATTAACTATAATAACTTTTGGTATATATGGATTTTGGTTATATATAAACTTAATAAAATGGAGAGTTAAGAATACTGAATTTGAAAATTAATGAGGGTATACCCTCATTTTTTTATGGAAAAATTGAATAATAAAGATTAAGATGTTGTAATTAAATTTTAATCTTTATTAGATGACAACGTATGCCTGTTGATATATAATATAATTTGTAAAAGACAAAATAAGGCAATATGGGGGGATTTTTTTGAAAAAAAATATAAAATTGGGGAAAAAGAAAGCTATTATAGGATCAATAGTAATAATAGCTATTTTTATAAGTGGATTTGTTGTTTTTAAAAAGAAAAATTCAAACGTAGGGGAAGAAGTAAAAGCAACTCCTGAGATATACACTGTACCAGGTAAGGAAAAAATATTTGTAAATGGAAAAATTGTTCCAAATAAATCGGAAGATTTTTTTATAGATGGGGATAATGGAGAATTAGATGAAATAAAAGTAGAAGATGGACAAAAAGTAGAAAAAGGCACAGTGTTATTTACTTGTAAAAATAAAAGTGCTATCTCAGAAATAGAAGATTTAAAAGATCAAATAAAAACTAAAGAAGATGAAAAAAAGAATATAGAAGATGAATTGTTAAAAAAACCTATAGAATCAGAGATAGAACAATTAAATAGACAAGTAAAAAAGCTTGAGGATAAAGCGTATTCAACAGTAAATGCTCCATTTAGTGGTAAAGTATATATAAACGAAAAATCACAGGGAGAAAATCAAACACCACCTATTATGACTTTAGAATCAGAAGATTTTTATATAAAGGGACAAGCTAGTGAACAAGATCTATCAAAAGTAAGTTTAAATCAAGAAATAAAAATTTTAGTATACTCAACAAAGGAAAAGTTTAAAGGTAAAATTACATTTATAGGGGATCGACCTTCAACAAATCAAAGTGGAGTTGAGAATGTCGGAAATCAAAACATGTCTTACTATGATATAAAAATAAATTTCTTAGAAAATAAAGATCTAACAAATGTAAAAAATGGATTCCATGTTCAAAATACTATAGAAGTTTCTAATAAAAAAATTAAAGTGCCATATACTTCATTAATTCAAGAAGATGAGAAGAGATTTTTATATAAGGTTATAGATGGAATAGTCTATAAGCAAGAAGTAAAAACAGAAGAAACTAATGATGAATTTGCAGTAGTAACTGAAGGTGTAGGAGAAAATGACGAGGTAATAAGATATGCAAATGATAAAACTATAAAAGAAGGGGAAAGTATTTATCCAAGCAAAGAAAGTTCAATTGAAAGCGAGGGTAAATAATTTGAAAAACTTAATAAAACTTAAAGGAATTCAAAAATATTATAGTGTAGGAAAAGAAAAATTGCATGTTTTAAAATCTATAAACTTATCTATAAAACAAGGTGAGTTTGTAATGATAATGGGTAAATCAGGAAGTGGAAAGACTACTCTTTTAAATATATTAGGATTTTTAGATAAGTTTGATGAGGGAAGTTATTTATTTCAGGATGAAGATGTAACTAATTTAAATGAAAATAAACGCTCAATATTTCGAAACATTAACATTGGATTTATATTTCAACAATTTAATTTAGTTGAGACATTAAACATATATCAAAATGTTGAATTACCAATGATATATAATAATAGATATTCTAAGGCAGAAAGAAAAGAAAGAGTTGAAAAAAATTTAGAATTAGTAGGGCTTTTAGATAAAATAAAACAAAGGCCACTTCAATTATCAGGAGGACAACAACAACGTATAGCTATAGCTAGAGCTCTTGTTAATGATCCTCAAATAATATTTGCAGATGAACCAACTGGAGCATTAGATAGTGATACGGGTATTGAGATAATGAACTTATTAAAAAAATTGAATAATCAAGGAAAGACTATAATAATGGTTACTCATGATAATGATTTAACTGAATATGCTACAAAGCTTATAAAGTTAAAAGATGGTGTTATAATTGAGGGGGTGTAGTCATGAATTTAATAAAAAATACACTTGCAAATTTAAAAGCACATAAACTTCGTGTTCTTGTAACTATGATATGGATAATAATAGGAATAACATCTGTGATATTAGTTACTTCAATTGGGGCAGGTCTTGAAGCTAAGATGAAAGAATCTACTGATAAAGTTAATAAGAAAAAAACTACGATAAGATTTGAACCTTCTAATTATAGCATGATGGATTATTCAATTTTTTTACAACCATTTACTCAACAAGATATAGAAGCAATTTCTTTTATGGAGGGAGTTCAGATGGTTGGTCCTACTAGTGATGAGTCTCAAATGAGTAGTTCTTATGGATTTGAAGCATATGTTGATAAAAAGTCAACTTCTATAGATATAAATTCATATAAGAATGATAAAAAAGTAGATGTAAGGTATGGAAGAAACTTTGGATATGATGATGAAGAACGAAAAGTTATATTAATAACTATGCAAAATGCGACAGAACTATTTGATAATCCAGAAGATGCTGTAGGAAATGGAGTTAATATTGATGGAGATATATATGAAATCGTAGGAGTTTTAAAAGAACAAACACAAGAAACTGCAAATCAAATTAATATGATTTATGGTATTGGAGATATGGAATATCAAACTTCATTAATGCCTAAAAAAGTATTTGAAAAACTTGTTAATAAGTATAATTATGGAAATCATGAAATTTATAGTATAGACATATTGGTATCTCCAGGATATGATACATATGAATTAGCTAACAACGTAGCTATAAAACTACAAGAATTACATCCTGATTTAGAGGGTAGTTACATTACTGAAGAGATGGATAGTACTTATATGGAACTTGAGAATATGACTTCAAGTATAGATAAATTTGTAAAGATTATAACACTTGTATCTTTATTTGTTGGAGGAATAGGTGTAATGAATATAATGTATATGTCTGTGATTGAAAGACAAAGAGAGATAGGGATAAGAAGAGCCATCGGTGCAAAACCTATAAATATAATGACTCAATTTTTAATAGAATCTACCTTTATAACTATAGTAGGAGGTATATTAGGAATACTTGTAGGAATTATTTTGGTAGGTTATATATCAAATAGATTGCCATTTAAAGCCATATTATCTTTTAAAGGATTTGTATACGCAGTAAGTACATCCATATTAACAGGAATTATATTTGGGATGATACCAGCATTTAAAGCATCTAAATTAGATCCGATAAAAGCTATTCAAAAATAATCAGTAAAAATTAAATATAGTAGATATAACATTTTGTAGAAATAATACATATATATTATTAAGATATTGATATTTAATATATCATATCAGAAAAAATATAAAGGGTGAATGTTATGTCAAATAACTGTAAAAAAAAGTTTAGTAAATTGAATCAAGGATGCAACAAAAAATATGATAATGATTGCTGTGAATGTAGTAAGTTTCAACAAATATCAAGAGAAAAATGTGAACAAGCTAATTGTATAATAGAAAGAGCTAATAAAATTGCTCAACAAGCTAGACAGGCACAACAAAGAGCAGAGAGATTAAAACAACAATCAATAGAAGAATGTTCAAGAGCTAACTGCTTATGGGAAGAGTATAAAAGATTATCAAGACAAGGCGAAGAATTAATGAAACAAGCTAAAGACTGCTTGGAGGCAAGTGTTCAATGTTTTAAAGAATGTCATAAAGAAGAATGTGGATGTAGTTCAAATGATTGGGAATGGAAAATAGAATGTAAGGATGACAAACATATATGTAATCACTCTTGTAAGTGTAATCATAATTAGTAATGGTAAAACTGTGATAAATCTTAATTGAAGGTAGCATTTTGTAATGCTATCTTTAGTTTTAATAAGATAAATTTAAATTGGAATTTACTGAAAAATCACGAAATAAAGATATATCAAAAAAAGTAGAAAAATATGAATATTAGGTATTATAAAACTGACATTGATTTAAATTTAACATAGTAATATAATAAATACGTATTAGGTTTTCGTCTATTTAATTTTTAATATTTTTATTATTGGCAATCCTAATTATGAGGTGATTTAACATGAAGGAAAACAATATCAAAAGAAATATTAAAAAAGAGAGTTTTAATGAGAAAAAACAAAGAATAAGTTCAGTTATAAACTCTATTTTAGAGGAAAATACAAGTGAGTCTGATCCAGATGGACATTATACAGGTTGTCCAAAAGGAAAACAAATTAGACCAATACAAGATGTAGATGATTTATAAAATATTAAAAATTTATGCCGAGGAAGGAGCTTTCTTATGATTTACACAACAGAAATCACAAATATGTGTAAAATAAACAAAGGCCCTAATCATGGACCAGCACCAATACCTGAAGAAGGTAAGTGGGTAAAAGCGAAACAAATAACAGACATATCAGGATTAACTCATGGTGTAGGTTGGTGTGCACCTCAGCAAGGAGCATGTAAATTAACATTAAATGTTAAAGATGGGATAATACAAGAAGCGTTAGTTGAAACAATAGGATGTTCAGGAATGACACATTCAGCTGCTATGGCATCTGAAATACTTCCTGGGAAAACCATACTAGAAGCATTAAATACTGATTTAGTATGTGATGCCATAAATACTGCTATGAGAGAACTGTTCTTACAAATAGTATATGGTAGAAGTCAAACAGCATTTTCAGAAGGTGGTTTACCGGTAGGTGCTGGACTTGAAGATTTAGGAAAAGGTCTTAGAAGTCAAGTTGGAACTATGTATGGAAGTCTTGAAAAAGGACCTAGATATTTAGAAATGGCAGAAGGATACATAACTAAAGTAGCTTTAGATGAAGATAGTGAAATAATAGGATATGAGTATGTTCACCTTGGAAAAATGATGGAAATGGTATCTAAGGGTATAGAAGCTAATGAAGCACTAGAAAAAGCTAAATCTACATACGGTAGATTTAATGAAGGTGTTAAAGTTATAGACCCAAGACATGAATAATAAAAAGGAAGGTGAACTTAAATGGCTTTATTTGAAAGTTATGAAAGAAGAATAAATCAAATAACTTCTGTACTTGAAAAATACGGATTTAATTCTATAGAAGAATGTAGAGAACTTTGCAAATCAAAGGGATTTGACCCTTATCAAATAGTTAAGGATACTCAAAACATAGCATTTGAAAATGCCTGTTGGGCATATACATTAGGTGCAGCAATAGCTATAAAAAAAGAATGTATGAAAGCAGCAGATGCAGCAGAAGCTATAGGTGAAGGTTTACAAGCATTTTGTATCCCAGGTTCTGTTGCTGATGATAGAAAAGTAGGACTTGGTCATGGTAATTTAGGTGGAATGCTTTTAAGAGATGAAACTAAATGTTTTGCTTTCTTAGCAGGACATGAATCTTTTGCAGCAGCAGAAGGAGCTATAAAAATAGCTGAAAAAGCAAATAAAGTTAGAAAAGAAGATTTAAGAGTTATATTAAATGGTCTTGGAAAAGATGCAGCTTATATAATTTCTAGAATTAATGGATTTACATATGTTCAAACAGAGTTTGATTATTATACTGGAGAACTAAAAATAGTAAGAGAAAAAGCTTTCTCTAAAGGAGAAAGAAGCAAAGTAAGATGTTATGGATGCGATGATGTTAGAGAAGGTGTTGCAATAATGCATCATGAGGGAGTTGATGTTTCTATAACAGGCAATTCAACTAACCCAACAAGATTTCAACATCCAGTAGCTGGAACTTACAAAAAAGAGTGTTATCAAGAGGGTAAAAAATATTTCTCAGTAGCTTCTGGTGGAGGTACAGGAAGAACTCTTCATCCTGATAATATGGCAGCAGGACCAGCTTCTTATGGTATGACTGATACTATGGGAAGAATGCATTCAGATGCACAATTTGCAGGTTCTTCTTCTGTTCCAGCACACGTTGAAATGATGGGACTTATAGGAATGGGTAACAATCCTATGGTTGGAGCAACTGTTGCTATAGCAGTTGCAGTTGAAGAAAGTTTTAAATAAGTAATAAAAAATAGGTAGAATTTGAATTTATTCAATTTCTACCTATTTTTTATTATAGTATTTTATAATTTTTCTATTACATATAATAGAAATAATCTATAAGTATAAAGAGATTATTTATAAACCAAAAATTAGTTGATATAATAAAATTAAAGGGGGGTATTATTTTGGAATCAACTTCAATAGAATATAAATTAGATGAACAAAAATTAAAAGTTATAAAAAAATATAGGCTCCATTTAAATTCTAATTTTAATTGGGAATATAGACATCCAAAAAATAAATATCAGCCTATTGAATATTTTTCACAAAAGTTTGTAGAAAGGCACACTGCACTTGCTATGGTTTTTCAAATACATAAACTTTGCTTTGCTAAAATAAAGTATTTTGAAAGTAATTTAAATGATTTTATACCTTATACATATTCTTTTAAAGATGGATTTAGTGAATGTGAGATGTATAAAGTTCAATTTTTATATCATAAATATAGTAAGTATATGATTGGAATTTGTGATTTGCAAAATATAAAAGACATAGAAGAATTTAATGAGTTTTGTAAGCATTTGGATAGCTTTAAGAATTGAATTAAATTATTAAAATCATCGTTGATGGAAAAATTATTTTTAATAATATTAAATTATAAACAAGGAGAGTATGGGACTCTCTTTTTATTTTGAAAAATTTATTACTATAATTTTTTTATATACAAATTATTTTATATTTAAATATAAAATTAAAAGAAATTTAAGATTAACATTAAAAATATTGGGTATAAAATAAAACAGAATCTAGCAAAAAAGAAAGTTTTCTTGGGAAAAGTTAAGTACTAAAAGCTAAAAGGCTTATATATGAAAACGATTCGATGATGGCTTTTAAAATTGTAGACTTTTTAAATGATTTAGGACAATTTACCTATATTTTACCAAAATAAAAGATTATGAAAATAAAATAAACCATTTAAATAAAATTTACTAAAAAAGACATAACCCATATGTAGGCAGAATAGATAATCTAGCTATAGTAAAAAGTTTAGTCAAATTTATATTAAAACAACAATATGGGAGGTATTATGTATGAATGTTTATAAACATTTCCCAGTAGCTAATGATGAAGTAGGTATAATATGGACATTATCATCTATAAAAGATGCTTGCGTTGTTGAGTTTGAACCA
This sequence comes from Paraclostridium tenue, assembly GCF_039521565.1. NCBI lineage: Bacteria > Bacillati > Bacillota > Clostridia > Peptostreptococcales > Peptostreptococcaceae > Paraclostridium > Paraclostridium tenue. The sequence continues at coordinate 146,162 of NZ_BAAACP010000004.1, forward strand.
GCTAAAAATACTAACTACAAAGTAGAAAATAAAGAAAATTTAAATGGTGAAGATGAAGCAAAAGTATACTATATTAATATAGAACAAGGTGATGTTAATTTTGAAGAATATGATAGATTCGAAAAAGCTATATTAGAAATAGATAAAAATACAGATATTAAATATATATTTATTATGATATTAACTAAAGATTTCAAAATAAAAAATAATATATTAAATATTTGTGAAAGGTTAGAGGATAATATAACTTCACGATTAATACCTATAACTACTGGTGAATTAAAAGACGAATATAACATAGGGGTAGAAGAGGCATTAGAAATATTAGCTAAGAAAATAGTTAAAAGTAATCATAAAGATTTTAATAAATATAATATAGTAGGATTTAATATAGATAAGTATAATTACTCGTCAGATATTAAAGAACTAGAAAGAATTATGAAGGAATTATTTAATAAAAATGTAAATACAGTATTTACAGCTGATTCAAGTATAGAAGATATAGAAAATGCAGGAAAAGCATCTTTAAATATAGTAGTTAAAAAAGAAGGTTTAAAGGCAGCACAATGTATGCATGAAAGATGTAATATACCTTATATTTATAAAAATTTATATGGACTTAAAAATACTATTAAATTTGTAGAAGCTATAAAAAAAATAGATGGATATGAACTAGATGAAGACAAGTATAATAAAGAAATACATCATGTGAAAAAATGTATGTTTAATATAAAAAGAAAACTTTATTTTTATGAAAAAAGTAAAGACTGTGCTGTATTTGGAGATATGGATACTGTTACGGGTATGAGTGATATGCTAAAAGAATTAGGACTTAAAGTTGATAGAAAAGAAATACTACATAAAATTACATGTGATGAATTAAATGCTTCAAAATTAGATAGAATGGATTATCTAACTAATAAAGAATTATTAATACTTTTAGGTGACGGTCAAAGTATAGATATGTATCATGATTCAAAAATGGATTTACAAGTTACCAATACTAATTTAGATAAAGTTAGTATATGTCCAGACACACCATATATTGGCTTTAGAGGATGTGTGTATATTATAGAGAAAATATTACATATAAAAGCTGAATAATTTATTTTTTGTATTACATCATTTTATAAAAAAATTTACTAATTGATATAAAAGCTAAAAAAGTCACAATTTATATATGCAATCATAATATATATTACAGAGACATAGTTCTGAAACTTGAAAAAAGGGTGAGAGATTTTATGAGTTGCAAAAACAAAGTGTGGAGTGAATGTGGAAATATCAGTAGTAGAAAATGGGATAATATATGCTATTACAAATGTAGTGATAACTGTTGTGAGTCCACAAAATGTAAAAAAGAAATTTATAAAGCAAAGGAAATTTTAGATAGAATAAAAAATAAAAATGATCATTTAGGTGATTACTTAAATGATGCTAAAGAAAATCAAGAAGATGTTAAAGATGCATTAAGTAAAATAGAAGATAATGTATGTAAATTAGCTAATGATTTAGAGAAGATACAAAAAGCTTTAGAAGATTCTATAAAATCTTTATGTAATATAGTTAAAAATTTAGAAAAAGCTCAAATATCTCAAGATAAATCTTTATGTGATGTAAATAATGCTATAAAGGAGCAAGAGTGTATAGATGAATTATTATATAAATTAGAATGTGGAATTCATAATATTATTGAATGTTTTGGAGAAAATTGTAGCCACCCAATATTAGTACCTTGGGAAGAAGATTGTTGTAAACATTCAGGTAAAATATGTAGACCAAATAAATGTTATGAAAATAGAAATTATGATTGTTAGTTGATATTTTAATTTTTGACAATTATATAAAATTAAGAAAATAAGCTCATTTTTAATAAAATGAGTTTATTTTTTGTAAAAATATATATTTAGACAAATATTTACAATTTATTGTATACAGTATTGAAAAAAATAATAAAATATGTATAATAATTTATAGAGTAAATATTACATAAAAGTTAAAAAGGAGGAATTTTTTTGAAAATTAAAACTGTTAAAAAAAGTATTGCAACTTTAGTCTTATCAACAGCATTTATGTCAACTCTTACAGTAGCTAATGCAAATAATTATAAAGTATTTATAGATGCAGGACATGGTGGAAGAGATAATGGTTCATCATATATGGATAGAGTGGAAGATAAAATAAATTTTCAAATTGCTAATAAAGTTGAAGAAAAGCTTAAAAAGCTTGGAATAGATGTGGAAACGAGTAGAGAAAGTGATGAGTATGTATCACTGAGGGAAAGAGCTAAAAAATCAAATTTATCAAATTCAGATGTATTTGTATCTATACATCAAAACTCAGCAGATGATACAAATATAAAAGGATTAGAGACATATTATTATAGTGAATCAGATAAAAATTTTGCGCAAAAGATGCAAAATAGCTTGCTAAATTTTACTAATGGATACAATAGAGGATTTAAAAAAGGCAATTTACAAGTTTTAAGAGATAATGAGATACCGGCAGTACTTGTAGAGTGTGGATTTATATCTAGCAATGAAGAAGGTCAGAAACTAACTACGAAAGAGTACCAAAATAAGATAGCGGATGGTATAGTTAATGGTATAAAAGATCAACTAAATATAGATAAAAGTATAAAAACTAAAATTAACACAAATACAGCGATTTCATTAGAAGATGATGTTAGTGTTAGAAGTGGCAGAGGTTACGTGTTTAAAACTATAGGACATCTAGAAAAAGGTCAAAAGGTAGAAGTTATAGATACTAGATTTGATTGGCATAAGATAAAATTTGATGGCAAATATGGATATGTATCTAGTGTATATGTTAAATAATTAATAGGGTTACTTTAAAGTATTAATATTTTAAAGTAGCCCTATTAGTTTTTTTGAATTTTTAAGGTATTATTTGACAATTTAGGTTGCAAAATAAGTATTGATATTATTATAACTTAAGCTTATAATTTATAAAAATAACAATATAGAGGTGAAAAAAATGAATATGCTAATTATATTAGCTTTGATATTAAGTATAGGAATATGCTTTTTAATACCTTTAGGAAGTTTAGCCTATTTTGCAATTAAAGACAGAAAGAGAATAAAAAGTTTTTTTATAGGTATGTTAATATTTTTTATAACACAAATAGTAATTAGGTTGCCACTTATAAGTTTTATTTTTCCAAAAATGAAGTGGTATGAAAATATGTTTTTAAATCCATGGGTAAGTGCTATATTTTTAGCATTAACAGCTGGATTAGTTGAAGAAATTGGAAGATATATTGCATTTAAGTATATATTAAAAAATAACAGAACTTATAATGATGGTATAGCTTTTGGATTTGGCCATGGAGGGATAGAAGCTATATTAATTACAGGCATCTCTTGTATTGTTATATTAATTGGAGCATTAGCAGGAAATGGATTTTATTTAGGAGTCACTGCAACAGATGCTTTTATAGTAGGATTTGAGAGATTATGTGCTATAGTTATACACATAGGATTATCTATAATTATTTTATATGGAGTTAGAAAAAATCAGATAAAGTATTTATTTGTAGCGATACTTATTCATACACTAGTTAATTTGACGATTATAATATTATCTAGAGTATTTAACGTAGGTTTGCTGGGAGTGGAAGCGTATGTGTTCATATGTGCAATTATACTAGGTGGATTTACTATATATGCTAAAAATTTATATGATAAGCAAAAGTCAAATTAAATATATAAAATTAAGAAATTTAAAAATAGAGCCAGAAAATGGCTCTATTTTTTTGAACATATTTTTTTAGGATACATATTTTGGCTTATAAAATTTATGGCTTAATTTTATAAGTTATATTTATAATTTAGCGATATCCTCGCCATATTTAACACATCTAGTAGCTTCATCACCTTCAGGTGTTTCATTTATTATTACAGATTCTAGTGGAAGTTCAAATCCGTAACTTTTCATTTGTTCCTCCCAATTTCTCATCCATTCTCCATCTCCCCATCCATAAGAACCGAATAGACAAGCTTTTTTACCATTTCCTAGATTTTGTAAGGATTCTATAAATGGTTCAAAATCAACTTCTTCTAGATTTTCATTACCCATAGATGGGCAACCTAGAATTAGTATATCTTCATTTTTTATATCATCTATATTTACTTTTTCTACACTTAATAACTCTAGTGTTTTACCTTGGCTAGAAATTCCTTTTCCTATAAGGTTTGCCATAGATTCAGTATTTCCTGTTCCACTCCAATATATAATTTTCATATGTAGTTCCTCCTATATATGATATTGAAAGTTATTATCAACTAACTTAATTTAATGATAATTGTTTTCAATTAAAAAGTCAATAGTTTATTTAATATTTTTTTATCTCAAAGTATATTAAGAATCCATATTGATAAAAAAATATACCCAAAATTTAATAAAGCTATAAATATATACAACAAAAAATACAAAAAGGACTGTTAGTTTGGAGGACAGTCCTTTTTGTCGTTTGCTTGTCTTAGGAAATATACAATATTTAATAAATTTAGGCTTATTATGAAATTAATCTTATTGCGTAACTGATATTGATTATTATTTATTCTTGCCTTGATTTAATGATAATTGTTTTCAATTAAAAAGTCAATAGAGAAAAATAAAAAATTAATTGTTATTAAAAAATAGTAAACTATTTTAAATTTATTTGATAAATATATTAATTCATAATAATATTAAATTATAAAGAAACTAAAGATAGGAGAATATGATTTGAGTAATAAATATTATGCAGTAAAAGTGGGAAAAAGGCCTGGTATATACAATACTTGGGATGAATGTAAAGAGCAAGTTAATAAATTTCCAGGAGCTATATATAAAAGTTTTAAAACATTAGAAGAAGCTGAAAAATTTACAGGTATTAAAAAAGAAGTTAAAATCAGTAAAGACAAAAGCATAAAAACTAAAATAACAGATAAAGTTAATATAAGGACTAAAGAAGGGGAGTTAAAACCTATAAGAAGTAGTGCAAAAGTTAAATGTTTTGAAAAATACATAAAACCAGAAGATATAAAAGATGATTTTGATTTTATTGCTTTTGTTGATGGAAGTTATGATAGAGTATCAAAAACTTTTGGTTCTGGAATTGCTGTACTTGATTTTAAAAATGATAGTGTATGTGAATTTAAAGTTGCAGGACATGATAAATGGGATCAATGGAATATTGTAGGTGAAATAGAAGCATCTAAATATGCTATCAAATTAGCTTATGATAAAAATTTAAAAAAGATATGTATATATCATGACTTAAAAAATATAGCACTTTGGGCTAGTGGAAGTTGGCAAGCTAAAAATGGGTATACTCAAGAGTATGTTAGATATATAGAAAAGTATAGTAAAGATATGGATATCACTTTTATTAAAGTTAAGGGGCATAGTTCTAATAAATATAATGATATTGCTGATAGATTAGCGCGAGAAGCTATAGAAGAATATTTATAAGTATAAAAAAGTAATACAATATAATACCAAAATTCAAACTTTAGAAGATAGAAAAATCTAAAAATTTGTCAAAATAGAGTTTTCCTAGAATTAAATTCATAATAATAAAGTTTTATTTTGCAAAAACTATATGAAAACATATCAAGGAGGAAACAAAATGACAAAAAAGCCTTTAGTAAGTAACGCAAAAGAAGCATTAAATCAAATGAAGTTAGAAATTGCAGGAGAGTTAGGAATTCCAAGTGCTCATGTAAATGGTGCTAATAGGACTTCTTATGAAGCTGGGGCTATGGCTGGAAGTTTAGGTGCTATGATGAGTAAAAAATTAGTACAAATGGGAGAAGAACAATTAATTAAAGAATACAATAGCAAAAAGTAAAAAGATAAAGCATTGAACTAAATTATAGTTCAATGCTTTTATTTATAAAAAATTTATATAATAAAATAAAATTTAAACAAATAAGTTGTAAAAATTGATATAATATTACTTGACATTAGTTATTTAGACAAAGATAAAATATAAAAATTGGGTAAGATTTGGGGGAGAAAGATGCGAAGGTATGGGGATAAATTATTATTTCCTTTTTTAACTATTATGTTTTATTTAACATCTTTTAGCATAGTAAGTGCACAGCAATATAAAAGTTGGAAAAATGTTTTGTATATAAGCTCGTATAGTCCTAATTATGAAACTTTTTCAGATCAGTTGGAGGGCATAAAAGATGGAATAGAAAAAGATGTTAATATACAAATGGAGTATATGGATTCAAGAAGATTTTTAGATGAAGAAAACGTTAATAAATTTTATGAACTACTTAAGTATAAGCTAGAAAATAATAAAAAATATGATGTTATAATTTTAGCAGATGATCAAGCACTTGAATTTGGATTAAGGTATAAAAAAGAATTATTTAAAGATACTCCAATTGTATTTTTAGGTGTGAGTTCACCTGATAGAATTAAAAAAGCTAACAAAGAAGAAAATATATATGGAGTAACAGAAGATACTTCTATACAAGAAAATATAGAATTAATAGATAAGTTGCATAAAGGAAAAAATATAAATGTTATATCAGATGCATCATCAAATCATTTGAATGAACAATATGATTTTAAAAAAATGCGTGAAAAAAATAAAAATATTAATTTTATAAGTATGTCTTTATACAATATGACATTTGAAGAGCTAGGCAAAAAATTAAAAAATTTAGATAATAATGATGTAGTACTAGTAATATATTCTTATGTAGATAAAATGGGAACTCTAAAATCTATAAAAGAATCTTATGAATTTATAAAGAAAAATGCAAATGTACCTATATATTCAGTTATGGATTATGGGACTCAATGTGGTTTTGTTGGGGGAAGAGTAGTAAGTCACTATGACCAAGGTAAAATAGCAGGATTGATGGCTAAAGATATACTTCAAGGTAAAAAGCCTAAGGAAAAAATTATTGATGGATATAAAATAAATAAATTTGTATTTGACTATGATCAATTAAGAGATAATAGAATAAGTAAAAAAGACTTACCAAAAGACTCTATAGTAATAAATACACCTATAGATATTATATATAGATACAGAGAAATAATATACACTAGTGTGGGGTTAATAATAAGTTTAGTCATAGTAGTGATTTCATTTATATTATATACAATAAGAAAACTACATTATGAAAAAGAATTAATAAAAGCAAAAGAATTAGCTGAAAGTATGAATAAATCACAAAGTAATTTTATATCAAATATAAGTCATGAATTAAGAACTCCAGTAGCTGTAATAATGTCTGCTAATCAAATATTAGATATGAATATGAAAAAAGTACAAAATAATTATTCCGAAAGTAATAATGAAAAAATAGATATAATAAAGCAAAACTGTAACAGACTACTAAGGCTTACAAATAACATAATAGATATTGCAAAAGTAGATTCAGGATTTATGAATTTAAAATTAAGAAATATAGATATTATAATTTTATTAGAAAGTATTACTATGTCAGTTATACCATATGCTACTAGTAAAAATATAGATATAATATTTGATACAAGTGATGAAGAATGCATAATGAGCGTAGATCCAGATAAGATAGAAAGAATAGTTTTAAATTTAATCTCAAATGCAATTAAATTTTCAAAAGATAATATGACCATATATGTAAGCGTTTATGTTGACAAAATAGAAAATTTATTAACTTTTTCTGTAAAGGACAATGGAATTGGAATAGATGAAAGTCATTTAGAAAAAATATTTGAGCGATTTGCTCAAGTAGAAGATACAATGATAAGAAGAAATGAAGGTAGTGGAATTGGATTATCTCTTGTAAAAATATTTACAAGCTTGCATGGAGGAGATATAGAAGTTAAGTCTAAGGTTAATGAGGGTAGTGAGTTTATAATTAGACTACCTATAAATGTATTAGAAGATGAAGAAGTAGTAAATTGTGAATTATATTATGATGATACAACAAATTCAAAGACTGCTTTAGAATTTTCTGATATAGAATTTTAATTTAATAAAATAATTAAGAAGTATTGAGTTATGTAAGCTCAATACTTCTTTTGTTTTATTAAAAGCACTAGATTTTTATAGTTTTGACTTTTATGCATTCATAGAGCAACACTCTGAAGCATTTAGATTATTAATTTTTCTAAAATAATCAATCATTAAAGGTACACAAGCTGCAATCCAAGCAAAAGGCCCTGCTAAACAAACACCTGTATAACCAATTGCTAAAGGAAGAGTAAATGAAACTACAGTTCTTGCAACAAGTTCGCAGACTCCAGCCATCATAGGAGTAAAAGTATATCCCATACCTTGAAGTGAATTTCTATATATAAATATTAAACTAAGTGGTATAAAGAAAAATGAAACTGTAGTTAAATACTTCATAGAATAATCAATAACATTAGGGTCTGCATCTGATATAAATAATTTAACTAAGCTTTCTCCAAATACTACAAGCATAATTCCTGCAACAATACCTATACCTATATTTATTATAGTACATTTTTTTACGCCTTCTTTTATACGCTCTATATTTAAAGCACCAAGGTTTTGTGCACAGTAAGTAGCCATAGTCACTCCAAATGTTATACTAGGTTGCATAACAAGTTGCTCAACTCTAGAAGCAGCAGTATGTGCAGCAACGACAGTTGAACCAAATTCATTAACAGCACCTTGAAGTATTATTGCACCAATAGCTGTTATTGAAAATTGAAGAGCCATTGGAATACCTATGTTTAAGTGCTTTTTAAAATAGTTAATATCAAATTTAAAGTGTTTTTTTTCTAATTTTAATATAGGAAACTTTTTAGATGTATAAATTAAACATAAAATTCCTGAGAAACCTTGTGAAATAACAGTAGCATAACCTGCACCAGCTACTCCCATAGAGAAGTTAACTATAAAGACTAAATCTAGTAATATATTTAAAATAGATGCAACAATTAAAAAATATAGTGGAGTTTTGCTATCTCCAAGTGCACGAAGTACACTAGATATCATATTGTAGAAAAATGTTGCAAATATACCACCATAAATAACTATTATATAAGCATAAGAATCATCTATTATATCACTGGGAGTTTTTATTGCATTTAAAAGTGGTTTGGCTGTAACCATACTTACAATAGTAATTAAAATTGCCATAATAATAGATAATATAATAGCACTACCTACTGCATATTTTACTCCCTCTTCATCATTTGCCCCAAATTTTTGTGAAACTAAAACAGAAAAACCAGATGTAAGTCCTAATACAAATCCAATTATTAAAAATACCATAGAACCTGTAGAACCAACAGCAGCAAGAGCTCTAACACCTAAAAAATTTCCAACTATTATAGTATCAACCATACTATAAAATTGTTGAAAAATATTACCTATAAGTAATGGTATAGAGAAATATAAAATCAATTTTACTGGATTTCCAGTAGTCATATCCTGTGTCATAATGTCCCCTTTCATATACATAGAATTTATTTATTTGCATATAATATCATTATTTAAATATTCATACAATAGATTATATTAAAGATAATGAAAATGATACTAAAATAAGCAATAAAAAAATAGTTTGACATAAAACTAATTTATTTATATAATTAATTTGAAAATAAATTAGCTTTATAAAGGAGACAAAATAATGACAGACTTAAGTTTTATATATAACCGTAAAAGTATAAGAAAATTCAAAGACACTAAGGTACCAAAAGAAGATATAATTGAACTATTAAAGGCAGCAACTTTTGCACCATCTGCAAAGCATCAACAAAACTGGCACTTTGTTGTACTTCAAAATAAAGATATAATAGATAAAATGTCAGATATTGTAACTAAGAGTCATGAAAAAATAGGAGAGATAGCTAAAACTGAAAGAGATAAAAAAATACATATGAGTGTAATAAATTATTATACATGTTTTAAAAATGCTCCAGTAGTAGTATTAGTTTATGGCTGTGAATATAAAATGATAGAATATAAGATATTAAAAGAAAATAATGCTCCAAAAGAGATATTAGATGTTTTAGTATCACCACAATCAGGAGCTCAAAGTATAGGAGCAGCAGTTGAAAACTTTTTATTAGCTGCAACTGAAATGGGATATGGAACTTGTTATATGACAGGTCCTACTCATGCTAAAACTGAAATAGAAAAGCTTATAGGATTTGAAAAGCCAGGATATGAATTAATGTCTATGATAGCTTTAGGCGTTGCTGAAGATAACCAACCAGCTCAACCACCTAGAAAGCCATTAGAAGATGTAACTACATTTATAGATTAATAAAAAGCTCCCTAAATAAAATTAATATTTAGGGAGCTTTTTTAGTGAAAAGTATATTACAAAAAATAAATTTTATATAAAAAAATTTTATAATATAGCTATATATAAAAAACAATGATATATTGTATACATAGACAACAAGATTAGACAAATAACAACAAATTAGTAAGAAATAATAAATTATGAAAAAGATTGAATCATTTTAAGATATAGACATCAAAATAGGGGAACTATATAAGTTCCTCTTAACCCCCTAAAAATCCCTTATAAAAAATAATAAATATTTTCTTAAAAAAAGACTGTTAAATAACAGTCTTTTTTTATTTAAAAATTGTATTTAATCTTATTTTTAAATCTTATTTTAAATATGTAAATTTATTTTTGAAAAAAAAACTTAGAAATTATATAATATTTATAGTAAATATTTCCATTTTCTAAAAGATATAATTTGGAGATTCAGGATTATGAAACTGCATATAGGGGTTTATGTAAAAATTTAATCTATTTAAATCAAAATAAGTTATAAAATTTATGAATTTAATTATATAGAGTAACTAATAAAAAGTTATTCAAAGGAGGGAATATGATTGAATCACTTACTGACAAAATAGCATCGATTTTTGTAGTAAATACAAAAATCAATGAAAAAAAGTATGAAGTGTATAAAGCTAATATTAGAGCTTTAATATATCTAGTAGTAAGTGTAGTATCTGTAATATTAGTTGGTTTAATTTTAAAAAAAGTAATTCAAGGAATAATACTTTTATTATGCTATGTACTAATAAGAAAATTTGCTTATGGATACAAAAATAAAAACTACATAATACGATTAGCATTATTTTTATGTATATATATACTAACAATATATTTGAGTAATTATGAAGATATGACTACTTACAAATCTTTGATTGGAACTTTTACAATGTTAAGTGTTGTTGGAATATTTATATTGTCTCCAGTTAATGATATAAAAAATCCGATTGAACTAAAAAAAGTAACTAAGTATAGAATCATATCGAGAATAATTGCTTTAATTGTTGCAATTTTTACACTAGGAATTTTAGAAATACATAATTTAGATGAATATGCTGCATTTACAGCTAGTGCATTATTTTGGAGTGCTATAATGTTAGTTTTAGGAACTATAAAAAATTATATAAGGAGTTAAATTTTATATAAAACATAGTTATAAATATTTTTGATGTTGTTAATTGTTTTAGAACTTATATTAAAATAAAAAATAAGACTACATTAATGTGGTCTTATTTTGTTATAATTTAATAGTGTGACATTTAATATTATATTAAGTATAAAAAGTTTTAGGGGGGTATTGTGATAAGTTTTTAATTAAAATCTTATTAAAAAAATAAGATTTAAAGAATATTAAGGGGGAGAGGGTTTAAATAAAAAAACTAACAAAGTATTGTCTAATAATACTGTTAATCATAGTATTGATTTTATTAATTGGGAAAATTTATATAAGTAAAGAAAATCAACAGATAGTAAAAAATATAGAAAAACATTATGTAGATAATGAGAAATTAAGTGAGACATTTTTAAAAAAAGCTAAAAATAAAATTAATAAACAAAGTAAAAAGGAATCTAATGATTATTTTATTTTAGGTTATATTAGTCTAAACTATGATAAAAATGAAAAATTGGCTAAAAACTACTTTGAAAAGACACTAAGTAGTTTAAGTGAAAAAACAAATAGTTTTGCAAAAGTTTATAGTTACTATTATTTAGCTAAAGATGCTAAAAATAGTAAAAATATAGATAAAGCTATAGATTATGCAAAAGAGAGTTTTGAAAGTTTAGATAAAAATCAATATGTTAAATATCAAAACATAATTTGGGAGACATTTGAATGTTTAATAGATACAGAAAAAGGAAGAGAATTAGCTTTAAAAAGTTATAATAAGATGAAAAACTACGAATATCTATTAAACAAAGAATCAAAACTTTATTTTTATAAAAAATTAGCAAAATTAAATAAAATTTCATCTAAATATGTTTACTCTATGGAACATAGTTTAAGTGTTATAGATTTAGCGGAAAGATTAGGTAATGATGAAGAATTATATAGAGCAATTATAGAAATGGCATTAGTAGCAAAGCAAACTGGACAATATAAACTTGCTTTAGGAATAATGGATTTTAATAAAAATATTAAAATAAAAAATAAAAGATCAGAAGCTGATTTAATTTTTTATAAATTTATAAATTTAGCAGAAATAGAAAGTCTATTAGAAAATAATGAAAAGGCTATAAATTATATAAACAAAATAGAAAATTATGAAAAATATATAGATGAAAATAAACTTGATGACTTAAAAGCAGTTAAAAAAACAGTAGAAGCTGAATATTATTTAGAAAAAGAAAATTTTAAATTAGCTAACAAATATTTAAAAGAAGCCAAGTATCTTATAGATAATGATAAACAAAATTTTTATAAAAATAAAGAATTTATCTACTATAAGTCGTTGGCTAAATTATATACAAAAGAAAAAAAGTATAATGAAGCAATAAATATTTATATTAATATTATAAATTTAGCACAAAAAACATTAGAACTAGAATATATAGAAACTTCTTTAGATGAATTGATAAATTTATACAATATAACTAATAATGGTGAAAAAGAATATGAAAATGGTATGGCGTTGCTAAAATTAAAAGATTATAAAAATAATATATTTTCTAAACACTACTATGAAAATATAATATATAAATTTTGTAGTAAAAAACTTAGGAAAGAAAGCATTAATATAAAGATTACAAATGTGATTTTTAAGATATTGATATTAATATTAGCTACATTTATTTTTACATTTAATATTTATCCTAAAATTAGAAAATGTATAAACAGAAGAAAAATTAGAAACTATAGAAAAGAAAATAATTATATAATACATTATCAACCAATAGTAAATCCTAAGGAAAATGAAATTGTAGGATTTGAAGCATTAATTAGACTTAAACTAAACAATGAACTTATAATGCCAAGTATAATTATAGATAATATTGAAAAATATGATATGATGGGTGAAATATCTATATGGATACTTAAAAAAATAATAAAAGATTATGAAAAGCTTAAAAAAATAGATAATTTATCAGAAAAGTTTTATGTTTCTATGAATATATCTTTAAAAGAAGTTGAAGATGATAATATATTAGGTCGATTTAAAGAAATAATAAAAAATTCAAATATAAAAGAAAAATCCATATGTATAGAGATTACTGAAAACAATTCTTATAAAGATCAAAAAAAAGCAAAGGAAAATATAGAAAAGCTTAGAAAATATGGATTTTTAGTTGCATTAGACGATTTTGGAGTAGAGTATTCAAATATATCTATACTAGGGCAATTTAAATTTGATATTATTAAACTTGATAAATATTTTATTGATAACATTCACGAAACAGATATTAGTAAAACTGTTATAGAAGTTTTTGATTATTTATCTTGTATGAAAGAAAAAAATATAGTAATTGAAGGAGTAGAGGAACAATATCAAGTTGATTTTATAAAGGATACCTCATCTAATAAATTTTACGTACAAGGTTATCTTTATAGTAAACCTTTAGAACTTGATGATTTAAAGAATTTTAAATTAAATATAAACTAAAAAGATGTAGCTTTTAAAAGCTACATCTTTTTAGTTTATGTGTAATTTATGAATTGAAAAGAAAATGATAATCCATATCATTTATGTTATAATATGAATTATGAAAGGAGCTTATAATATGGAAAATGTAAATAAATTTCAAAGTTTTATAATATTATTTATGGTTTTTATAGGAATAATATTAGGTCAGATAGATTTATTACAAACATACTCAGAGTATTTAATAATGCCTTCTTTAATGGTAATGTTATTTTTAGTATTTATACAAATTCCAATAAAAAATATAACTGAATCATTTAAAAATATAAAATTTACACTAACATCTATTTGTATAAATTTTATATGGACACCTATTTTAGTATTTATACTTGGAAGAATATTTTTAAATAACAATCCAGATTTATTAATAGGTTTTGTAATGCTTATGGTAACACCGTGTACTGATTGGTATTTAATTTTTACTGGAATAGCTAAAGGAAATGTAGCATTAGGGGCATCTATATTGCCTTTAAATTTAATACTTCAATTAACTTTACTTCCAGTTTATGTATTCTTAATTGGACGATCAAGTGTTCAAATGGATGTTTTAAATCTTTTAAATGGAGTAATTGTAAGTTTAATAATACCTCTTTTTGGAGCTTTAATATATAGAAAGTTGGCTATAAGTAAAAAGGGAATAGATTATTTTGAGAAAAATATAGTTTCAAAAGCCTGCGATTACCAAGGTTACTTTTTAAATATAGCTATAGTTTTTATGTTTGCATCACAAGGAAAAATACTTCTTAAAAATCCTCAGATACTTTTACAATTATTAATACCTGTATTATTATTTTTTATAATAAATTTAATTGTTGGACAATTTGTAGGAAGAAAACTAAATTTAAGTCATGAAGATAATGTATCTTTAAATTTAACTACATTAGCTAGAAATTCACCTATAGCTCTTGCAATAGCTGTAGCGACATTTCCTAACAAACCACTTATATCACTTGCTCTTATAATAGGACCATTAATAGAATTACCTGTACTTTTTATAGTATCTAAAATCTTACTAAACATAAACCAAGAAGATAAAACTTTAAATTAAGCTTTTTATAAAATGACGTGTATTTTAGACTATTAAATAAAAGTATATAATTTTATAGGGGATATATTTATAGAGCTTACATTAGTGATTTGACTTAAAAATAAAGGGTATATTTATAATTATAAATTACTACAGATTGGAGATGTTCAAGTTGAACAAGGATTCAAAAGAAAAAGAATATGAAAAAATAAAAAAAGATGAAGAACTAATGGATAAAGAATTATTAGGTAAGAAAATATTAGAGCAAAATCATAAAGATTTTGAATTAGAAGAACAATTAGATGCATTAAAAAATTTATAAATTAAAAATATAATAAAAAGCATAGACTAAATTTTAAAATATAGTCTATGCTTTTTTATTTAATTAAAAAATATTTAAAACATAAAATTTCACAAAAACTGAAGGAAAAAAAACTATTGTGTAGAATTATATATTAATTAGGGGATTAGGTTAATTTAATATACATTAGGGGTGGAGTTTTTTGACAATAGAGGTTTCAAAAAGTAAAAATAAATATATATTAATATTAATATTAATTTGTATTTTTACATGTAAGTTAGTTAATAAAGTACATGCAAATAGCACTAAAGATAAAGGATTTAATGTATTAGTTTTAAACTCATATCATCAGGGGCATATATGGGAATCAAGTATATTTAATGGTTTATTATCATATATAGAAAAAAATAATGAAGAAGATATTAATTTTAACGTTGAGTATTTAGACTTTAGAAATAATTATGATAATAAGTATGTAAAATCATTAAAAAGTATGTTAAATGAAAAATATACAAAGGGAAGTATTGATGCTATATATACAGTAGATGATGAAGCTTATGATGTTTTTAGTTCAGAAGTATTAAATAAAAACAGTAATTTTTATAAGCTACCAATTATATTTAGTGGAGTAGACAATAAAGCTACTGGAATGAAAGAAGAAAAGTCCTATATGGCGGGTATTTATCATGGAGATGATAGTTTAAATTTAATGAATTTGATTTATGACTTAAACCCTAAAATGAAAAATATAAATTTAATAATTGAAGATTCTAAGTATGGAAATTCAGTAAAATATGAAATAGACAGATTAGTAAAGACTTATTTAAAAGAAAAAGTAAATATACGTTATATAAAAGGCAATTATATAGAGGATATAACTAGTCAATTAAAAAAGATAAAAAACTCAGATAATACAGTAAATATTATAGCAGGTGAATTTCAAAGTATAAGTTCAAAAACATACAAAAGTCCTAAATATACAGTAGATGAAATAAAAAAATATAGTAATGCACCTATATATTCTAATGACCAAACTTATATGAACGCAGGTATAGTTGGAGGGCATATTGATATAGGAAAAGAACTTGGTGAAATAGCTTGTGAGATGTTGGTTAAATTAAGAAAAGGAGTTAGTATAGAAGACATTAAAAACACTACAGAGCCAATTGCAAAAGCTTATGTTGATTATAAAAGTATATATAAATATAATATAAATCCTTTTTTTGTAGATAAAGATGTTAATGTAATGAATAAAGAAATTTTTGAGTTTCTAATTCCTATATGGATGAAATGGTTAATATTAATAATGGTGATAGTAATTATAATCGTAATTTTAGTAATAATTAAAATTGCAACTAAGCGTAGAAAAATAAAAGAAAAAGAATTAGAAGAAAAACAAAAAGCTTTAGAAAGAGAAAAGTTAAAATCTGATTTTATAGTTAATTTAAGTCATGAATTAAGAACGCCTATAAATATAATACTAGGGACCACTAGAGTTTTAGAATGTAGTGCTAATAAAAAAATAAATAGTGATTACCTTTTAGAAAAAATAGAAAATATTAATAAAAATTCATATAGATTGTTAAAGATATCAAACAATATAATTGATATAACTAAAGCTGAATCAGGTATGTTTAAGTTAAAATTAGAAAGGTGTAATATAGTAAGTGTTGTAGAAAATATATTTGAATCAAGTCTTTGTTTTGCTAAAAGAAAAAATATCAAAATGATATTTGATACAAAAGAAGAGGAAATAAACACAGCTATAGATGTGTTTCAAATTCAAAGAGTTATATTAAATTTAATATCAAATGCCATTAAATTTACACATGAAAATGGGAATATAAATTTATCTATTTGGACAGAGTTTGAAAATCTAATTATAGAAGTAGAAGATGATGGTGTAGGAATACCAAATGATAAATTGAATTATATCTTTTATAGATTTTATCAAGTAGAAAATTTATATACAAGAAAAAATGAAGGTAGTGGAATAGGACTTTGCATAGTAAAAGAGATTGTAGAAATTCATGGGGGTAAAATTGAGATAGAAAGTGAAGTAAATAAAGGCTCTAAATTTAGAGTATACCTACCTATAAATTTAGAAAAAGATATTCCTGATTATGAAAGTTTAAGTATTATAGATAATACTCAAACTGTAAATTTAGAAATGTCAGATATTTAAATATAGAAAATAAAAGGTCTATTAAACTAAAATTTAATAGACCTTTTATATATAAATTTTAATTCATACAATCCAAGGTATTACATTTTATTAAATGATTTGTAATTAAAATTTTATTTCTATTTTATAATAGCATTTTTGGTAATGTAACTTAAAGGTTTAAGTTAATCTAGATTTTTCTTTTGTAATAGTTATTAAATATTATAAATAATATAGTTTGTAGTATTAGTACAGCAAATAAAGTATCACCTATTATTGGACTTAAGTTTGAATTTAACTCCATAAATGAACATATTATTAAAATAATAATTAATATAAATTGCATAGTTACAATAGTTTTGGATGATGATTTATCTTTTATTACTACATTTCTTTCATCATTTAAATCTATTTCTTTAGTCTTTTTGTAAATTGGGTCTAAATCTATAAATTTATTTACTAAAAGTTTAATTGATAAAATTATAAGTAATATAATAGATATAGTTAAAGATAATTTACTAAAAATTTCATTGTTAATTAAAAAGTTGCCAATAAACATAACTATTCCGCATATTAAAATCGAGAAATTTACCCCTTTTTTCATAAATCTTACTCCCCCTCGTAAATAAATATATCTTCTATAAGCATTTTAAATAATTTAGAAATTTTAAATGCAAGCAATATTGATGGATTATATTTTCCTTTTTCTAAAGAATTTATAGTTTGCCTAGAGACTTCTAACTTTGTAGCTAATTCTTCTTGAGTTAATCCATGTTGTTTTCTTATTTCTTCAAGCTTATTTTTCAAAATATCACCTCGGTTTGTAAAACTAACTTTACATAGATTGTAATAGCATAATTATTTATTGTCAAGTTAACTTTACATAGGTTTAAATATAAAAAGACAGGTGCAATACCTGTCTTAAAAAATTAATCATTTATTTTCATTATAAACTTAACACTACCATTCATATCTTTGCTTAACCCAGAGAAGTTATTATATTCTTTTGATAATTTCATAATTTCATCTTTTACATCTAGTAATCCTTGGATATCAGATAATTTTGTATTTCCTTCTTTATAAAGTTTATCTAAACCTTCTTTTTTAAATTTGTTAACTCCAGTGTATAAATCATTTGAGCCTTTTGCTAAATCTTTAGTTCCCTTAAGTAATTTGCTTGAATTATCATTTAAAATTTTAGTACTATCAGCTAAAGTTTTTGAGCCTCTTGCTAATTGATTTGAACCTTTGGTTAATTCATCAGTTCCAGCTACAAGTTGTTTGCTTCCATTTTCTAATTGGCTAGTTGCATCTGATAGTTTTTTAAGACTTCCACTAAGTGTAGAACCTGCATTTACTAATGATTTAAAATTAGAATTAAAATCAGATGAGCCATGTTTTAAGTTTGAAAGTCCTGAACTTAAATTATTAGCACCTCCAACTACATTGTTAATTCCTGCTTTTAAATTATTTAAACCATCTCTTTGACCTTGAGAAACTTGACTTAAAGAATTTGACATTGATCTTAATTGGTCAGCAAATTCTGGGTTTATTTCACTTAAAGCATTTGCTATATTATTTAAACCTCCTGATATTTGGTCTATATTATTAGTTGAAGTTATTAAAGAATCAACACCAGAACTACCATTACTTAGACTTTCTTTAAGGGCATTAGCACCATCACTAGCATTTGTAATACCTGAGTTAATATTAGAATAAGCTTCAAAAAGTTTATTTGCATTTTCTACAAAAGCATCAACACCATTTGAAACTTTTTCTTGAGAAGCATTTAATTGATTAAGACCGTTATTAATACTTTTTGCTCCTTTATTTAAAGTTGGAGTAGAATCATTTAATTTATTTATGCCACTATTTAAATCATTAGAGCCTTTGTCTAAAGCCTTAACACCTTGGTCAAATTTAGCAAAGTTAGAATTTAACTCATTATTTCCATCCAATAATTTTTTAGAGCCAGCCAAAAGATCATCTCCACCTTTTGATAGGTCATTTAAAGCTTTTGATAAATCATTTAATGTTGAATTTTCATTTATATTTTTAAGGTCTGGAAGTTTTGGAGAAGCAAGAATCATTATATTTGGCATTTCAAATTTTTTGGTATCTCCTTGGATAATCAAAGTATCTTCTAATTCTAAATAGTTTTTGATATCTTTACTTAAATCCAGAGATTCTTTTAAACCAGGCAAAGATGCAAAAGTTACACTACAATTTTTACCATCATCAACAATTTCGCCGCTATTTATTTTTACATTTTTAAAATTATCTCTTTGAAGCAATACTTCTGTAGCTGTTAAAAATGGAACATATAATTCTTTATTTTTACCATCTATATTTTTAATTCTTTTTTCATTGTTCTTTAGTTGAATAGTTATTTTAAACTTTCCAGATTTACCTTTAATATCTTTAGGGTTAACTTTTTTGCCATTTAATTCATAGTTTATATCAACATCAATAGGTAGTTTTTTATTACTATCACCTTTGTAATATAAGTCTTCTTTATTTATATTCCAGTTTAAATTTTCTTTATCTATAGTAGGTTTTTCATCACCTTTAACATTAGTTATATTTTTTAGGTTGCTTAAGTCAGTAAATTTGCCGAGCTTTTTATCTGAATTTATCCAAGTAGATACTATTGTTTTTTCAACATTTCCATTATCTTTTAATATTGAGTATACAGTCTCTTCTTTTTTTGTATCAGCAAAACAAATACCAGTATTAAAAAATATCATTAGTGAAGTTAAAGTAGCCACCGATTTTTTAGGTAAGTTAAGTTTTCTCATTTATATTTCCCCCTTATTTAAATCTATAGATTTTGAAACCACGAAATTTTTGCTAGTTTTTATAATAAAATTGTTACAAACTAATAAAATTGCAGGAAGCATAAAAATGATTATAAACATGCTAATTATAGCGCCTCTTGCCATAAGGTCACATAATGCACTTATCATTTCTAATTTAGATATAAGTCCAACGCCTATTGTAGCAGAGAAAAAGGATAATGCACTTGTAATTATAGATCTTGCACTACTTTGAATGGAAGCTTTCATAGCTTCAAACTTATTATTATTTACAGCTAATTCTTCTTTATATCTAGAGGTTAAAAGTATTGCATAATCAACTGTTGCACCAAGTTGTATAGTTCCTATTACAATAGAAGCTATAAATGGTTCTACTGTACCAGTGTAATAAGGTATGCCCAAATTGATAAAGATTGCTGATTCAATTGCCAAAACTAAAATTACAGGTAATGATATTGATTTAAATACTATAGCTATAATTATAAATATTGCTAGTATTGAAACTAAACTTACGATCTTAAAATCTCTATCTGCAATTTTTATTAAGTCATCTGTTAAAGGAGCTTCTCCTCCGACAAGTCCATCTTTATCATATTTATGAACTATTTTATTTAATTTATCTATTTGAATACCTGCCTCATCAGTTGCTGCTCTATATTCTGAATTTACTAAGAGTTGTTCATATCCCCCTGATTTTACAGCTTTTAGTAAATCTTTAGGTATTATATCCTGGACTATTGAAGGACCTATAAATTTTTCAAGTGCAACCACAGAATTTATACCATCTAAACTTTCTATTTCTTTAACCATTTGTTCAACCTTATAAGTTTTAAGAGAATCTTTAATTAAAATAATATTTGTGCTATTCATATTGTAGTCATTTTTTAACTTGTTAGTTGAAATTATAGAAGGTAAGTCATCAGGCAAAGATTCGTCTAGATTATAATATACTTTTGCATTGTTTGAACCTATTATTGAAGGTATAAATAATATTAAAAATAAAACTACTAGTAATTTATAATGCTTTACAACTATTTGAGATGATTTTTTAAATGTAGGTAAAATTGGTTTGTGTCTGTATTTATGAATTTGCTTATCAAAGATTAATATTAAAGCAGGAAGTACTGTAACAGTACAAATGACTCCTAGTAAAACTCCTTTTGCCATAACTAATCCCATATCCATTCCAAGGGCTAAGTCCATGGAACAAAGTGCTAAAAACCCTGCTATTGTAGTTAGAGAACTTCCAAAAACTGAAGTTGTGGTATTTTGTATTGCTATTGCCATTGCATCTATATGATTATCATACTTTTCACGTTCTTCATCATACCTGTGAAGTAAGAATATTGAATAATCCATAGTAACTCCAAGTTGAAGTACTGCACTTAAAGCCTTGGTTATGTATGAAATTTCACCAAAGATTATATTAGTTCCAAAATTGTAGATTATAGCAAAACCTATACTTATCAAAAATATAAATGGTGTAACGAAGGAGTCCATTGTAAAAGTTAAAACTATTAAAGTTAGTATAACTGCAACAATTACATATAGTGGAGTTTCTTTATCTGAAATGTCTTTGGTATCTTTTATTATGCTTGCCATACCACTTAGAAATACTTGTTTACCTGTTATGCTTCTAATTTTCTCAACAGCATTTAAAGTTTTAAGTGCCGCTGAACCTTCTTCTAATTTTATAACCATCAAAGTTGAATTTTCTGTGTATAAGAGGTCTTTTATATCTTTAGGTAACATTTCTTTTGGAACTGATAAATCTAAAAAATCATCAATCCATAAAACGTCATTTACACCTTCAACTGTGGTTAATTTTTCTTTAAGCTTTGATACATCTTTATCTTTCATGTTTTCAATTATTAACATAGCAAGTGAACCACAATCAAAATTATCTTTTAAAATTTCTTCTGCTTGTGTTGTCGATAGGTCATTAGGCAGATAACTTAAAATATCATAATTTATATCTGTCTTTAAAAATCCAATTGCTGATGGGATTAGTAATAATATAGCTATTACTAATATTAACTTACTTTTTCTAGCTATTTGCTTTGATAATCCCCTCATAGACTATTCCCCCTTAAAATATTAGGCATGCCCAAATTGTTATACAGATAGATTGTAGGATTAGTACAACCTATATGTCAACTATATTTATACTTTTTATTATGTCATAAATCTTTATATTTTTTGTTTCTTCTTTTGTTTTTAAAATTATTTCATTTACTTTTTCATGGTTTATATTTAGTAATAATAATCTTGTTTTTATAGTACTTTCAATTATTTCATCAAGATTTAAGTCTATGTCTTTTTTATAAAATCTACGTAAGAGAGTATCTTCACCGGCAGAGCCTATTATAAGACTTAAGTTTATATCTTGTTTTTTAAAGTCATAATCTAGTTTTTCTAAGTTAGAATTTAATATATCTGATAAAGTCTTTAGGTATTCTTTTCTAATTGAGTAAATCTCTGAGGCTTCTATATACATTCTAAAAAAAGCATCATTTGTTGCAATTACTTTTATGTATATATATTGAGTTATTGCATAACTAAGTAGTGGGTCAATAGATTTATTAGGGTGGCTAATTATATAAGAATATATTTTTTCTATTAAATTTTTATACAAATACAAAACTATTTCTTCTTTTTTCTTAAAATAATAATAAAGATGACCACGCCCTAAATTACAAGCATCAGCAATTTGTCGTATAGTAGTTTTTGTATATCCTTGTTTTATAAAAAGCTCAGAGGCTTTTTGTATTATTAAATTTTTTATATTATCTTTGTTATCAAATTCCATTTTATCCCTCCTATATTATTATTTTATCAATGTTTTATGAAATTTGTTATATTAATGGCAATGCATTTAGAAATTATATTTTAGATTTAGACATTATTAAGAATATAGACATAATTTTATAACTAATATATACTAATGAATGCATTGGAAAAAATATACATAAGTATAATGATTTAACTAAAAGAGTTTACTAAAAAATGAGGTAGATAAATATGAAATATTTAGATAGTTGTAAAGATGTATATAAAAGTTTAAGAGCTGATTGTGAAAACTGTTTTGGACTTTGTTGTGTTTCACTATATTTTTCAAAATCAGAAGGGTTTCCAAATGATAAAGTTGCTGGTATTCCTTGCATAAACTTACAATCTGATTTTAGATGTTCTATACATAAAAATCTTAGAAAAAAAGGTCTTAAAGGGTGTAGTGCATATGATTGTTTTGGAGCAGGTCAAAAAGTAGCTCAAATTACATTTAATGGACGTGATTGGAGAAAAGAAACAAAATCTAAAAATCAAATGTTTGATGCTTTTCTAATTATGAGACAACTCCATGAAATGCTTTGGTATTTAAATCAAGCAATTTCACTTAAAGAAAATACTTCTATACATGATAAAATTAGACTTATGATAAAAGAAACAGAAAGAATTACTTATTTAGATTGCAAATCTCTTATAGAATTAGATGTAATGTCACATCAAGATAAAGTTAATATATTGCTTTCTGAAACTAGTGAAATGGTTAGAAATAAAGCTTGTTGTAAACAAAATAAAAGTAAAAATATACCTAAAGGATTAGATTGTATCGGTTTAGATCTTAGAAAATTTAATTTAAAAGGTGCTAATTTAAGAGGGGCATTTCTTATTGCCACAAATCTTAGAGATGTTGATTTAAGTAAGGCAGATTTAATTGGTGCAGATATGAGAGACGCAGATATAAGAGGTGCAAACTTAGCTGATTGTATTTTTATCACTCAATCGCAAATTAATACAGCAAAAGGTGATTTTAATACAAAGTTACCTAAAATACTAAAAAAACCACCATATTGGGAGTGATTCAATTAATGAAGAAAAATAAAATTAGGACTTTAGTAAATATATTTTTAGTAATAATATTTTTATTTAGTTCATATAAGATTGTTCAAAAAATAATAAGCTATAAAAAAGCAGATAATATATATAAAGAGATTCAAGAAATAAAAGATAAAAACATAGAAAAAAATAATGAAACTTTAGATTTATATTATATAAATAAAGATTATAGAGGATGGTTAACTATTAATAATACAAATATAAACTATCCAATTCTCCAAGGAAAAGATAATAATTATTATCTTGATAAGGATATAAATAAAAATTATTTAGTATCAGGATCTATTTTTTTAGATTTTAGAAATAATAAATTCAATGATGAAAATACTATTTTATATGGTCATTCTATGAAGAATGATACTATGTTTGCTCAGTTGGATAAATTTAACGAAAAAGAATTTTTTAATGAAAATAATAAAATAACTATTTTAACTCCAAAAGGTAAGAAACTGACTTATGAGGTATTTTCCGCATATACAACGGATTTAAAAGATAATTATAATGAGACTAATTTTAAAACAGAAAATGAATATAGAAACTTTTTAAATAAAATAGAAAATAAATCTATTGTGAAATCTAAACTAAAAGTAACTCCAAAAGATAAAATTTTGACTTTATCTACTTGTAGTTATGAATATGAAGGTGCTCGTATGGTTGTACATGCAAAGCTTATGGAGATATCACAATAGAAGTAGTTATATAAATATGAGTAGCATATGCTACTCATATTTTTTTGCGATTTTAAAGAAAATTTTGGGGTAAAAATATCAAATGATAAATATTTACATAATTTGGAGTTATTTAGTTTAATAAAATTTTATTTAAATTAAGAAAGCAAGGGGAGAATGGTAATAAAATGAGTAAAAAAAATAATGTTAAAAAGACAATTGTGGGAGTAATTACAACAACAGTGATTTTGCAATCAATGATGGTAAATGCATTAGCAGATGAAATAGAATCTAATAATAAAAATGAAACTAGCACTAATTTAAAAAAAGAAGAATCTTTAGATTCAGTTTCTATGGATAAAAAAATTGAACCATATACAGAAATTTCTAATCCTGAAAATATAGACACTAAAACTAAAAATGAAATTAAAGATGATAGCATAAATCTTGAAGACAAACCTGTAGTAAATAACAATGATAAAGATATAAATGAAAAAGTTAAAGGCAGTGAAATAATTGATATTAAAGATATAAATTTAAAAAGAGCAATAAATGAACAGTTAAGAAAGAAAGATTTGGATGCAGATATAAGTAAGTCTGAATTAGAATCCTTAAAAAGGTTAAATGTACATGAGTCAAATATATCGAATTTAGATGGACTACAATATTGTATAAATTTAATTAGCTTACATTTAGATGGAGAAAAAATAAGTGATATAAGTCCTATATCTAAATTAACTAAATTAACTTACTTATATTTAGATGGAGATATGATAAGTGATATAAGTCCGATATCAAACTTAACAAATTTAGTTACTTTGTACTTAAATAGAAATCAAATAAGTGATATAAGTCCGATAGCCAATTTAAAAAATTTAGTTAAATTATCTTTATCTCAAAATCAAATAAGTGACATAAATCCAATAGTAAATTTAACAAAATTAGTTGAATTACACTTAACTGATAATCAAATAAGTGATATAAGCCCAATAAGGAATTTAACTAACTTAAATTATTTGCATTTAGATTTTAATCAAATAAGTAATATAAAACCCATAGAGAGCTTAACTAAATTAAAAATGCTTCTTTTAGGTTATAACCAAATAAGTGATATAAGTTCTATAGGAAGTTTAACTAATTTAACAGGTTTATTCTTAAGTGATAATAAGATAAATGATATAAATTCTATAAAAAATTTAACCAATTTAAGTTATTTGAATTTAAATAATAATAATATAAGTAATATAAATTCTTTAGAAAAGCTAACTAAATTAAGATTTTTAAACTTAGGATCTAATCAGATAAGTAATATAAGTTCTATAGTTAACTTAAATCATTTAATTTTTTTACAATTAGATAATCAAAATATAAAATTGAAATCAAAAGAAGTAAAACAATTAGGATCTATAGAAATTGATAACATAGTAACTGATAAAATGGGAGATAAAATAGCTCCGTCAAATATTTCTGGAAATGGATTATATGATAAAAATACTAATAAAATTTTATGGAAAGATATAAATAGTAATAGTGAGAGTTATTCTTTTTCAAAGAATGTAAATGTTGGTAAGGCAAATTCTGAATTTTCAGGGAATGTAACTCAACCAATAGTACTTATAAAAAATGAAATACCAATAATAAATGCGAGTGATAAGACAATAAAAGTTGGAGAAAAGTTTAATCCAATGGAAGGTGTAACGGCAACAGATAAAGAGGATGGGAATATAACAGATAAGATAAAAATTATA
>NZ_BAAACP010000005.1:0-169065 GCF_039521565.1 Paraclostridium tenue
AAAAAATACTCATAAGTTATAACTTATGAGTATTTTTTATACTCCTACACAAACTACCTAAATAGTAATCCTATTTGTAATACCAAGCAAACTAAAAATAAGTTGCTTTTAATATAAGAATTTTTTAAAATTTTTCTTTATAGATTTCTATATTTTATAAGTACATTAAAAATATAATTGTTGGGGAATTTATGTGTAGTTATTATATTTGATTTAAAATTTTATGTAAAAATTTGAAAACAATTAAAAAAATATGGTATTATAAATACATAAAGCAAAAGGAGATGAATATTATGCTAGATTTTGAGTTTTATAACCCAACTAAAATCGTCTTTGGAAAAGATAAAATAGAAAAATTAAATGATCTTATTGATAAAGATGCTAGAGTATTAATTCTTTATGGTGGAGGAAGTATCAAAAAGTTTGGTACTTTAGATAAAGTAAAAGAAGCTTTAAAAGGTCGTGAAATATTTGAATTCCCGGGAATAGAACCAAATCCTAAGTACGAAACATTAATGAAGGCAGTAGAAGTAGTAAAAAAAGAAAATATAAACTTTTTATTAGCTGTTGGTGGTGGATCTGTAATGGATGGAACAAAGTTTGTAAACTTAGCAGCTAATTATGAAGGTGAAGATAAAACTGATTTATTAAAATATGGATTTACACCAGTACCAGTTTCAAAAGGGTTACCTATAGGAACTGTAGTTACTTTACCTGCAACAGGTTCAGAAATGAACGGAGGGTCAGTTATTAGCTACGATGGTGGAAAATTCTCAGTAAGAAGTCCATTATCATTCCCTAAATTTTCAATACTAGATCCAACATTAACATATACATTACCAAAAACACAAGTTGCAAATGGTGTTGTTGATACTTTTATACATGTACTTGAACAATATGCTACATATCCAGTAGATGCAAGATTCCAAGATAGAACAGCGGAAGGTATTTTAAAAACTTTAATAGAAATAGGAAGAAAAACTATAGATGATCCGACTGATTACGATGCAAGAGCAAATCTTGTTTGGTGTGCAACTATGGGACTTAACGGACTTATAGCTGCTGGAGTACCACAAGATTGGACAACTCATAAAATAGGACATGAATTAACTGCTATATATGGAATAGACCATGCTAAAACTTTAGCTACTATACTTCCAGCACTTTGGGAAGTTAGAAGAAAAGAAAAAGGAGCTAAGCTAGTTCAATATGCTGAACGTGTTTGGGACATAAAAGAAGGTAGCGATGACGAAAAAATTGACTTAGCTATAAGTAAAACTCGTGAATTCTTTGAAATTTTAGATATGCCAACTCATTTATCTAAATATGGACTTACAAAAGATGATGTAGATACTGTAGTAGATTCACTAGAGCGTCATGGTATGACTAATTTATCAGAAACTGGTGATTTAGGATTAGATATAAGTCGTAAAGTAATTGAAAAAGCATTATAATTAAATGTTAAATAAAAAACTACCAATGTGTTAAGGTAAATAACACATTGGTAGTTTTTTATATATTTATTAATATCTTTTAATTGAATCTAATTTTTCAGCCCAAATTTCTTCTAATTTTTTTAAATCCTCTTTAAAAGATTCTTTGCTTTGAGCATCTTTTTTTTCTATTTCTTCTAAAACTTCAAATGTAAAGGAATTTGAACCAAACTCTTTCCAATCTTTACTCATTTTAGGGTGCATACTCATATCTGTTTTAACACTAAAGTCAAATCTATTTTTAGTACTTTTTAAATCTATATCGTTCATTAATAAATAATTACCACTCATTGTATTTGTTATTTTATAAACTCCACCAGTAACAGGGCGTTCTTTATATTCCATAATAAATTCTTTTTTTCTTTTTTCTTTATCACTCATTTTTTCATCACCTACTTTATTATCATTAGCTTTTTTATTTTTTAAAGCTTTTTTCTTATTTCTACTTTTAATAACATTAGAACAATTTCTACAAGAAGGAGTACAATATTTTTCTCTTTCACTTTTAGCTATAAAAGCACTTTTACAATATTCACATCTAGTTAATATATTATTTTCATTAGTTACTGCAAAAGCATATATAGTTTCTATAGTAGTTTTAAGTGAATCAAACTCCCATTCAATAATTGGCTTATCTAATACTCCTATAGTTAATCCTATTTTTTCTGCTTTAAATTTACCAGCCATAATAGTAACAGCTTCTGTTAGATTGGCATTTTTGTATATAA
Organism: Paraclostridium tenue; assembly: GCF_039521565.1. Lineage (NCBI taxonomy): Bacteria > Bacillati > Bacillota > Clostridia > Peptostreptococcales > Peptostreptococcaceae > Paraclostridium > Paraclostridium tenue. The sequence goes on from NZ_BAAACP010000005.1 coordinate 2,222, forward strand.
GTAGTTGGTTAATATGTGTAGAAATATTTTTTGCAAAATCTAAAATCCAATCTACTTCTTCACAGTAAAATCTTGAAAATACAAGGTCTAATATAAGTGGTCTTTTACCATAAAACTTAGGAGAATCTTCTAGTTTATGTACTGTTAAATGTTTACCTATTTTTCTAATATATAATTCTTCTTCTTCACAAAATGGTAAGAATAAATCAAGGTATTTATCTACGTCCATAATACCTTCTTTTTTTATACAGTTGTTTTCTACAAAAAGTACCTTTTCTTCACCTATTATATTTCTATTGTAAACACTAGAAGCTATTAAACCTAATAAACCATATTTTTTTGCAAATACTATTAATTTATTTTCAATAGTACTTTTTTCTATAGATTTATCTAATGCTAAATCACCTAATTTTATTAAGTCAAAAACTAATTCATTTGCATTATCAAAAGGATTATACATGGTAAAGTAAGAAGATTCAGTTGGGCAAATATATTTTTTTCCTTTTTCATTTTCTTTTATTTCGTAGTCGCTATACCTAATCCAATCTGCTTTAAATTGTCCAATTAAGTTAATATTTTTTTTCATTAATCATCACCTTTTTTGTTGTTAATATATTTAATAGATTTAACTATTAACATAATAAAGCTTTTTTTTTATACTGTCAAGTATGACTATAATTTAAAATAGGAAAATTTTTCAATATTGTTGATATACTATAACCAGTGTGCTATCCTTATAAATAAGAAACATAACATCGCGGGGTGGAGCAGTTGGCAGCTCGTTGGGCTCATAACCCAAAGGTCGCAGGTTCGAGTCCTGCCTTTGCAACCAATATAAAAAAACTCTTATATCTTTTGATATAAGAGTTTTTTTATATAATAAACATAGCAACTATAGTAGTAACAATTAAACCAGTTACAACAGGAATTAAATTTCTCTTTGCTAGTTCTATAGGGTCAACACCACATATAGCTGATGCAGAAATAACAGCCCATGGAACCAAACAACCTCCACCTGTCCATATAGCTCCAATTTGACCAAGAGCAGCTAAAGTTCCAACATTAACATCTATAGCACTACCGAATACTGAAGCAGTAGAACCAGCTAAAGCCATTCCTGAAAATCCAGATCCATCTAAACCAGTTATACAACCTACTATAGTTTCAATACCACAAACAATATATTTATTTAATGGAATAGCTTGAGATAAAGCAACACCTATATCAGATAACAAACCTTGTGAAGCTTTAGGAAGTACGTCTCCTAAAAGGTTTGTTAAAGGAACAACTTCACCCATATAGAAAAATGCACCTATTGGAATAATCACTGCAAATATTTTCATTCCAAATAAAAAGCCATCAGTTATATTTTCGCATATTTTATCTAAACTATTTTTACCGTGGTTTATTATATTTATAATAATTAATAAAAATATAGCTGTTCCTCCAAGCAGTGCAGTTGCATCTGAACCTTTTAAATCGAAAATTAACATAGCGATTATATCTAATGAAAATAAAGCTAATACTAAAAATGTAGTTATTTTCGCTTTGATGTTAAATGTTTTTATGTTTATTTCTTTACTTTTATTTATTTCATTTTTAAACAATCCTTTTTTTATATCTTTTTTTAGCATATAAAATGCTACACCTATGGTAACTATAGACATAACCCAAAATAAAATCATACCATTATTTATTACATCAGATACTTTTAAACCAGCAGCTCCAGCAGTTATACTAGGTGCACCTTGAATTATAAAATCAGTTGAAAGCGCAAATCCATGACCAAATAAATTAAGAGCTATGGCAACACCAATATTAGGAAGGCCAGATCTTACAGCTATAGGTAAAAATATTGCACCAACTAAAGCTACTGCTGGGCTAGGCCAGAAAAACCAAGAAAGTATTGTCATAGATATACCAACTGTAAAAAATGCAGTCGTTTCATTTTTGATTACTTTTAAAAATGGTTTAACCATATACTCTATAGCATAATTATCTTCCAAGGATTTTGATAATGACACCATTATAGCAATTATCACTATAATAGGACCTAATTCACCTAAAGATATTATTAAACCATCAAAAATAGCTCCAACTGATTTAGCTAAATTATTTGTGTAAAATAAAGCTAAACAAAATACACCAAGTATACAAGGTACGATTGTGTCTTTTTTCATTATCATAGCAACTAATATTATTAATATAAAGATAATGTAAATGTAATGAGCTCCTGTTAATACCATTATGCTTATCCCCCTTTTAAGTGATAGTTAATTATATGACCTATAACTTTTATTAGTTACATATAAAAAATTAAGCAAGTTGAAATCATAATTAGAAAATTATAAACTTATAATAGAAAATTTACTATTGACCTTTACCTAACGTAATCCTTTATTATTAAATTGTCAGGAGGTAGTTGAAATGGAGTATACAATAAAGAAATTATCAGAAATAGCAGGAGTTAGTGCACGAACTCTTAGATATTATGATGAGATTAATTTGCTAAAACCATGTCGTATAAATTCATCAGGTTATCGTATATATGGCCAAAAAGAAGTAGACTTATTACAACAAATACTATTTTATAAGTCTATGGATATGAAACTAGAAGATATACGAGAATTAATTTCAAATCCAAACTTTGATATAAATAACGCACTTAAAGAGCATTATAAAAAACTTATCTCTAGGCGTGATCAACTTAATAAGCTTATATTAACTGTTGAAAAAACATTAGCGTATAATAAAGGAGAAATAGATATGTCAAATAAAGAAAAGTTTGAAGGATTTAAAAAAGAAAAATTAGAAGAAAACGAAGCTAAATACGGAAAAGAAATAAGAGAAAAGTATGGTAAAGAAACTATTGAAAAATCAAATAAGAAGTTTTTAAATTTAAGCGAAGAAGAATTTTCAAATATGCAACAAATAGAAGAGGATATGTTTGAAGCTTTAGAAGAACTTATAAAAACTCAAGATTTAGAAAGTAATGTTGCTAAAAAAGTATATGAAAAGCATAAAGAGTGGTTATGTTATTCATGGCCGACATATTCTAATGAATCACATAAAGGATTAGCTCAAATGTATGTAGATGATGAAAGATTTAAAAAATATTACAATGATAAAAAAGGGACAAAAGCAGCACAGACTTTAAGAGATGCAATTTTTAAATATGCAAAATAAAATATCAATATAAAAACCATATCTTAAGAGATATGGTTTTATTTAATAAAATAAAAATGTTATAATATATTAAATATTATTTAAATTGGGGGAGAGCATTAAATGATAAGAAAGTTAGAAAACAAAGATATAAATATAATAATGGATATTTGGCTAAAAAGTACTATAAAAGCTCATAATTTTATAGATGAAAATTACTGGAGAAAAAATTATAACAATGTTAAAAATATTTATATTCCTATATCAGATACTTTTGTATATGAAGATAATGGTAGTATAAAAGGATTTATATCTATTATAAATAATGATTTTATAGGTGCATTATTTGTTGATGTCAATAATCAAGGAATGGGAATAGGAAGTAAATTAATAGATCATGTAATTAATATTTATGATAATTTGAGTTTATCAGTATATAAAGATAATGAAAATGCATTTAATTTTTATAAAAACAAAAACTTTAAAATTTTAAGTGAAGAGATAAATAAAGAAACAAAATTTTTAGAATATGTTATGAAGTATTAAATTTTTTATCTTTAAAAAAATCCTAGTAGAGTTAAAATGGAAATGATTATAAATATAAACTAGAAAAGACAATATAAAAATAAAGCATTTTTGACGAAATTTTATGCAAAATAAAGCATTTACTTGAAACCTGATAAAAAAATATATATTATTATAATGATGGATATTTTTTGTATAGGGGGCAAAAATGAATCAGATATATAGGGAAATGATAGAAAATAGCCCTATGGGCTATATGCATATGAAAGTAATAAATGATAATAGAGGTAGATATATAGGAATAGCTGTTAAAGGTTTTAATAAGTCATATAAAAATTTTTTTGGAAGCTATGATGAAAATATAATCAATAAATACATATTAAATTGTATGCCAATACAAGAGAAACTAGAATGGGAAAAAATATTTGCAGAAGCAAATGAAAGTAAAAAATATACAAAAGAAATATATGTAGAAAAGATAAATACATATTTTAACATAGATATTTATCGAGTTAAAGATTATGAATTTCATATAATGTTTAATAAAATTAGAAATAAGTATCTTAAATTACCTTTATTATTAAAAAAATCACCATATATGACTTGGATTAAAGATAGACATGGTGTATATATAGATGTGAATGATAAGTTTTTGGAATTTTTTGATAAAATGTATGATGAAGTAATAGGAAAAACTGATTATGATATAATGTCTAAAGACTTTGCAATAGAGTTTACTATTCAGGATAACGATGTTATTAAAAATAATAAAATGAATACATATGAAGATTTTATAAAGTCAAATTTTAATAAAATTGGATATTTTCAAACTGTTAAATGGCCATTTACTGAAGATAATAATATAATTTTAGGTACAATAGGTATGTCTATAGAAATAACTAAAAAAGTTGAATTATTTAAAAATATAGAAAAAAATGAGAAAATATTTTTAGAAATTGCTAATAACATAGAAGATGCTATTATTATAATTGATGAAGAAAAGATTCAATATATAAGTCCTTCTTTTGAAAAAGTATTTGGATCTCAATTAGGAGAATCATATAATGATATAGAAAAATGGTGTAAAAATGGAAATCAAATTGAATTTGAAACAAGGCCTAAAAGCTATGAATTTAAAGAGAGTTATAGCTTTACATTTAAAATAAAAAGAAAAGGGAAAGAAGAACAATGGATATTTGCTAAATTCGTACCTTTATTAGATAAAAATCGTAATGTAGTGAAAAAAATAGGCATACTAAGTGATATTACCCAAAATAAGAAGGTAGAATTAGAGTTAGAAAAATTAAGAATGGATTTTTTTGCTAATTTATCTCATGAACTTAGAACACCTATAAATGTGATAGCAAGCTCACTTCAAGTTCTTTATTTAAGAATGGAAAAATTAGATGATGAAAATTTTGAATATTTTAAAAAATACTTAAAAATAGTTGGTCAAAATACAAATCGTTTATTAAAATTAGTAAATAACTTAATTGATACTACAAGGTTAGATGCGGGTTGCTTTGCTTATGCACCTAAAAATAATGACATTATAAGTTGTATTGAAAATATATGTTTATCTGTTTCTGAATTTGTAGAGTCTAATAAATTAAGTATAATATTTGATACAAATGTAGAAGAAAAGATAATTAGTTTTGATCAAGATAATATGGAAAGAATTATATTAAATTTAATATCTAATGCTATAAAATTTAACAATCCAGGTGGAAAAATAGAAGTAACTGTAAATTGCAATGATAATATAAAAATAAGTGTTAAAGATAGTGGGATAGGTATACCTAAAGAAAGTTTAGAAAATATATTTAAAAGATTTGAACAAGTAAAAGATAAACTAAAAAGGGAAAAAGAAGGTAGTGGAATAGGACTTACATTAGTTAAGTCTTTAGTTGAAATGCATGGAGGAAGTATACATGTAAACAGTGTATTAGGAGAAGGTAGTGAATTTATAGTTACTTTACCAGATTATTTAGTTGAAGAAGAAGATTTAAATTCATGTGAATCTCCTAAGTTTTTAAGTAAGGTAAATATGATGAATGTAGAATTTTCAGATATTTATACATTATAATTATAAAATTAAAATATAAAAAAGACAGGTTATTAATAGCCTGTCTTTTTATTTTAAAATACTAAATATTCAGAACTGAAACACATTATATTAAATATTAAATTATATGTAAAAAAATGTTATAATGTATACATTGATGCTTAGATTTCTAACGAATGTCGCAAAAATGGAGGTAATTATGAAAAATGCAATTAAGGTTTTCAAAAGAGATATAAAAAACTTAATAAAAAACCCAATAGCTCTAATAATAGTAATGGGTTTATGCTTTATACCATCTCTTTATGCTTGGATAAATATAAAAGCTTGTTGGAATCCTTACGAGAATACTAGCACAGTGCCAATTGCCATAGTAAATAATGATAAAGGTGCAAAATTAGATGGCAAAAACATAAACATAGGAAATGGTGTTATTAAAGAACTTAAAAAGAACAAATCAATTGGATGGAAGTTTGTAAACTCTAAACAAGGGAATGCAGGAGTTTTAGATGGAACTTATTATGCTATGATTGAAATACCTAGTAACTTTTCAAATGATTTAACTAGTGTTAAAACTGGAAAACCTATAAAGCCAACTATAGTTTATAAGGTTGATACAAAATCGAATCCAGTTGCTGGGAAAATAACAGAAGTTGCAGAAGAAACTCTTGTAAATCAAATTAACTCAAACTTTATAGCTACTGTCAATAAGACTATTTTCTCATCATTAAATAAGTATGGAAAAGATATTGATGATAGTAAAGATAAGATAATAGAACTTAAAAAAGCTATAATACAACTTGATGAGCATATGAGTCTTATAAACTTTGCACTTGATAGTGTTAATAATAATTCTAAAAACTTAACTGAATTTTTAAAAAGTATACAAAGTACTCTTCCACAAGTAACAAATGGAATAAGTGCAGTATCTAATAGTAACTTAAACACTAGTGAGAATATAAGCAACATAAAAAATAATTTAAATGGATCACTTGATAATATTAAATCGACTTTAAATAAAATTAACAGTCAAAACGATCAAATAAAAGATATAGTAAATAATTTAAATAATTCGGATTCTATATCAAAAGGAACAATAGAATCAGCTATATCTCAAGTTAACAATCAGATAAACAGTAGTAAATCTCAGATAGATTCTATTATTAAATATTTAAGTGATTTTAATAAAGTTAAACCTAATAAAAATATAGATAAATTAATTGAGGGTTTAAACAAAATAAAAACTGGAATTAGCTCAGAACAAGATAGATTAGATTCACTTAAAAATCAAATAAATGATTCTAAAGAATCTATAAAAAGTACAATAGACTCTATAAATTCTACTGCGAATGATTTATCTAACAAAGTTAATAACTCTATAAATTTATATGATTCAAATGTTAGACCGGAACTAAACAAAACAGCAGATAGTTTAGTAACAGCAACATCTGATGCATCTAAATTAGTAGATAGTTCTAAAGGATTAGTACAAGCTGTTAATGACATGTTAGGATATGCATCAAAAGGAAGTAATTTAACAGCACAAATGTCTAAGGATTTAGATTCTAAATTAAACCAGTTTAAAGATACAATACATTTATTAAGTACAGAGCTTAAAAAAGTTAATGACAACGATTTAGATGCCATAATAGGAATACTTCAAAGTAAGCCACAAGTTATGGGAAATTACATATCTAATCCATTTAACATAAAATCAGAACCAATTTACCCAATAGCAAATTACGGTTCTGGTATGGCACCTATATATACAACACTTGCTTTATGGGTTGGAGGATTAGTACTTACATCACTTTTAACAACTGAAGCAGAAAAATTTAATGAATTGACAATAAAAGAAAAGTATCTTGGAAAAATGATAACATTTGTATTCTTTGCAATGATACAAGGATTTATAGTAGGTATAGGAGATAAGTTTGTACTTGGAGTTCAAACTGAAAACTTAATGTTATTTATATTTACAACAGTATTTTCTTCAGCAGTATTTACTGTTATCTTATATAACTTAGTATCACTATTTGGAAATATAGGAAAAGCTATAGGTATAGTTCTTATGGTTATTCAGATAGCAGGATCTGGAGGAACTTATCCAATACAAGTAGACCCTTTAATATTTAGAATACTTCAACCATTTTTCCCTTTTACATATACACTAAGCAACTTAAGGGAAGCAATAGCAGGACCACTTTTAAGTACAGTAATGTTTAATGTTGTTGTATTAACAGGATTTGCTATTATAACAATACTTATAGGATATTTCTTAAAAGAAAGACTTAATAGTGCTGTTAGAAAATTTGAAAAAGAATTTGAAGAATCTGGATTGTCAGAGTAATTATAGAGGTGAGGATATGAAGAAAGTTTTTAAAATTTATTTAAGAGATTTAAAACACATAGTAACTATTCCAGCAGCCTTTATAATAATAGGTGGGCTTTGTTTAATACCTTCTTTATATGCATGGGTTAATATAAAAGCCTGTTGGAATCCATATGTAAACACAGGAAATCTTCCAGTAGCTGTAGTTAATAAAGATGAAGGAGCTTCTGTTGGAGGAAAATTTGTAAATGTAGGAAATGAGATTGTAGATCAGCTTAAGAAAAATCATAGTATAGGATGGAAGTTTGTAGATGATTGGCAAGGTAATTATCAATTAAATGAAGGTAAATTTTATGCTTTAATAGAAATACCAAGTGATTTTTCAAAAGATTTATCAACGCTTACAACTTCAGACCCACAAAAGCCTAATATAATATATAAAGCTAATGAAAAAGTAAATGCAATAGCCACTAAAATAACAGATGTTGCAAAGGACAAATTAGTAGAAGAAGTAAAAGCAAACTTTGTAGATACAGTCAATAAAGAAGCTTTTGAATTTTTATCTTCACTAGGTGTTAAATTAGAAGACAATAAACCACAAATAATACAATTAAAAGATGCATTAGATAGTACATATAGTAATTTAGAAAAAATAAATGATTATGTAAAACAAGCAAACAATCATGCAGATACACTTAAAAAATATTTAAATGATAGTAAAGGAAATCTTCCTAAAATTACAAAAGAAGTAAAGGATCTTCAAGATGTAGTAAATAATAGTAAAGGTTTAATTACAGCTTCACAAGATAATGTAAATAATGCCACACAAAATTTAAATAGTAGCATGGTTTCTATAAATGATATAAATAGTAAACTTCAAAATGAAATTAATAATTTAAAAAATATAAACGATAGTGTTTCTAATGAAGAAATAAATAAAACTATAGATTCTACGCAAAAATTAATTTCATCTTCTAATACATCTATAGATAAACTTTTAAGTGGATTAGAAAAATTAAATAATATACATGAAAGTAATAAAGTAGAAAATATAATTAGCTCACTTAATGATTTAAAAACTGTACTTTCTTCAGAAAGTGATAAGTTAGAAAATATAAAATCATTAATACAAAATGGAGCAACTAAAGATCAAATAAATGAACAACTTAACTCTTTATCTGATTTATCAAGTTCATTTAATAATAAATTAAATTTAATAAGCAGTAGCTTTTCAACTGATATATCTAATGTTTTAAATAGTGTAGGCAATGCTATGACCTCTAGTTCTGATAATATTAACAATGTATTAGCAAGTATAAATGTTATAGTACCACAGTTAAATGCACTTTCTAATTATGGTATATCAAGTAGTGATGTTGCTGTAAAACAAGCAAATCATATATCTAAAGAACTTGATAAATTTGAAAAAGATTTAGACAAATTAATAGAAAAAACAAAAGTATTAACAGATAAAAATTTAGATAAGATAATTCAAACGCTTAATAAAAATTCAAAAGAGATAGCTTCATTTATATCATCACCTGTTGAAGTAAAAACAGTAGAACTTTATAAAGCAGGAATATTTGGAGTTGCATTAATGCCATTTTACTCAGTACTTGCTATATGGGTAGGAGCGCTTTTATCAACATCTATACTTACTACAGAGTGTGAAGAATTAGAAGGTGAAAGAACAAATTTACTTCAAAAACACTTTGGAAAGATGCTTACATTTATGACGGTATCACTAATACAATCATTAATAATTGCAACAGGGGATATATTTATATTCCAAGCTCCTGTAAGCGTACCACTTTTATATATATTTACAATAGTATCTTCAATATTATTTACAACAATAATATTTACATTAGTTTCTTTATTTGGAAATGTGGGTAAGGCTATTGCGATAGTTATTATGGTATTTCAAATTGCTGGGTCTGGAGGAATATATCCTATACAAACCAACCCTAAAATCTTTGAAGTATTACAACCATTTTGGCCATTTACTTATGCGATAGATGGATTTAGAGAAGCTATAGCAGGACCTAGCATGACTGCAGTTCATCATGATTTAGTTATGTTAGCTATATTCTTTATAATATTTTTATTATTAGTAATATTTAAAAGAGTTTTCCATAATATGACTGAGTTTATGAATAATAAATTTAAAGAATCTGGATTATAAAAACTAAAACTGATATGGGATATATTTATCCTATATCAGTTTTTTTAATTTATAAAAACAAATTTGAAATTATTTAAATATATTAGGGAATAATTTATATATAATGAAATAAAAGAGGTGTAGTATGAAAAAAGTAAGTATACTAGTTTTAATATGTGCATCTATGTTAAGTATAGGTTGTAGTCAGTATAAAAATAAAGACAGCAGTAAATCTAATAAAGAGTTAGTAAATGCTATATTAAAAGAAACAAAAGTACAACAAAATGATGATAATAGATATATGTATTTTTATAAAGATTTAAATAATGACAATAAAGATGAAACAATTGCTTATCTTTGGGGACCTGATTTTGGTAATATAAAAGAAGGAACTATGTTGATATTTAAAGAAAATGATAATAAGTATAAATTAATATCACAAACGAACTTAGTAAATGTACCAATAGTTATAAGTGAACATAAAACTAATGGATACAATGATATTATTGTAAATATAAGTGGAGATGGTATAGAAAATCAATATAATACAATACTTAAATTTAAAGATAATAAATACCCATTAAATGCTAGAACACAACCTAATATAGATATAAAAAAAATAAAATCAAAAAGTACAATATCAGCAAAGATAACACTTGATGGAGGATTTGAATTAAAAAAATAATAAAGTTACTATAAAGTAAACTATTAAAAAATTCATAAATATTGATACAATTATTAATAATACATGTGTTTTAATATTAGAAATTTAACTTAAGAAAATTAAAATTAATAAGAGAGGAGTATGTTATCAAAGCTAAATTAAAGTTTTGATTAACGGGGGATTATGGAAAAACTAAACTTGATTGTAGTTTTTGTAGAAGGGGTATTATCATTTTTTTCACCATGTATATTACCTATATTACCGATATACTTAAGTATATTATCAAATAGTAGTATTGAAAGTTTGAAAGAAGATAAAAGTAAGTTTATACATAGTTTATTATTTAAAAATGCTTTGTTTTTTGCATTAGGTATATCTTTAACATTTTTTATATTAGGATCATCAGTAAACGCTTTAAAATCATTTTTTGATACTAATAAAGATTTAATAAAGATTTTTGGTGGATTAATAATAGTTTTTATGGGACTATTTTATATAGGAGTAATAAAATCTTCTTTATTAAGTAAAGAAAAAAGATTTAATATAAATACTAAGCAAATAAATCCTATATCTGCCTTTTTATTTGGATTTACATTTAGCTTTGGGTGGACACCTTGTATAGGACCTATACTAACATCTGTACTTATTATGTCATCAAGTGTTAATAATGTAGGAACGTCAAATTTACTTATACTATTTTATACAATTGGGTTCATATTACCATTTATACTAGCATCATTATTTTATAATAAATTATTTAAATCATTTAATAAAATGAAAAATTATATGGGATTAATAAAAAAGATAGGTGGGATTATACTCATATTATCAGGATTAGTTATGTTTATAAATGGCTCTTTTGGAGTATATAAACACTTAAATGATTCTAAAAATTCTGATTCAAATAGCCAAAGTATAGACAGAGAAAATAAAGATGAAAAAATAATGTCTATAGATTTTACTTTATATGATCAAAATGGTAAGGAACATAAACTAAGTGATTACAAAGGCAAAACTGTATTTTTAAATTTCTGGGCAACATGGTGTCCTCCATGTAAAGCAGAAATGCCATATATAGAACAATTATACAAAGAATATAATAAAAATAATAAAGATGTAGCAATACTAGGAGTAGCATCACCAAATTTAGATCGTGAAGGATCTAAAGAAAATATTATAAAATTTTTACAACAAGAAAAATATACTTTTCCTGTAGTTATGGATAATAATGGAGAATTAGCTTATAAATATGGTATAAGTGCATATCCAACGACTTTTATAATAGACAAAGAAGGTTATATAACTCAATATGTTCCAGGTGCTATGGATAAACAAACTATGAAGTATCTTATAGAAAATCATAATTAAAAAATTAATAAATATAGAAATAAAAAAGCCACTAATCTAAATTAGATTGTGGCTATTTTTATTTAAAGTTATTTATATTTAATCCAATAATAAATTACATAAATCCAACTTAATATACCGTGAAATATAGCCCAAGGTATTGATTTCCATGCTGTATAAGAAATGACCATTGCTAGACCAGCTCCAAAAGAAAGCCCTGATTTTACTGACTTTTGAACTAAAACTTTATTATTGCTCTGATACTTTTCATTATTATTCATAAAAACTCCCTCCCTAAAATAAATATTAATTCAAATTTATAGTTAATACATTTAATTTAAATAAATGATTTACTAAATTAGTATGGGAAAATAATATTAGTAAAAATTTGCTAAAATAAAATAGATAAAATAAAACTTTTTATAAATTAACCTCGTTATATAATTGAAAGGAGGGAAATAAATTGGTACAAACAGATGAAAAGTTAATAAAAGAACTATTAAAAGGTAATGAAAGTGCAATGGAAATTTTAGTTAAAAGATATTACGATTTAGTACATAGCTTTATATACAGAAATACTAGTGATTATAATATAGCCTATGATATAACCCAAGATGTATTTATAAAAATGATGAAAAATATAGATAAGTATCAAATAGAAAATGGTAAATTTAAAAGTTGGTTATTAAAAATTGCTGCAAATACGACAAAGGATTACTTCAGAAGTAAGACTTATAAACAAAGGACACAAAGCTATGATATAGCTAATCAGGAAATAGAAGATAAAACTAATGTAGTAGATATTTTATCGAAAAAAGAAGAGGCAATTAAGATAAAAGAAGCTATAGAAAATTTACCTAAGCTTCAAAGAGAAGCAGTTATATTAAAATATTACAATGATTTAAAAATCAAAGAAATAAGTTATATTACAGGAGAAAATGAAAACACCATAAAATCAAGATTATTTAATGGTGTTAAAAACTTAAAAAGATTTCTTGGAGGTGATAACTATGAAAAAAACACCATCAAAAATAAACAACATGAGATGTGATGATATAAATGATTATGAATTTGAAAATCTATTAGAAGAAGATTTATTGGATATAGAAAACTTTTTAGATAGTTATGTTGTAAAAACAGTTGATGAAGAAAAAATTGATTTAACTATAGAAACATTAATAAACTACATGCCACAAAGTATAAGTGAAGATTTAGTAGTAAATAAAAATACATACTTAATAAATAAAATAAAGACAAATATAGAATTAATGAAAATACAATTTATGGTATTTAACAAAATGTATATTATAGTATCATTAATACTTACTTTAGGGGGATTGATTGGAACTATAAAATATAATTTAAATCCATATGTATATTCTTATACAATTTCACCTATACCAGTACTACTAGGGTTTGTAGAAATTTTAAGAGGAAAAGAAGAAGGAGTTTGGGAACTAGAACTTAGCTATAAATTTTCTTTTAGAGAAATAGTATTTGCTAAATTAACAATAATAGGTATTACTTCAATAGCTATAAGTTTGTTTGTTAGTTTTATACTATCAAATACTTACTCAGAAGTTAATTTATTAAAATTAATAAATACAAGCTTAATACCAATTTGTTTTATATCTACTGTTTCATTATTAACAGCATCTATATATAGAAGCATGAACAGTATAGCATTATCAACTGGAATATGGATAATATGTTCGAACATGGTAGATAGTAATACTTTTAAAAATATTGCAAATGTAAGTAACTTAAAGCTATTTGCAATAGTAGCAATACTAGGGGTATTAACTATAATTTCGTTAAAAGTATTTTATAAAAAAAGTATAAATTTTACAGATTATAAGAAATTTGATTTTTAGGAGAGAAAAGATATGGAATTAACTTTAAAAAATATAACAAAATCATTTAAAGATAAGGTTGCAGTAAATGATTTTAATGTAACTTTAACTAATGGAATATATGGATTATTAGGACCTAATGGAGCAGGAAAAACTTCACTTATGAGAATAATTGCAGATGTTTCAAATGCTACTAGTGGAGAGATCTATTTAAATGGAAAAAGTAAAACTGAACTAGGAGCAGATTATAGAGATGTTTTAGGTTATTTACCACAAGATGTGGGATTTTATAAAAGTTTTACAGCACAAAAGTTCTTAGAATATGTATCAACATTAAAAGGAATAGATAGAGAAGAAGCTAGTGTTAAGATTGATGAACTTTTAAAGTTTGTAAATTTAGAAAAAGATAGAAAAAGAAAAATAGGTAAGTTTTCTGGGGGGATGAAACAAAGGTTAGGTATAGCTCAAGCTCTTTTAAATGATCCAAAGATATTAATATTAGACGAGCCAACAGCAGGGCTTGATCCTAATGAAAGAATAAGATTTAAAAACTTAATATCAGAGATATCAAGAGATAAGATTGTAATACTATCAACACATATAGTATCTGATGTAGAATTTATAGCAAATGAAATATTGATAATGAGAAATGGAGAATTAGTTGAAAAAGCTACTCCAGTTGAAATTTTAAATAGTATCAGAGGAAAAGTACATAGTTTAAAGATAAAGGAAGATTTATTACATAAAGTACAAAGTAAATTTAAAATTTCTAATATTATAAGGGATGATGAGTATATTATAGTTAGGGTTGTAGGAGATGAATGTCCATTAATAGATGGAATTGAAGTTATAGAAGAATCACCTAATTTAGAAGATTTATTTTTATATTACTTTGAGATTAGTACTGACTTATAAAGGGGGATAAATATGAAAGATTTAGTTAAATTTGAGTTGTATAAGATTTTTTCAAAAAAAATAGTATTAGTATTATTAGTTGGATGTATAGTAGCGTCTTTATCAAATACAGTAACAAGCTATTTAGATATAAGGTCAAAGGGATTAAGCTACTCCAGTATACAGAAAATAGGTAAAGAATATGAAGGTCAAATCATAACAGAGAAGAAACATGATATATTTAAAAAACAATGCGGTGATTTACTTACAAAATATAATAATGGAAAGATACTGAGTGACAAAGAAAAAGTAAAAGCTTTTGGTATGACAGATTATTTAATATGGATCAATCCTGAATATATGATAAATGGAAAACTTTATAAATTTGATGATATGAAAAAAGAGCTAAAAAGATTAGAAAAAGAAGGAGATACTAATAGTTACCAATATAAAGAATTAAAATATATACATGACTTAGTATCTAAAAAAGAAACTCCGAAATATTACTTTAAGTTTGGATGGAGAGAGGCAACAAATTTTAATATGAATTGTATGTGGATATCTATATTAATACTTGTTTCTATATGTACCATATTTAGTAATGAATATCAAAGTAATACGGCATCAATAGTATTAAGTTCTAAAAATGGGCAAAAAAAATTAACTACTGCTAAGATAATAACAGGTTTGATATTTTCTACATTTGTATTTTTAATTATGAACGGAATACAGGTGATAATACTTGCAATGCATGGATTTAAGGGGTGGGATGTACCGATGAGCTTTTTATCATCTTATGTAAGAACTCCTTATACTATGCATATAGGAACTTTCTATGTTTGCGGATTAATAGTAAGTTTTATAGGTACTGTATTATTTACATTATTAATCATGTTAGTATCATTAATAAGTAAAAATAATATGATATCTTTTGCAGTAAGTGTAGCTACATTATTAGGTCCAGAATTTATAGGTAGATTTATGCCAACATATACTCTAACTAAGATTTTTGCAGAACTAAATATAGAAAATTTAATAGGTCCAATAAATATGTTTGGAAGTATAAGTACATATAACATATTTGGAAAGCCAGTTTTATATTTAAATGTAATAGTTACAATAGGGATTATTAGTATACCAATAGTACTATACTTTATTAATAGGATTGGTAAAAAGCAAGTTGTATAAAATTAAATTATAAATAAAAAATCCAATAAAAAAATATTACATAAGTAGGTTGAATCTGAAATACTCTATGTAATATTTTTTTATTTTTATAGGGATTAAAAATTATATGAATATAAATATTAGAAAAAAATATAGAAGATATAGATATAATTTATTTTTAATAAAATAGGCTCTAAACTTTGGAATAAAAGCACCTTTTGAGGTTCCAAGTTCAAACTTTATGGCAATAGAATTTGAAGAAAATGCACTTAAAGATGTATCTGGAAAGGTAGTATATGCTAAAGAATTTTTCGAAAATAGTTAATAATACAATTAATAATAAAAACTTCTTTAGAAAAGGTCTATAGTATATATTAAAGAAGTTTTTTATTTATATATTTTATCTTACAAAAAAGTAACTTTAATGTAATTTAGATAAATACCAAAAAAAATAGAATTGATATATTATTATTATATAAACAAAAAGGAAAGGTAGCAGATAAATATGGAAATGTTAAAAATAAATAATATATCAAAAGAAAACTTAAAATTGTTATTTTTAACTAGTACCCTTTTAGTGGCAAGCTTAGGATGTGTAATTATATTACATATAGTGTTAGCTAATAAACTGGAAGTAAAAAAAGCTGATTATCCATTTGTATTAAACTATATATCTTCAAATTACAATTACGTAAAAAAACAACAAGTAGAAGTTATAGAAAATACATTAAATAAAGCTGGATACGATTATGATAAAACTGCATTTGAAATATTAAATATAAATAATGAAGGAAAATATGTAATAAAAAACTCAGAATTTAATAAGGTAGCAAAAAAGTTAAACTTAAGAAAGGTTAAGTTAAATAACGATGAAACACTAATAGTACCAAGATTCGACAATAAAAGATATAAGAAAAATATAAGTAAATTTACTGATTTTGAAATAGGTCTTTATAATCTAAAAGTAAAAGGTATAGCAGATGGTAAAATACTTCCAAAAGGGATTGGAATATGGATTGTAGTAGTAAATGATAATTTATATTCTCAATTAGAAAAAGATGATGGAAATATCAAATATTATGTAAATGGGTATAAATATGACAACTGGGAGTCTAGTGCAAGTTTAGATGAGAAAATACAAAATAAATTAGGGAAAATATCAATAAATAATTATGAAAGAAGACAAGTATACGACTCTTTATTAAGCTTATCTAAGATATATGAAGATAGCATTAAAATTAATAATAAATGGCTGCTTATAGACACTTTAGTTGGAGTTTTATTATTTATATGTAGCTGGAATTTTTTATATTTTAAATTATTTACAGATTTTACAACTGATAAATTAAAGAATAAAAATTTACCAAATTTAAGTTTATTATATACTAAAACTTGTAAATCTTTAAATGTTGGAGTTAAGCCAAAAATTTCACTTCATACGTTTTAAGATAAAAATCTTATTTGAAGTAGACATAATCTATTTTAAATAAGATTTTTTTATATATACAAGATACTTAAAGCTATAAGCAATTGGGCTATATAGTAAATTAAAAGGTTAAGAACTGCTATAAACTTAGGACAATCTTTATAAAAGTAGTCAAATGATAATATTAAATCTGATAAAACAAATAATAATGCACCAATTGTAATCCATAGAACATAAGGATTATAAAAGTTGATAGAAAAGTATAGATTTAAAGATTGAATAAACATAAAGCTAATTACAACTGAATAAAAAGCTACATAATAAAAAGAATCTTTAAAATCAAGTTTTTTTATACACTTTAAAATAAATAAAACTACAACTGCTAGTAAAAAAGAAAATAGTATAGTGTAAAAGCTAAAGTGACTAAGGTATATAAATCCTATTGAAAAAAATACATGAGATAGACTAAAACTTAAAAGACCATAGATAAAAAATTTATTTATATGATTTTTATCTTTATTTTTAAATATAAGAAATAGATCTCCAAATAGAGAAAATAAAAGACCTAAAAGAATAAAAATAAAATAAATAAAATTACTGCTTTTTTCTAAATAGCCACTTATAGCTATAGTTACAAAGAGTATACTAGTTATAGTTTTAAAAATACCTTTAAAAATTTTATGGGGTTTATATGTAAAATATAAAAGAATAATTAGAGATAATAACATTAAAAGTACTAATGAATAAGTCATAAAATCCCTCCTAATAACTAAAATACTACTATATAAATATGTTAACATAAATAAACATAGTTCTTGAAAATAAAATAACTTTAATGTAATGTATTATTGTATGCAATTTTAAGAATAAACTTTAAGGAGAAATAAAAGTGACATATATAAACGCAAAGAGTAAATATTTAATAAATGTAAAAAACATTAATATAAAACATAAATTTGATAAACTAGTAACTAAATCTGTTAGTGTAACAGATGACCAAGTTAAAGAATGTATAGAATATGCAAAAAAGTGTATAGAAGAATCTAAAGATTATAAAAAACTAGTTCCATCATCTATTAAAGATGAAAAATTACAAAAGCAAATAGGAGAGCAGATGATATTTGCTCAAAAAATAGGAGAGTGTGGAGTATTAAATTACTTTAAATATAGAGGACTTAAACCTGAAGTGTTAAAAAGTAAAAAAATAGGTATAAAAACTTGTATAGATAAAGATATACATAATAGACTTATAATAGATAAAAATGAATTTGATTCAAATAATAAAGAAAGTTACTATATAGGTGTACATTTAAACTTAGAAGTAGAAGATAAAAAACATCCTATTAAGAAATACTTAGTTAAAAATCTTTATGATATAAAAAGAGTACAAGTATATGGATACTTAGAAGCTAAATTTTTAGATAGTTTAAGATATGAAACTATAACTAAAAAAGATGGAAAAAAAGAATATAAGTTTTATACTAAAAAAGCTTCTAATTATGATAAAAAAGATAAATATGCAAAAATTAAAAGTGAATGTAAATGGTATTATTTAGATAGAATGATGGATATAGAAGGTTTGGTAATGAAAATTAAAAAATAATTATTTAAAAATGCTTTGATCAACTGATTTGTTAATCAAAGCATTTTTTATTTTATAAATCTTAGATTCTAACTTTATATTTTGCTGAGTATATATTTATAAAGCTCAATATTTATAAAATAAAGGGGAATTGCATATGGAATTTGAAATAATAGATGGAATAAAAATTATAAATTTAGATATGATAGCTACAGTTGCATTAGGAAGTTTACTTTTACTATTTGGTAATTTTCTAAAAAGAAAAATAAAATTATTAGAAAAATTTTGCATACCAGGACCAGTAATTGGAGGATTATTATTTGCAATTATTATTTTTATATTAAAAACTTCTAATATGGTAAGTATATCTATGGATACAACACTTCAATCGCCTTTTATGATAGCTTTTTTTACAACAATAGGATTAGGAGCTAGCTTTAATTTGTTAAAAAAAGGGGGTAAACTACTTATAACATATTGGATTTTATGCGGATTACTTTCAATAGCACAAAACTTAATAGGAGTTATAGGGGCTAAAATTACAAATATAAATCCTTTAATAGGTATAATGTGTGGGGCTGTTTCTATGGAAGGTGGTCATGGAGCTGCAGCATCCTTTGGTGCAACGATAGAGTCCTTAGGAGTAAATGGAGCAGTTACAATAGGTATGGCAGCTGCTACATTTGGTATAATGTGTGGAGGACTTATAGGTGGACCTATATCCAAATATTTGATAGATAAATATAAATTAACACCAAATGAAAATGAAATTAATAACAATGTTTCAGTAGAAGACGTAGCTGGTATAAAACTTAGTGATTCCTTTAATTCGAATACTATGATTGTACAAATAGCAGTAATAGCATCTTGCATGACTGTAGGAAGCGTAGTTGGAACTTTGTTTTCATCTGTAACTAAAATAGTACTTCCAGGATATGTTGGTGCTATGTTTATAGCAGTAATATTTAGAAATATAAATGATAGATTTAAAATAGTTGATTTGGATTTGTACTCAATTGATATAATAAGTAATGTTTGCTTAGGAATATTTTTAACTATGGCGTTAATGACTATAAAATTATGGGAACTGTCAGGATTAGCAGGACCTATGATAGTAATAGTAGCATCTCAAGTTATATTTATAGCTTTATACGGAGCGTTTATAGCATTTAGAGTATTGGGGAAAGACTTTGATGCAGCTATAATGGTTTCAGGAATGTTAGGTCATGGATTAGGTGCAACACCAAATGCACTAGCTAATATAAATTCAGTAACATCAAAGTATGGAAATTCAGCTAAAGCATTTTTGATAGTTCCATTAGTAGGTGCATTCTTAATAGATTTAGTAGCCATACCAACAATAGTAACATTTATAAATTTCTTTAGTTAACGAAAAAACACCTATCTTTTTGATAGGTGTTTTTTATGGGCTAGCGTATACTTATGTCTGAGCATAAGTTCCCACTAATAACTAGTATAATACAAAATATAATTTTTGTAAACAAAATAAATTTATTTGAAAATTTTTAAAAATTAAAAACCTTGAAATAGCTAAGTAAATTAAAATTTTAAAAATTAATGTAAAAAATAGTAGATTAAAAATTTAAAAAGTGGTGTATATACAATATGTAGTATAAGAAAAAGACCAAACAACTATATATTGTATTTTTAAAAATTATTTATCTATTTTGTAAAGGTGGGAAAAAATGAATTATATTAAGCTTAACAATGAAGTAATAATTAAAGATAAACAAGGTAAATATCAACTAGAAAAAGATAAAGAAGCTCTTAATAGTTATTTAGAAGAATATATAAATCCTAGAATGAAAAAATTTAAAAATCTAGAAACTAGATTAAATTATTTAATAGAAAATGACTATTATTCAAAAGATGTAATAGATAAATATTCTATAGATTTCATAAGAGAAATTTATAAAAATATAGCAAAAGAAAACTTTAAATTTAAATCATATATGAGTGCAAATAAATTTTATCAAAACTATGCTTTAAAAACTAATGATGGAAAACAAATATTAGAAAATTATAATGATAAAGTTTTAATTGTAGCGTTAGCATTAGGTAATGGAGATAAAAATTTAGCTTTAAATTTATCTAAAAAACTTATAAAACAAGAGTTTCAACCAGCTACACCAACATTTTTAAATGCAGGTAGAAAAAGAGCAGGAGAAATGGTTTCTTGTTTTTTACTATCAGTAGAAGATAGTACAGAAGGTATCTCATATGCTATATCATCATCAAATCATTTATCTAAAATAGGTGGAGGAGTAGCACTAAACTTATCAAGGCTTAGAGCTAGTGGAGAACCAATAAAAGACATAGCTGGATCTGCTGGAGGAGTAGTAGGTGTTGCAAAAATGCTAGAACAATCTTTCACATATTTTAATCAAATGGGAGCAAGACAAGGAGCAGGTGCAGTTTACTTAACAGTATTTCATCCAGACTTTGAAATATTAATGGATACCAAAAAGATAAATGCGGATGAAAAGATAAGATTAGCATCTTTATCACTTGGAGCAATTATACCTAATAAATTTATGGAACTTGCAGAAAAAAATGAAATTGCTTATGCTTTTTATCCTCATTCAGTATATAAAAAGTATAAAGTCCATTTAGATGATATAAAAATGGATGATTGGTATGATAAGTTAAAAAATGATGAAGATATACTAAAAAAGGAAATAAACCCTAGACAGATGCTAACTAAAATAGCACAAATGCAACAAGAAAGCGGATATCCTTATGTAGTATTTATTGATACTGCAAATAAGGAACATGTTTTAAAAGATGTGGGAAATATTAAAATGTCTAATCTTTGCTGTGAGATATTTCAATATCAAACACCATCAGACATAAAAGGTTATGGAGGAGAAAACTTATGGGGGCAAGACATAAGTTGTAATTTAGGCTCATTAAATATAGCCAATGTTATGGATAATAAAGATATCGAAAATACGGTAAATACAGCTATAAGAGCATTATCTTTTGTATCGGATAAAACTGATATCAAAGAAGTTCCTACGATAAAAAAAGGGAATAATGCTTCTCATGCAATAGGGCTTGGGGCTATGAATTTACATGGATATTTAGTAAGAGAAAATATTTTATATACTTCAGAAGAAGCTATAGACTTTTCAAATGTATTTTTTGCAATGATAAGATATTATGCTATTAAAGCTTCTATGGAAATAGCTATAGAAAAAAATACTACTTTTGATGGATTTGAAAAATCTGAATATGCTAAAGGACAAGCTAGTAGTGTACTTTCAAAATACTGTAATAATTCATATTTACCAAAAACCAATAAAGTATCTAAACTATTTGAAGGAATATATATACCAACGTCTAA
Source organism: Paraclostridium tenue (assembly GCF_039521565.1). Taxonomy (NCBI): domain Bacteria; kingdom Bacillati; phylum Bacillota; class Clostridia; order Peptostreptococcales; family Peptostreptococcaceae; genus Paraclostridium; species Paraclostridium tenue. The sequence continues at coordinate 24,770 of NZ_BAAACP010000005.1, forward strand.
AGATTGGGCTGATTTATTAGATAAAGTTAAAGAAAATGGAATATATAATGCATACTTAACTGCTATTGCACCAACACAAAGCATAAGTTATGTTCAAAATGCAACTTCAAGTATAATGCCTATTATGGAACCTGTAGAAGTTAGAACTTATGGTGACTCAACGACAATATATCCAATGCCATTTTTAACTAATGAAAATATGCTATATTATCAATCAGCATATAGAATGGATATGAAAAATGTTATAGACATAGTAGCAACAGTACAACAACATGTTGATCAAGGAATATCAACGACGCTATTTGTAACAGATGATAAAACTACTAGAGATATAGCAAGATATTATATATATGCCTATAAAAAAGGTTTAAAAAGTTTATATTACACAAGAACAAAAATGATAAGAGATAACAATGAATGTCTAATGTGTTCAGTATAGGGGGAAAATAATATGACATTTAATTTAAATAAAGTACACAAAGCTGTTAATTGGAACAAAGAAGATGATGGATTTACACAAGCATTTTGGGATCAAAATGTAAAACAATTTTGGCTACCAGAAGAAATATCAGTATCAAAAGATTTAAAAACTTGGAATGATTTAAAAGAAAGTGAAAAAGAATTATATAAAAAAGTACTAGCAGGACTTACACTACTTGATACAAAACAAGGAAATAACGGAGTTCCTTCAATGATGAGTTTAACTGATAATCTACAAAGAAAAGCAGTATTATCTTTTATGGGAACTATGGAAGAAATACATGCGAAAAGTTATTCTTCTATATTTATGACATTATTAACTACAACTCAAATAGATGAATTATTTGATTGGATAGAAAGTGAGCCCACATTACAAAGAAAAGCTGATTTAATATTAGCTCAATATGAAAATACAACAGACCAAAGAAGTTTATACTTATCAATGGTTACTAGTGTATTTTTAGAAAGTTTTTTATTTTACTCAGGATTTTTCTATCCACTATATCTAGCAGGACAAGGAAAAATGGTAGCTAGTGGAGAGATAATATCACTTATACTTAGAGATGAATCACTCCATGGTAAGTATATAGGTCTTTTAGCTCAAGAGATATATGATACATTTAATGAAGATGAAAAATTTAAGTTAAAAGTTAAAATGTATGAAATATTTGAAGCTCTTATGGAAAATGAAATAAATTACACTAAAAAGATTTATGAAGGTAGTGGACTTATAGATGAAGTTATAACCTTCTTACAATACAATGCCAATAGAGCTTTAGAGAACCTAGGTTTTGAGGATTATTATAAAGTAGATGAGATTAACCCTATTGTATTGAATGGTCTAAGCACGGAAACTAAATCACATGATTTCTTTTCAACTAAAGGCAATGGATATCAAAAGGGTATATATGAAGAATTAGAAGATGAAGATTTTATAATATAGTATCTCGTATTTTGCGAGGTACTTTTTATTTATATTTAAATAGGCTAAAACCTAATTTAAAAAATATTAAGTATTAGCAATATGATAAATAAGACAAAAGCTCAATTAACAACTCTTGGTCAGGCTGTGCCTAGTGATAGTGAGGTTAAATCTATGTTAATTTTCCAAATGGAATCTAGTATACTAATTGCTCCTATGATTGCTATGGGTCACAATTATGGACTTTCATATCCTACAGCTCCTTGGGGTGGAATATTGGCAATGATAATATTTTGTATATTTGTAGGTTCAATATTAGCATATTTAACTTTAGAAACTAAAAGTTGCATACCTGCAGCTATTGGGCATGCAATGGTAAATGGATTTGCAGGTATAGGTATGATGTTTAGTGCCATAAATAATCCTAACTTATTTATAGGACCTATGCCTATAGGAATTATAGTAGGTGGAATTATATGTTTTAAAATAATATCTAAAATGAATATTGCAAATGAAGAGTATAACTGTTAATTGTAAAAAAGGATTACCTAATTTTTAGGAGAATCCTTTTTTATTATAGATATTAATTTATAATAACTATGATAGCTTAAGTATTAAATTAAAAATAAGAGATATAGATTAAAGGGGATAATTAATGGAAAAGAAGTTAATCATTATAAATGGAGTTATGGGAGTTGGAAAAACTACTATAAGTAAAGCATTATATAAAAAATTAGATAATTCATTTTGGCTAGATGGAGATAACTGCTGGATGATGAACCCATTTAAAGTTACAGATGAAAATAAATTTATGGTATTAGATAATATAGCATACATACTAAATAATTTTATAAAAAATTCTAAATCTAAATATATTGTATTTAACTGGGTAATACATACTGAGGATATAATGAAAGATATATTAAATAAAATAGATCCTTCTAGTGTTGATGTTTATAAAATAACTTTAATGTGCTCTAAAGAAAATCTTATAAATAGAATAAACAAAGATATTAAACTTGGTTTAAGATATGAGGATAATATAAAAAGAAGTTTAGATAGACTAGAATTATACAACAAGATGATACTATAAAAATTGATACATCAAATAAGAGTATAGAGGATATAGTTGATGAAATTAAAGTTATATTAAGTATTAATAATTAATTAAGTATAGAGGATTGAAGTGAGGGGGAAATTAATGGTGAAAAATACTATTAAGTACGAATTAGATGGAGTTTGTTTTGAATTAAGAGAAGAATATGACTTTAGTTGGTTAAAAAAATTTGAAACTGTATTTTGTGTATTCGACCAACAAGATTCTGGGAATATATGTTTTGGAGTAAAGCGAGGATCTGATAAGCTTTTTATAAAATATGCTGAGGCTAAGACTTTAAATTATGATGGAGATATAAATACAGCTGTAGAAAATTTAAAAAGAACTAACAATATTTATAAAGATCTTAAGTGCGATCAGTTAATAAAATTAAAAGAAAGCTTCGAAACAGATAAAGGATATGGAGTAGTGTTTGAATGGATAGAAGGAGAAAATTTACATGAACACTGGAACTTTGATAAATACCCAAAGTACACACATCAAAAATCAGCTTACTATAGATATAAAAAACTGCCAATAGATAAGCGAATTAAATCCATAAATGAAATATTTGGATTTCTTTTAAATGTTGAACAGTTAGGATATGTAGCAATAGATTTATACGATGGAAGTATTATGTATGATTTTGATAATCATACAACTAAAATCTGCGATATAGACCTTTTTAGGAAAAAACCAACTATAAATGATATAGGAAAAGATTTTTGGGGTTCAAAAAGATTTAAATCACCTGAAGAGTATATATTAAATTCACCAATCGATGAGAAAACTAATGTATTTAATTTAGGGTCTTTAATTTTTGGAATACTTGGAGATGATAAAGACCATTCATATGAAAAGTGGGAAGCTTCTAAAGAACTATACCATATAGTGGTTAATGCAATAAATCCAAATAGAGAAGAACGATACAAATCTATTTCGGATTTTTACAGTTATTTTAAACTATAAAAAGAGGGCTATCTCTATTAGAGAGTAGCTCTTTTTATAGTGTTTACTTTATAAATAAAGATTTATATTCTAAAGGGGTTAAATTAAGGTTTTTCTTGAAAGTTTTTGAAAAGTGAGATTGCGAAGTAAATCCAACTATATTACTGATCTCACATACAGAGTAGCTACTTTTTCTAAGTAAATCACAGGCTTTTTTCAACTTATATTCAATAAGATATTGTTGAGGTGTATTCATCATATGCAATTTGAAAATTTTGTAAAAATGACTTCTATCTATATTTAAATAATCAGATATATCAGAAACAGAAATGTTTTTATCAAAGTTTTTATCGATAAAATCTAAGGCATCAGATATATAACATTGAGAAGAAGTTTTTCCTTGTAAAGTTGAAATTGAATGTTCATCCATAAGTAAGGATAATGTCTGATATAAATAACCCAAAGCCTTAAACAAATAATTAGAATTACAATTTAAATATATATTTTCAAATAGCTCATTAAGCTGATTGTCTTTATTATATCTAAAAATATAGTTTTCATTTGAAAAACCACATAAGCTAAGAAGCTCTTTAGCCTTAGAGCCATTAATACCTATCCATCTGTAAACCCATGGATTATCATTAGTAGGATAATAATTATTATCTGTATTGGGAGGTATAATAAAGCCATCTCCAGCTTTTAAATGATGGACTTGATTTTTTATAAAAAATAATCCCTCACCTTGTATTACATAATGAATTAAATAGTAATCTATTTGTTCATATTGATAAGGATCTCTTGGCTCGCAATATTCAAAACCACATTCAAATATATATAGTTCATTACTAGGTTTTGAGTCTGTTGAAAAAATACCTATTTTGCTCATAAAATCCCTCCTATGCTAACGTTTTCTATATTATGAATTTAAATCAAAATCATATATATGTCAATTTTAAAATGCAACAATAATACAAATTATAGCAACATTACAACATTGAGATAGTATATAAAAAGATATATTATTAAAATATACAAGAAAAGGTTTTCTTAAATAAGATTTAAATAAAAATTTGGAGGAGTTTAATAAAAATGAGTGAAAGAAGAGGGAGTCTTAGTTCATCAGCTTTAATGCTTATGACATTTACAGCTGTATTTTCATTTGGAAATATAATTGATAGTAGTGTTAATATAGGGCTTGCTACAATACCGTCTTATATATTTGGTACTATATTTTATTTCTTTCCATTTGCATTAATGATAGGGGAGTTTGCATCAGCAAATAAAAATTCAGAATCTGGAATTAACAGCTGGATAAAAACATCACTAGGAGCAAAGTGGGCATTTTTAGGATCTTGGTCATATTTCTTTGTTAATTTATTTTTCTTTACATCATTATTACCAAAAACGTTGATATATGCTTCATATGCATTTGTAGGTAAAAATGTATTTGATGGAAAAACAGTTTTAATATCTGTGTTGTCAATAGTAATGTTTTGGGGAGTAACGATATTATCAACTAAAGGTGTAAGCTGGATATCAAAGATAACTAGTATATCAGGTATAGCTAGGATGGTTTTAGGTATTGGATTTATAGTCTTATCCTTTGGAATAATATTATTTTTGGGAGAAGAACCAGCACAACAATTTAACACAGAAACAATAATGCCAAAATTTAACTGGACATACTTTATGGTATTAGCATGGGTTTTACAAGCAGTAGGAGGAGCCGAAAGTATAGGTGTTTATGTTAAAGATGTAAAAGGTGGAAATAAAGCCTTTATAAAAACTATGTTATTTTCAACTATATTAGTAGGTGCATTATATGCATTAGGAGCAGCAGCTGTAGGTATAGTTGTACCAGAAAATATTTTATTTGGGAATTTCTCAAATGGATTGTTTGATTCATTTTTAATATTAGGTTCTCATTATGGAATAGGAAACATAATTACTAATATAGTAGGATTTATAATGCTACTTGCAAGTCTAGGTTCCCTAGTATTATGGACTGCAGCACCAGTTAAAGTATTATTTTCAGAGATACCAGAAGGAATATTTGGTAGCTGGGTAGCAAAAACAAACGATGAAGGTAACCCAGTAAATGCATTATATCTTCAAGCTGTAATAGTAACTATTCTTTTAATAATACCAGCACTTGGTATAGGTTCAGTAGATAGCTTACTTGAAATGTTAATAAATATGACTGCATCAACTTCATTAATACCAGTACTATTCTTTTTAGTTGGATATATAGTGCTAAGAGCAAAGAAAGATTATATAGAAAGAAGTTTTAAGGTAGGTTCAAAAGGTTTAGGGATAATATTAGGAGTTTTATTATTAGTATTATTTACATTCGTATTTATAATATCTTCAGTTCCATCACCATCGGATTTATCTGCATACTTTAATGGGACATTAGAAGCGGATGCAACTAATCCATTATTTGTACTTTTATACAATGTTATAGGACTAGTAGTATTTTTAGGATTTGCACTAATATGTTGGAATAAATATGAAAGGAAAGTTGGAAAGGATGTAGCTAACGAAGTATCGGCTATAAGATAATATATAATTAAAAGTAGAGAGGGAGATTAATTATGAAACTGTGGGAAAATATACATATTGATGGAATAAACAGATTAGATGCAAGAGCTCATTTTTTAAGTTTTCCATCTAAAAAGTTAGCATTAATAGGAGATAAAAAGTATACACATAATTATAAAAATTTAAATGGAAGTTGGAAATTTTTATTTTTAGATGCACCAGAATATTCACCAGAAGGTTTTTACAAAGAAGAATTTAACTCAGATAACTGGGAGGATATAATAGTTCCAGGAAACTGGCAATTACAAGGTTATGGTAAAATGCATTATTCTGATTTATGGTACAATTTCCCTATAAATCCTCCATATGTTCCAACGGAAAATCCAACTGGAATATATAAAAGAAACTTTGTTGTGGACGAGTCTTGGATGAATGAAAAAATAATACTTAAATTCAATGGCGTCGATTCAGCATACAATGTTTGGATAAACGGTCAAGAAGTTGGATATAGCAAGGGTGCTAGAATACAAGCAGAATTTGATATAACTGAATATGTAAGATGTGGAAACAATGAGTGTACAGTAAGAGTTTATCAATGGAGTGATGGTACTTATTTGGAAGATCAAGATATGTGGTGGTTAAGTGGAATCTTTAGAGATGTAGAACTTTATACAGAACCAGTATATGGAGTAGATGATATAATTGTAGTTACAGATCTAGATGAAAAGTACGAGGATGCTAAATTAAATATAAATTTAAAGTTTAGAAAATATGAAAATCAGAAAGTTCATTTTGAGTTATTGGATAATGATAAAAATGTAGTATTTGAAGAGTTAGTAGATATTAATGGAGAGTTAAATTTCAGTAAAGAAATTAAAAATCCATTAAAGTGGAGTGCTGAAGAACCAAATTTATATACATTGATGATAAGTGTATACAAAGATAAGGAAATAGTTCAAGTTATACCTCAAAGAGTTGGATTTAGGAAAATAGAAATAAAAGGTGAAGTATTTACTGTAAATGGGGTAGCCATAAAGTTTAAAGGTGTAAATAGACATGATTATAACCCTAAAAACGGAAGAGTTGTAGCTAAAGAAGAAATAGAAAAAGATATTATTTTAATGAAACAACATAATATAAATGCTCTTAGAACAGCTCACTATCCTAACTCACATTATTTATATGAATTATGTGATGAATATGGATTATATGTAATAGATGAAACAGACTTAGAGTGTCATGGTTTTGAGCTAACTGGAGATTATGCATGGATAAGTGATGATCCAGACTGGGAATTAGCGCATGTAAGTAGAATAGATAGAATGATTAATAGAGATAAAAATCATCCATCTATATTAATGTGGTCTTTAGGAAATGAATCTTCATTTGGTTGTAATTTTAAGGCAATGGCTAAGAAGTGTAAAGATTTAGACCCTACTAGAATATTACACTATGAAGGGGATTTTAATGTAGCTAAAGAAAATGGACCAGTTTCTGAAGTATATAGTACGATGTACACTTGGTTAGAACGTGATAGTAAATTTACGATGGATACTATAATAAATGATATTAAAAAGCCTCATATATTATGTGAATATTGCCATGCTATGGGTAATGGACCAGGTAACCTAAGAGAATATCAAGATTTATTCTATAAGTATGATAAGTTACAAGGTGGATTTGTATGGGAATGGTTTGATCATGGTATACATACAGTAGCAGAAAATGGGGAAGTTTACTATAGCTATGGTGGAGACTTTGGAGATGATCCAAGTAATATAAACTTCTGTATAGATGGATTGATAATGCCAGATAGAACAGTTTCTCCAGGTCTTTTAGAATATAAAAAAGTTATAGAACCTGCTGAAACTTCGGCAGTTGATTTAGAAAAAGGAATAATAAAAGTTATAAATAGATACGATTTTAATAACCTAAATACATTGGATTTAGTTTATAATATTAAAGAGGATGATAAATTAGTAAAAAGTGGAAAAATGGAAATGCCATCAGTAGCTGGAAGAGAAACTTGCGAAATAACTTTACCATATAGTTTAGATTTCCCTAAGGTAAATGGTGCAACTTACTATTTAAATATATCATATGTATTAAAAGAAGATTGTAAATGGGCGGAGGCTGGATATGAATTAGCAACAGCACAATTTGAATTACCAGTAAAAATGGAAAAGTTAAAAGTTACACCAAAAGGAAATCTAGAAATTAAAAAAGAACATTGTAAATTATTAGTAAAAGGAGATAACTTCCAGGTTGATTTTGATTTAGTAAGAGGTCATATATTAAAAGTTACTAAAGATGAATATAAATTAGTAGAAGAAGGACCAAGATTAAACTTCTGGAGAGCTCCAATAGACAACGATATGTATGTTGTAGAAGATTACAAGAAAAAGTATTTTATGCATTTAATGCATGAAGTTGTAAGAAATATAGAGTATAAATTAGAAGAAAATGTTCTTACATTTAAAGTTGATACTATAAATGGAACTACAAACTCTGCTTGGCATTATAAGTCAACTTATGAGTATAAAGTATTTGGTAATGGGGATATATTAGTTAAAGTATCTGGAACACCATCTGGAAAAATAGATACTGCACCGGATATGCTACCTAGAATAGGTCTTCAAATGAGAGTAAATAAAGAATTGGAAAATGTTAAGTATCAAGGTAGAGGTCCAGGAGAATCATATCCAGATACTAAAGAAGCTAACCTATTTGGAGTTTATGATAATACTGTTGATGGGTTGTTTACAAACTATGTTAAGCCACAAGAAAATGGGAATAGAAGTGATTGTTCTTGGGTTAGTCTAAGAAATGACAGAGGAATGAGCTTAATGGCTGTAGCAGATGATAAAATCAACTTTAGTGCATCATATTATGAAGATACAGATTTAGAATATGCTAAACACACTATAGATTTAGTAAAGAGAGATTATATAGTATTTAATATAGATTATAAGCAAAATGGAGTTGGGACTAATTCTTGTGGTCAATGGCAATTAGATAAGTATAGATGTAAATTTGAACAATTTAACTTAGAATTTAGATTAACTATATTTAATAATAAAGAAGTTAGTGAAGTGAGTTTAGGAAGGGAAACTATAAATTAAAAATATAGAGATATAAGTGCAAAATATAGTTAATAACTGAGTATATATTTGATGCTTGATTGATTTTAATCCAGTCAAATTACTTAGTATATTAACTATATTTTTTTAGTAAGTATATAATATAAATAATTAGGGGAGATAAAAATGAAAGAAAATATGTTAAAGTTATTTAACGATGTTTTTGGGGAAAAAGAAAATACGAGAGTGTTTTTTTCACCTGGAAGAGTAAATTTAATAGGGGAGCATACTGATTATAATGGGGGGAATGTATTTCCTTGTGCATTGAGTTTTGGAACTTATGGTGCAATAGCTCTAAGAGATGACAAAACTATAAATATGTATTCTAAAAACTTTGATAAACTAGGAGTAATAAGTTTTAGTATAGATAAGTTGGAAAATGAAAAAAAACACGATTGGGCTAACTATCCAAAAGGGGTTATAACAACACTAAAAAAACATGGATATAAAATAAATCAAGGCTTTGATATGGTTGTATATGGAAACATACCAAATGGAGCTGGGTTGTCATCATCAGCATCAATAGAATTATTAATGGGAGTTATGATAGATAATCTATTAAAACTAAATATTAATAGAATAGATTTAGTTAAATACTGCCAAGAAGCAGAAAATAAGTTTATAGGTGTAAATTGTGGAATAATGGATCAATTTGCAATAGGTATGGGAAAAAAAAATCAAGCAATTTTATTAGATTGCAATACTTTAGAATATAAATATTCAAATTTAGAATTAAAAGATAAGATAATAATAATAGGGAATACAAATAAAAGAAGAGGACTTGCAGATTCAAAGTACAATGAAAGAAGAAGTGAATGTGAAGAATCTTTAAAAGAACTTAAAATTAATTTAGATATAAACTCTTTAGGTGAGTTAAATGAAATAGAATTTGAGGAAAATAAACACTTAATAACTAACCCTATAAATCGAAAAAGAGCAAAACATGCTGTATATGAAAATCAAAGAACTTTAAAAGCGGTAAAAGCCTTACAAGAAAATGATATAACTACTTTTGGACAGCTTATGATAGATTCTCATAATTCATTAAAAAATGATTATGAAGTTACAGGAAAAGAACTAGATACTCTGATTGAACTAGCACTAAAACAAAAAGGTACAATAGGTTCTAGAATGACAGGTGCAGGTTTTGGGGGTTGCACAGTATCTATTGTACAAAAAGATATGAAAGATGATTTTATAAATGAAGTTTCAAGAAAATATAAAGATATAATAGGTTATGAAGCAGATTTTTATGTAGCGGAGATAGGAGATGGAACTAGAGAGCTAGTTTAAGGAGGAGATATGAGTATATATAAAGATTTTGAAAGACTTATAAAATATGGGTTAAAGCATGAGTTATTTACAGATGATGATATAACTTATATAAGGAATTCTCTTATAGAATTATTTGATTTAGATGAATACATAATAGAAAAAGATAATAAAGACTATGATAATTTAAGTGACATAATGAATAATTTACTAGATTATGCTTATGAATTAAATATTTTGGAGTCTAATACATCAGCATATAGAGATTTACTAGATACTAAAATAATGAGCTTGTTTATACCAAGACCTTCAGAGGTTATAAAAGAATTTAACCATAAATATAAAAAAGATAAAATAAGTGCAACCAACTACTTATACAATTTAAGCAAAGCTTGTGATTATGTTAGAACTAATAGAATAGCTCAAAATATAACTTGGAAAACAAATACAGAATATGGAGATATAGATATAACTATAAACTTATCTAAGCCAGAAAAAGATCCAAAGGCAATTGCGAAGGCTAAAGACATTAAATTATCATCTTATCCTAAATGTTTACTATGTAAAGAAAATGTAGGTTATAGAGGTAGATTAAATCATCCTGCAAGGCAAAATTTAAGAACTATACCTGTAAATCTTAAAGATAAAAAATATTACTTACAATACTCTCCTTATTCATATTATAATGAACACTGTATAATTTTTTCAGACAATCATGAACCTATGGTTATAAATAAAGAAACTTTTGATAAAAATTTAGATTTCATAGAAAAATTTCCACATTATTTTATAGGATCAAATGCAGATTTGCCTATTGTTGGAGGTTCTATATTAAGTCATGACCATTATCAAGGTGGAAGATATGAATTTGCTATGGACAGAGCTAGTGATATTGTAGAGATTTATATAAAAGGCTATGAAGATGTAAAGATATCAATGATAAAATGGCCTTTATCTGTAGTTAGAATAAATTCAAATAATAAGAAAAAATTAAGTGATTTAGCAAGTTTTATATTAAATCATTGGAAAAATTACTCCGATGAAAAAGCTAATATATATTCACATACTAAAGATATACCTCATAACACTATAACTCCTATTACGAGAAAAAGAGGTAATAACTTCGAAATAGATTTAGTCTTAAGAAACAATAAAACTAATGATAAATATCCAGATGGAATATTCCATCCCCATAAAGAGCTACATCATATTAAAAAAGAGAATATAGGTCTTATAGAGGTTTTAGGTCTTGCTGTATTGCCAGCAAGATTAAAAGAAGAGCTAGAAATTGTAAAATTGTGTTTATTAAAAGAAAAAGATGAAAGCTTTATAAATGAACAATTAAAAATACATTTAGATTGGTATAATTACTTAAAACTTAAGTATGATAATTTAAGTAATTATAATATAGATGAAATCTTAAGATATGAAGTAGGTATTATATTTAAAAAGGTCTTAGAGGATTGTGGAGTATTTAAATATGATGAAGCTGGATTTGAATCAAGAAGTAGATACATAGAAAGCTTCAAAAAATATATGGGAGTTCTGAAATACAAATACCTTTTATAGGTCATAATATGTCTTTTCTAGAAAAGTCTATATTGAAAAAGATTACTCTAATTTAGGGTAATCTTTTTTTAAAATCCAATGAAAAGAAATATCTAAAGGATAAGGTTAAAAGTATATCATAAAAAAACAATAAAATGAAAAAATATTAAGTAATCATCAAAAATATTGAAAATGCTATAGTAATAGCTGTTATTTCGCGTTGAATAATCTTGGAAAATGATTTCAAAATGATGTACAAATAAAAATATGTTGCATTAAATGGATATAGTATGGTATATTTATAAAAAAGGATAACCGGTAACCCTAAAAATAATACACTAAATAAACTTGGGAGAGGATTTAATTGGTAACTATAAAAGATATAGCAAATTTAGCAGGGGTATCAAAAACTACAGTATCAAAAGTATTAAATCATAAGGACCAAAAGATTAGTGAAAGTACAAGGCAAAAAATACTTAATATAGTAAGAGAAAAAAACTATGTACCTAATAAAATGGCACAAAGCTTAGTAACAAAGAAAACTAAAACGATAGGGCTTATAATTCCGGATATCAGAAATCCATTTTTCACAGATATAGCAAGGGGAGCAGAAGACAAGGCTGTGATAGAAGGTTACAATATAATACTTTGTAATACAGATGAAAACATAGAGAAAGAAACAAGAGCTTTTAACACATTAACAGAGAAGATGGTTGATGGAATTATATTTGCACCATCCTCTAAAACTGAAGTTAACTCAAATGAATATAAAATATCATCAAAACCAATTGTATTAGTTGATAAAGAGTTAAATATAGAAAATCTTAAAGGTGTAGTAAGTTTAGATAATGAAGAAGGAACTTACTTAGGAACAAAACACCTAGTAGGAATAAACCATAAAGATATACTTTACTTAAGTGGACCACTAAAAAGTGAAATATCTATAAATAGATTAAAAGGATATAAAAAAGCTTTGAAAGAATCAAATATAAAATTCAATGAAGATCTTGTAATACAAGGAGAATATTCATTTGAATGGGGCTATGAAGTAGTTAAAAATTTAGATGAAATAAATTTTACTGCAATATGCGCAGCCAATGATTTAATAGCAATAGGAGCTATAAAAGCTTTAAAAGAAATAGGTATAAAAATACCACAAGATATAAGCATAGTTGGATTTGATGACATTCAAACTGCGAATATAATTGAGCCGCAACTTACAACTATAAAACAAAATTCCTATGATATGGGATATGAGTCGGCAAGTATACTCATAAATAACTTAGAAAATAAAGAAATTAATAATATAGAAAAAATGATTTTTAAACCAGAGCTTGTAATAAGAAGTTCAACATCTCAAAACTTTAGAGGAGGACGATTATGAAAAAGATATGTGTAATAGGTAGTTTAAATATGGACTTAGTAGTAAACGTAGAAAACATGCCTAAAAAAGGACAAACATTAATAGGAAGCGACTTTAAGGAAGTACCGGGTGGCAAAGGTGCAAATCAAGCAGTTGCAATGGCAAGACTTGGTGGAGATGTAAGAATGATAGGTAAAGTTGGGACTGATAGTTTTGGACAAACTTTAATAGATGCACTTAAAAATAATAATGTTGATACAACTTATGTACATAAAGAAAATGGACCAACTGGTGTAGCTATGATAACTGTTGACAAAAATGCAGAAAATACAATAGTTGTTGCACCAGGAGCAAATTTTAAAGTTAGCAAAAATGACATAGATAAAAATATAGAAGCTATAAAAGGAAGTGACATAGTAGTTGTTCAATTAGAAACACCACTTGATACTATAAAATATACATTAAAAAAAGCTAAGGAGTTTGGAAAATATACAATATTAAATCCAGCGCCTGCTGTTAAGTTAGAAGATTCTATAATAGAAAATGTAGATTTACTTACACCTAATGAAACAGAGCTTGAAATATTAAGTGGAGTAAGTATAAACAATGAAGATGATATTTTAGATGCAGCTAAAACTATGATAGAAAAAGGAGTTAAAGAATTAATAGTAACTCTAGGGTCTAAAGGTAGTTTATATATAAATAAAGACAAATCAATGTTTAAAAAATCATACAAAGTAGAAGCTGTAGACACTACTGCAGCAGGAGATAGTTACACAGGTGCTTTATCAGTAGCTTTTTCAAAGAATGAAGATATAGAAACAGCTATGGATTTTGCATCAAGAGTAGGTGCTTTATGTGTTACAAAAGAAGGTGCGCAAAGTTCGCTACCAACATTAGAAGAAGTTAATAAATTTAGGGGGTAAAGATATGAAAAAAGGAAAATTATTAAATAGCGAAATATCATCAGTTATATCTCAAATGGGACATACAGACAGTTTAACTATTGGAGATTGCGGTTTACCTATACCTAAAGATGTCAAAAGAATAGATTTAGCTTTAAAGTATGGCGTTCCAACTTTCTTAGATACATTAGATACAGTACTTGAAGAACTATGTGTAGAAGAAATAATAATAGCAGTAGAAATAAAAGATGCTGCAAACGAGATGTATAAAGAAATATCAAATAGATTTGAAAATGTAAAAGTAACAATGGTAGAACATGAAGAGTTTAAGAAAATGACTAAAGACTCTCACGCAGTAATTAGAACAGGAGAATGCACTCCATATTCAAATATAATATTAAAATCAGGCGTTGTATTTTAGTAAAACTTTTAAATTCGGAAGGAGTACTATATGAAAAGTCCTATTTTGCAGATGAAAAATATAGTTAAAGAGTTCCCTGGAGTAAAAGCCCTAGATGGAGTTAATTTAGAACTTTATCAAGGAAAAGTAATGGCTCTTATGGGAGAAAATGGTGCAGGAAAATCAACACTTATGAAAGTTTTAAGTGGTGTATATAAAAAAGATGGTGGTCAAATTTACTATAATGGAAACTTAGAAGATATAAAAGGACCTAAAGATGCACAAGAAAAAGGTATAGCAATAATACATCAAGAGTTAAATTTAATACAAGATTTAACTATAGGTGAAAATATATTTTTAGGAAGAGAACCTAAAAAAGGATTCAAAATAGACTTTAAAAAGCTTTATGAAGAATCTGATAAATATTTAAATAAATTAAATATAAAAACTAGTTCAAAAGAATTAGTTGGAAATTTAAGTTTAGGGCAACAGCAAATGGTAGAGATAGCAAAAGCTTTATCATTAGATGCAAAGATAATAATAATGGATGAACCAACAGATGCTCTTACAGATAAAGAGACAGAAAGTTTATTTAATGTAATAGAAGATTTAAAAAATGAAGGAAAAGCCATAGTGTATATATCACATAGATTAAAAGAAATTTTTGAAGTATGTGATTATATAACAGTTTTAAGAGATGGGAAATATGTAGGAAGTGAAGAAATATGCAATCTAGATGAAGATAAAATGATAGAAATGATGGTTGGAAGAAAACTTACAGATCAATTCCCAAGACATGAAGTTGAAAAAGGAAATGTAATTTTAGATGTTAAAAATATTTCTAATAAATATGTAGATAATATATCTTTTAATGTAAAAAGCGGAGAAATAGTAGGTATTGCAGGGCTTATGGGAGCGGGAAGAACTGAACTTGCAAAAACTATATACGGACACATAAAAAAAGAAAATGGAAAAGTCATTGTTAATGGAAAAGAAGTTAATAATAAGTCAGCCAAAGATGGACTTAAAAATAAGATAGCATATGTATCTGAAGATAGAAAGGGCGATGGATTAATTCTTTCATTATCGGTTAGAGAAAATATGACTATATCATCATTAGATAGTTTATCTAGTTTATTTAAATTAAATAAGGCTAAAGAAAATACTCAAGTTAAAGATTATATAAAGAAAATGAATATAAAAACTCCAAGTGAAGAACAAATCATTAAAAATTTAAGTGGGGGAAATCAGCAAAAAGTTGCAATAGCGAAAGCTCTTATGACTGATCCTGATGTACTTATACTTGACGAACCAACTCGTGGAGTTGACGTTGGTGCAAAAAAAGAAATATACGATCTTATAAATAAATTTAAAAGCCAAGGTAAGGCAGTAATAATGATATCTTCTGAAATGCCAGAAATACTTGGTTTAAGTGATAGAATACTAGTTTTAAGTCAAGGCAGATTAACTGGAGAATTAGATATCAAAGATGCAACTCAAGAGAGTATATTAAAATATGCAGTTAAAGTGAAGGAGGCTTAAATATGGAAGCTAAAATAAGTCAAAACAAAAATAAACAATTAGATTTAAAGAGCTTATTAATAAAGTATAAGTCGTTAGTGGGATTATTATTATTAATAGTTGTAGTTTCGATTCTTAGTCCATCGTTTTTAAGTACTAGAAACATATTAAACATACTTAGACAAACATCAGTTAATGCTATAATAGCAGCCGGTATGACATTTGTAATATTAACAGGAGGAATAGATCTTTCTGTTGGATCAGTCCTTGCTCTTAGTGGAGCTTTTGCAGCATCGCTTTTAGCATCAGGGCAAAGCATTATAGTAGCCGCAATGGCAGCTATAGTAGTTGGAGCAGTAGTTGGATTTTTAAATGGATTTGTAATTGCTAAAGGAAAGTTACAACCATTCATAGCAACTCTTGCAACAATGACAATACTTAGAGGTATAACTTTAGTTTTTACAGATGGAAAGCCGATAACTTTAGGGAGTAATGCATTAGCAATGGCATTTGGTAAAATAGGTGGAGGAACAATATTAGGGATACCATCACCAGTAATTATAACAATATTAGTATTTATATCATGTTATTATATTTTAAACCACACTAAAATGGGTAGATATACATACGCTTTAGGTGGAAATGAAGAAGCAACTAAATTATCAGGACTTAATACAGATAAAATAAAAATATGGGTATACACTATAAGTGGGATATTATCAGCTGTAGCAGGTATAATAATAACTTCTAGATTATACTCAGCTCAACCTACTGCAGGTACAGGATATGAGCTTGATGCAATAGCAGCAGTAGTACTTGGAGGAACGAAGCTTACAGGTGGAAAAGGTAAGATAAGTGGAACAATAATAGGTGCTCTTATAATAGGGGTATTAAGTAATGCTCTTAATATATTAGATGTATCATCGTACTACCAAATGATGGTTAAAGGTATAGTTATACTAATTGCTGTATTATTAGACAGAAAAAGTAACTAAGAAAGGAAGATAATGATGAAAAAATTTCTTTCAATAATAATGACTATAGTCTTATCAAGTTTCATTCTAGTAGGATGTAGTCAAAAAGATAATAATACAAAGAAAATAGGTCTTATAGTATCAACATTAAATAATCCTTTCTTTGTTGATTTAAAAAAAGGTGTTGAAAAGGAAGCAAAAAAACTAGGCTATGAGGTTGTAGTATTAGACTCTCAAAACGATCCAGCAAAAGAAGTATCTAATATGGAAGATATAAGTGTAAAAGATGTATCTATAGTTTTATTAAACCCTGTTGATTCAGACTCAGCAGTGGCGTCAGTAATGATAGCTAACAATTCAGATATTCCAGTCATGACTGTAGACAGAGTTGCAAATGGTGGAAATGTAGTATCGCACATAGCTTCTGATAATATAGCTGGTGGTGACATGGCAGCAAAATTCTTAATAGACAAATTAGGAAATAAAGGTAATGTAGTGGAACTTGAAGGAATAGCAGGTTCATCAGCAACAAGAGATAGAGGTAAGGGATTTGAAGATGGTGTAAAAGGTAGTAATTTAGATATAATAGCCAAACAATCAGCAGACTTTGATAGAACAAAAGGTCTTAGTGTTATGGAAAATATTATACAATCTAAGGGGGATATAAATGCTGTATTTGCCCAAAATGATGAAATGGCTTTAGGTGCATCAAAGGCACTTGCAGATGCGAATATGAAAGATGTACTAGTAGTAGGATTTGATGCAACAGATGATGCTGTTGATGCAGTTAAGAAAGGTACTATGGCAGCAACTGTAGCTCAACAACCTATACTTATAGGAGAAACAGCGGTAAAGGTAGCTAATCAATATTTAAAAGGTGAAAAAGTAGATAAATTTATTCCAGTTGAATTACAGTTAGTTACTAAATAAGCAAATGGCTAAGGTGAGTTATCATAACCTTAGCCATTTTAAATTACATTCATCTTTTTGTTATGATATAATACTTAGGGAATTAGTAGTATAAGATTGGAGGCAACACTATGGAATACAAAGTGTTAAAAAAACAAAATGTCAGTAGCAATTGCTTAGTTTGTGGAATTGAAAATGATTTAGGATTAAAAGCAAATTTTTACGAATTAGAAAATAATGAACTAATAGCTATATGTGATACTAAAGAGTGGCATCAAAGTTACCCAGGAAGAATGCATGGAGGTATGTCTGCTGCTATATTAGATGAAACTATAGGTAGAGCTATAAGTTTATCAAATAATGAAGTTTGGGGTGTTACTGTATCTTTAGATATAAAATATAAAAAGCCTGTGCCAACAGACTGTACTATAAAAGTAGTAGGAAGAATAATAAAAGAAAATAGAAAGTTATTTGAAGGAACGGGAGAAATTATATTGCCAAATGGAGAAATAGCAGTAACTGCTACTGGAAAGTATATGAAAATGCCAGTAAATAAAATTATAAAAAATGAAAATCTTCTTGAAAAAGAATGGATATCAGTTAAAGATGAAGAAGAAATAAATTACATAGAATTATAATTAAATTAAATATAATAAAAGCAATATAAAAATCTTTTAGCTTAAGATTTTTATATTGCTTTTATTTTTATAAAATCTATTTCCAAGATATAACTGCATCTTTTCTAGGAGCAGTTCTTTGATATTTCACGCTAGGGTATCCAATTACCATACAAGTAACTATATGTTGATTTTCATTAAGACCTAAAAAGTCCATAATTTGTTTATTTCTATCAGCAGCTTTTATAAAGAATCCACTAAAGAAAGTACCAAGACCTAGTGCATTAGTCATAAGTTCCATATTTGAAGAAGCAAGAGATGCATTTACTGGAGAATCAGATACCACAAGTATTACAGCAGGAGCATTAAAAAATAATCCATCTATGCCCTTAGGATCAGCTTTGTAAGATTCGTACATATTAATCCACATTTTAGCATATTTTTCATATGGAATAGTTTGTGGATTTAAATTATCTAGCAACTTTTTACCTAATTCATTTAAGCTCTCTAAAGTCATTTTCTTTAACTTATCTATATTATCTTTTACTACTATATAAGATACATTTTGAGCATTAGTAGATGTTTGAGTAAATCTTCCAGCTTCTATAATTTTTTCAATCTTTTCATTTTCAACATCTTTTTTCTTAAAGTGTCTTACACTTCTTCTAAATTTTATAAAATTAAGTAAGTTATCAGCATCTATAGAAAAATCATTTTTATTATATTCTAAAACTTCATCCATATTATAATCATCTGTTGCTACTGCTTTTTTAGGACATATAGAAATGCAGTGGCCACATTTAAAACAGTTTACATTATTAATTTGAGCTTTGCCATCTACAAGTTCTATATCTTTTACTATACAATCATTAACACATAAACTACAACCTATACAAAGGTCTTTATCAACTTTCATCATAATTAAATCCTCCCAAATTACTTATATATTTTGACATATCAATAAATAAAATTTATACTTCATTTATATAATAAAATTATATATTTAATGAGATTATAGCACTTATATATCATATATGTCTAATTCAAATTGTTTATATAACTATAACTTTTCGTTATGGGTTTTAAAAATTAAAATAAGGAGGATAAAATGAATTTACAACAATTAGAGTATTTTAAAACTATAGCTGAAACAGAGAACTTTACAACATCAGCTAAACTTTTATCAGTAACTCAACCAGCATTAAGCAAAGCAATATCTAAATTAGAAGATGAGTTAAAAGTTCCCTTATTTGAGAAAAAAGGTAGAAATATAAAACTTACACGTTTTGGAAAAACATTTTTAATTTATGCAAATAGAGCTTTAACAGAAATTGATAAAGGTATTAATGAATTAAAAGAAATGATTAGTGAGGATAGAGGAACTATATCTATATCATCTACGCCTAGGATAGGTGTTTATTTTATGAATTTTTTTATAAGTGATTTTTTAAATAATAATCCTGATACTAAATTTCAATTTAATCAACAATCTGTAGATAGTATAGTAGAAAATTTAAAAATTGGGAAAATAGATATAGGATTTTATGATAGTGAATATAAAATTGATGATAATTACGATATAGAATCTATTCCAATAAAGAAACAAGAATATATTTTAATTGTACCTAAAAATCATATTTTTTCAAATAGAGAAGAAATTTCTTTAAAAGAATTAAAAGATGAATACTTTATAGCATTTTGTGAAAATAGTAAAGACCGATTAATATCATATAGTGAACTTTTAGGTTATACTCCTAAGATAGCTATTCAGCCTGATGGAGCAAATATAGGAAGTGTAGTTGAAGGATTAGTATCTGCAGGTGCTGGAATTTCTATAGTCCCAAATACGCCAATGATTAATACAAATGCATTATCCAAAATAAAAATTAAGGAAAATATAAAAAAGAGAATTATATATATGGCATATTATAAAAATTCTTACATGTCACCTATTGCAAAGAAATTTAAAGATTATATAATACAATCAAACAATATAGAAATGAATAATTAAAAGTTTTTATATTAAAGTTTATAATAGTTATTTTGTAATTTTTATAAAAAAATAAAATAAAAAATAAAATTAAATTTAAAAAATAAGTTTAATTTAATGACTCTATGGGAATAATTGTATATAATAAAAATCTGGATTAAAATTTAATAAATACTAAAGTGTTATTAAATAGAAAAAATAGGACAAAATAATGATATAAACATTTGGAGGAAAAGATATATGAAAAATAAGGTAGTAATAGTCGGTACAGGAATGGTTGGAATGAGTTATGCTTATTCTATGGTAAATCAAGGAACTTGTGAAGAATTAGTTTTAATTGATATAGATAAAGACAAAGCTAAAGGAGAAGCTATGGATTTAAATCATGGTTTAAACTTTGGCAAAAGAAAAATGAAAATATATGCAGGTGATTACAAAGATTGTAGTGATGCATATATTATATGTATAACAGCTGGTGCTATACAAGCTGAAGGAGAAACTAGACTAGATTTATTAAATAAAAATACAAAAATAATGAAAAATATAATAGATAATATAAAAGCATCTGGATTTAATGGTATATTGTTAATAGCTACAAATCCAGTAGATATAATGACTTATATAGCTGCCAAACTTTCTGGATATGATAAACATAAAGTAATTGGATCTGGTACAACTCTAGATTCATCAAGACTTAGATATACTTTAAGTGAAAAATTAGATGTTAATCCTAAAAATGTACATGCTTATGTTATGGGAGAACATGGAGATTCTCAATTTGTAGCATGGAGTTATGCATTACAAGGGGTTCAACCTATCTATCAAATGGCATCTAGAAAAGACAGTAAAATAACATTTGATGATTTAGCAAAAATAGAAGATGAAGTTAAAAATGTAGCTTATGAAATAATTAAGTGTAAAAAATCAACTTACTATGGTATAGGAATGGCTTTAACCGCTATAACTAGAGCTATACTTGAAAATGAAAATAGCATACTTACAGTATCATCTTATTTAAATGGAGAATACGGACATAATGATGTATATATAGCAGCACCTAGTGTAGTTAATAAAGATGGAGTAAGAGAAGTAATACAATTACCATTAGAAAAAGAAGAAAAAGAAAAATTTGATAAATCTATAAAAGTTATGAAAGAAAATATAGAAAAGATTGAATTACAATAATTAAGGTATTTAAAATAATAAAAAGCAAGAAAAAGAGTATGCAGTTGCATACTCTTATTTTATTTATTATAAAAATTAAAAAATAAAAATTTTAAAAACATGTGGAATTTTTATTTTAAAGTGCATATATTAAATATATAGTGAAAGATACAAAAAATAAATTGCAAATAATAAGGAGGATAAAAATATGAAAGAATTAATTAGTCTAATGTATTTTGAATATGAGGAAGAATTAATTTATGATTACTCACCAGATTATAAATTAGATTAAGTGAATTAATTAATAATTTAAAAATCAAATTTAAAAGTTTAATGATTAATTATATAACTAAATTTCAATAATAATATAAATACGCACTATTAAATGTAAAAAATATTTATATTATTATTATTAGATTTATAGTAAATATGATGAATTTTAATTGATAAATTTCAAAATGAAAAATTATAAGGAGGTAGTAAATATGGAAAAATATATTGTTATGGAATGTTTTGGGTATGAAATGGACTTAGATTACGATTATTCACCAGACTATGAAGTAGAATAATTTTAAAATCTATAAAAGGTAGGTAGTAGGAGGATAAAAGGTGTACCCCGAAAATTTAAACACATAAAAGGAGCTATTTAAAAATTATTAATAGCTCCTTTTAAATTATTAATTTATTATATAATCTATACAATAATGAAATGAATCTATAACTGTAATAACTTTGTTTATATATTTTTTTACATTATCAAAATTAAATAAATTTCTAGCTTTTAAAATAGTTGTACTCATCATTATCACTTAACAAATCCTTAATAAGTTAATATAAAAATACATATTACATTGTACTACAAAAGTTTCGAAAAAGTTTGTATAAAAATCAATACTTTACTATAAACTATTATTTTAGTAATATATTACTAGAAAATTATAGTAGATTAATAATACAAATGTTTATAATAAACACTATACTAATAAATAAATTAAGGAGTAAGACTATGAATTTTAATAATAAATTTGCAAAAATAATAGGTGTAAGTGAAGATGGTATAAAAAACTTAGAATACATAATAAATTATAAAAAAAATAATGAAATATTATCTACAGAAAAAATATCTATAAACCAAGATATAGATAAAGATTATGCAGCTAAAATACTAGATGAAGTAGAAATTTTGTTTATAACATACAATTCAAAAGAACAAAGAACTTGTGATATAGTAAAAGCTGTAAACTACATGGCAAAGGAAAGAAGAATAGTATCTATAGGTATTGATGTTAATCAAGACAAGAAAAAAGTTGAGTTTGATTTTAATGCTGAATTTATAATGACTGATGAAAATAGAAACTTAATATGTGAGCTAATAGAAATGATGGTTGAATCTGTTTCAGAAGAGTGTACTATAAATATAGATTTAACAGATTTAAAAGAAATATTATCTAAAGAAAAAGGATTAGCTCATGGATTTATTGAAAGTGATAAATCAGTAAATAAAGAAGAATTAGTTGAAATGTTATTTGATAGTATATTAAAAACAGATGAAGATTTAACTAAGAAAAAAGGTATAGTGTTTATAAGCCTTGGAAATGAATACTGTGAGATAGAAGAAGTATTACATATGTTAAATGAAATGTTAGAAAATATACAAGGTAAAATAGATAGTAAATGTGATTTAATATTTACATTAGCTTTAAACGAAAACTTAAAAGATAAAATAAGAATGGGTATATTATATAACTAATATTACATAAAAAAGCTGTCTAAAGTTTAGACAGCTTTTTTTTATATATTATCTAAAGTCAGCTATATTATTTTCTATACTCATAAATTGAAGTATGCTAGGTAAAGGAAGTTTTTTACTTTCTATGCCCATACCAAACTGTTCAAAAGCATCTTTAGCATTTTCACCATAAGTTTTTAATATACCATCTTCTAATTCTTCTAAATGTTTATGTATATAAGATTTTATATCGTCTATAGTTTTTAAAGATTCTATTTCTTCTCCACGTAAAACATGTTTAAATATTTCAAAGCCTGCACCTTTAGATCCCCATATAAATATTCTGAAAGTAACTAAAGAACTTTCTATATATATTCCACAGCTTACAGAGTTCATATGATTTATATCGCTATATAAATGTTGGTTAAAATCAACAAATCCACTAGGTGCTACTTCGTGAACTTTAGCATCACTATATTCTAAATCGCTTTTAGTTAATTTATCGTGTAAATCTGAATAACCTAAGCTATTTAATAATATATCAGCAAATTTAGTAGGATGTATAAAAATTTTATCACTAGTTAAAAATTCTTTTTTCATGACTTGCTCCTTTGTTATATGTAAATTTACAATGTTATTTTAACATATTAATATAATATTTCAAAATTAAAATTATTATCTTTTAATCATATTATCATCAATTTCACTTAAATCTTTGACATATCCATAATTATCTATATTTTTACAACAATATACTTTCAACTGAAAACTTAAAAAATATTAAATGGAAAAAGAAGATAGTATAATCAACGATTTAAATAAAAATATTACATCAAAGTTATTTGTTGATAGATATATATATGTAAAAAATAAATCTAAACTAGATTTTATTTATACACTTTGATATAATAAAATAGTTTTAGTATATAATATAAATTATTAATAAACAGACGACAGCCCTCTTTTAAATAACTGAAAATTTTTAAGGAGGGTATTTTAGATAAAAATATCTTAATAAAGGAGACGCTATGCAAAATATAGAATTATTAGCACCAGCAGGTGATTTAGAAAGATTAAAAACAGCTTTTGTATATGGAGCGGATGCAGTATACATAGGTGGAGAAATATTTGGTATGAGATCTGCTGCTAAAAACTTCAATAAAGAAGATATGGCAGAAGGGATAAAATTTGCACATGAAAGAGGAAAAAGAGTATTTGTTACTGTAAATATAATACCTAGAAATGAAGAGTTTGAACAATTAGAAGCTTATTTAAAAGAATTAGATGAAATAGGCGTAGATGCAGTTATCGTAAGTGATCCAGGAGTATTTAGTGTAGTAAAAAAAGTTATTCCAAATATGGAAATACACATAAGTACACAAGCTAGCACAACTAACTCATTCGCAGCTTCATTTTGGTATAATCAAGGAGCTAAAAGAGTTGTTATGGCAAGAGAGTTATCATTTAAAGAAATTAAAGAATTAAGAGATAATACTCCAGAAGACATGGATATAGAAGCTTTCATACATGGTGCTATGTGTATGTCATACTCAGGTAAATGTGTAATAAGTAATTACACTACAGGCAGAGATGCAAATAGAGGTGCATGTGCACAATCTTGTAGATGGAAATATACTTTAGTTGAAGAACAAGATAATGGAGAATATAAAAAAGTATTAGATGATGTAGATGCAGAATTTTTCTTTAACACTAAAGATATGTGTATGATTGAATATATACCAGAAATTATAGAAAGTGGTATAAATAGTTTTAAAATAGAAGGAAGAATGAAAACTGCATACTATGTAGCAACTACAGTTAGAGCTTATAGAATGGCAATAGATGAATATTTAAAAGACCCAGAAAACTGGAAGTTTAATCCTATGTGGCTAGAAGAGCTTAAAAAAGGTAGTCATAGACACTTTAGTACAGGATTTTATTTAGACAAAACAAGTACTAAAGATCAAAACTATGAATCAGCATCTTACGTTAGAAATTATGATTTTATTGGAGTAGTTAGAGGGCATGATGAAGAAACTGGATTACCAATAGTAGAACAAAGAAATAGAATGTTTGTAGGAGATAAGATAGAAATAATAGGACCAGGAAAAGAAACAGTACATGCTACTATATTAGAAATGTATAATGAAGAAGGAGAAAGTATAGAATCAGCTCCGCATGCTAAGCAAATAGTTAAAATGAAGTTAGATGTAGAAGTAGAAGAATATTATATGTTAAGAAAACCAATAACATCTATAAATATATTATAATAAAAACAAAACCAGAAGCTATATAATAGTTTCTGGTTTTGTTTTTATATATTTAAATAATAAGTAATATAAGTTTTAATCCATTTATATATTAATAATGAAACATTATATGTTTAGTATTAGTATATAGGAGGGGATTAATATAGTTAAAAATATGAAGGAAATTATTATGTTGGCAGGAGCATATATATCAGTTTGTATAGGCTCAGGTTTTGCAACAGGACAAGAAATACTACAGTTTTTTTCATCTCAAGGGAGTAAAAGTATTTTAGCAGGGATTATATGTATGATTCTTATGATGTATTGTGGTGCAAGTTTATTTAAGATAGGAAAAAATACTCAATTAAGGTATAGCAATGACATATTTACATATTTATTTGGAGATTTTATGGGGAGTATATTTAAAATAATTATACCTGTATTTTCTTTATGTAGTTTTATTGTTATGATATCAGGTGCAGGAGCAACTTTGAATCAATATTATGGAATAAATAAAATTTTAGGTGGAATTATATTAGCGATAATAACAATGATATCAGTTATTATGGGTATGAATAAAGTTTTAGACATATTAGGAAATTTAGGGCCTATAATAGCTGTAATTGCCATAGGTGTAAGTATAGTTTCTATTACGAAAAATTATCAAAATTTAAGTAATATAGATTTTACAATAAATAATTTAGGTATTGCAAAAGCAATTGACAGTTGGCCCATATCTGCAATAGTATATAGTGGACTTAATATAATATTTGCAACGCCTTTTTTGGTTGGAGCAGGTAAAACTGCAAAAAATATAAAAAATTGTAAACCAGCAGGAATAATAGGTGGATTCATACTTATATTATCTGCAATGTTTATAAACATAGCTCTTTTAGCCGATATACAAAATGTACATATGCAAGAAATACCAACTTTATATATGTCAAAGCAGATATCACCATTAATAGGAAATATATTTTCATTAATACTCATTGGTGGAATATATACAACAGCAGCACCTCTATTATGGAGTGTATGCAATAGTTGTTATCCAGAAAAGTCCAAAAAATTTAATATAATGGCTATAATGTGTACTATATTAGGGATATTTGGAGGTATGCTTCCATTTTCTTACTTAGTTAATTTTATGTACCCTATATCAGGGTCTGTAGGAGTTTTAATTATATTAGCTTTAATAAAAAAAAGAAGATAACAAATCTTCTTTTTTTTATTAAAATATATACTAGCATGTAAATAATTTAAATTTAATAAAATCAAAATTTATAATATTTTTTGAGAATATAGAAGTATTAATCAAAATATGCTAATATTAAAATTGGGGAAGGGGTGAAAGAGATAAATATAACAGATTTTTTTTTAATAAGCATACCTGAAGCTTTAGTAATATTTTCATCTCTTAGCGTAATTGTTGAAAAAGAGATAAGAAAAAAAGATATAATTTATATGGCTTTAATATACTCAATAATATGTTTTATATTAAAAAATAATTTTCCAGTAGGCTTAAATAATATTTTTATGAGTATTTCAATAGCTATCATAATATATTTATATTCTAAGGTAAACCTTGCACGATGTTGCATTGCAACAATTATAACTTTATCTACAATACTTTTTTTTGAGATATTATCAATAGTTTTCATAAGTTTTATAGGAATTAATTTAGAGCATGTATTAGAAAATCAAATATTAAAAATATTAGTTTATTATATACCTATATCAATAATGTTTATAGTAATTCGACTGCTTAAATATAAAAAATTCATCAAAAAAGTAGATAATATCAGTAAAATGTATATAAACAAACAAATAGAAAGTATGATACTTTACATAAGTGCATTAACAATGGTTATTATGGGAATTGTTGTATTACTTGTATACAACAATAAAAATTTAGTTTATAGTACAGAACGTTTTTTAATTTTATTTTTAACTTTTTCATTTATACTAATACTAATAGGACTAATATTAATATTAATAAATTATAATAAAAGAAAAGTATTAGATGAAGTAGAAAGAAATTTAACAGAAAACAATTTAAAACAAATGAAAGATACTGTAGATGTCCTAAGGCTTCAACGACATGATTATATGAATCATTTACAAGTTATACTAATGCAAATATCAAATGGAAAAAATGAAGATGCTAAAAACTATATACTAGGAATATCTAATAATGATAGTAGTGGAATTACTTATTTCAGTACAGGAAATTCATATATAGATGCTATATTAAATACTAAAAAAAGAAGAGCACTTAAATATGATATACAACTTACGGCATGTATAGATAGTTTATTAGAAGATATAGAACTATCAGATTCAGAACTTAGCTCTATACTTTTAAATATAATTGATAATGCAATAGATGAACTTAAAAAACACAATAAAGATTATAAGTATATACATGTTGATGTTTATAAAGAAGAATATTATCACAATATATCAATTAAAAACAATGGAAGTATAATTAAAGATAAGAAAAAAATATTCGAACTAGGATACTCTTCAAAAGGAATAAATAGAGGTTATGGATTATATGCTATTAAAAAATTATTAGAATCATACAATTGTATTTTAGACGTATATAGTGATGAGATGGAAACAGAATTTAATATACAAGTACCGATAACAGCAAAATAGGATGCATCTTTAAAGATGTATCTTTTTTTATTTGTAACAAATTGTACAACAATACATATTCTAAATTATAATTTAGGTTTTAGGAGGAGAAATATGAGAAATACTTTAGAGTGTAAGAATAATTTTTCTTGTGTATCTGAAAATAAGTTATCTATAGATACTGAATTTTTAAGATACGAATTAATTTATCCAAAGATAATAATTTATCCTAAATTTATATATCACAATGACTATGATAAGCATAAAATCCAAAAGATAAATGAGATTATATACAATGATATGATATCGTTTAAACAAAATATAGAAAAAGAAGCAGAAGAATATGAAAAAAATTATAATAAAGAAAATATTAAATATCAATATGAAGGATATATGAATTTTAAAGTAAACTATGATAAAAATGATATTATAAGTATAACTACTGAAAAATATGAATTTACAGGTGGAGCACATGGTATGACTTATTTGGTAGGATATAATTATAATTTAAAAACAGGAGAAGAAATTAAGTTAAAGGATTTATTTAAAAAAGGAGTAGATTATAAAACTATTATAAATAGTTCTATTAAAAAAGCTATAAAGCAAAATGAAGAACTATTTTTTAAGGGGAATGAGGGTTTTAAGGGTATAAGTGATAATCAAAAATTTTATATATCTAATGATGGAATAATTATATATTTTGATATATATGAAATAGCACCGTATTATGTATCTATTCCTAAGTTTAAACTATACTTCAGGGAATTTAAAAAATATTTAAATATAGATTATATATGTATTGAATAAAAAAAGACTACCTAAATGGTAGTTTTTTTTATAGTTAAAATCTATAGAATTAATAAGATTTATAGATTTTAACTATTGTACAAAAAAAAACAATTGACTTATAATTACTAATGTAGAAAAATGTCAAATAATACAAAATGGAGGAATAATTATGACAAAACAAGAAAGAGTAGAAGAAGTAAGACGTATAGCAGAAGGTTATTTTGAAAGAGGAGAATTTTTTTGTTCAGAAGCTGTATTAAAAACTATAAATGATGAATTAGGGAAACCATTTAGTGATGATGTAACTAAATTAGCATCAGGCTTTCCTATTGGAATAGGTAAATCAGGATGTTTATGTGGAGCTGTAAGTGGAGGAGTAATGGCATTTGGAATGGTTTATGGTAGATGTCATAAAGAGCCTATGAATGAAAAAATGTTTGTAGCTTCATCAGGTTTACATGACCATATAAAAAGTTTATATAAAAGTACTTGCTGTAGAGTTATGACTAAAAATTTTGAGTTTCAATCACCAGAAAGAAAAGCTCATTGTGTAAAAATAACTGGAGAAGTAGCAGCTTACATAGCTGAAAAATTAATAGAAGATAATAAATTAAAGTAATAGAGGATTGAGTATGAAAACTATAAGAAAAAGAATTTCTAAGAGTGATTTTGAAAATATACCTATAGCAATAGCTGGAATATCCCTTGGATTTATGAGCATATCAACAGCACTTGTGGAATTTAATATTTTATGGGTTAGACATTTAGCAGTTTTATTTTCAACTATATCTATATTAATATTAATTATAAAAACTATACTTCATCCTAATAAAGTTTGGAATGAGCTTAAAAATCCATTAGCAGGAAGTATATATCCAACTATTTCTATGACTATTATGTTAATAGCTGTGTATGTGGTTAAACTTAATTTACAATTTGCCAAAACATTATGGATAAGTGCAACTATCTTACATTTTATAATTTTTATTATGTTTACTATACATATGTTAAAAGATTTTAGGCTAACAAATATGTTACCTAGTTGGTTTATATCTACAGTAGGTATAGGTTTAGCGGCTGTTACAAGCAAACCTATGAAGATGCCTTATTTATCAAGAGTAATATTTTATTATTCATTAGCCTTATTTATAGTTCTAGGGATAATAATGATTTATAGACTTATATTTATGGATAAGTTAGAAGGAAATAAAAAGTTTACTTTAATGATAATGACAGCACCAGCCAATATTTGCTTAGCTGGATACTTAGCTGTTTATGAAGAACCCAATATTATGTTACTTAAATTTTTAGCTTTACTAGGATATGCATCTATAATATATAGTTTTGTATTATTACCTAGACTTATAAACACACCTTTTACACTGGCACTTGCACCTTTAACATTTCCTTTAGGAATTGGCGTTACTGCAGCTCAAAGATATATAAAATATTTAAATAATATAGGTTCTAATTTAGAAGTATTTCTAAGATATATCTTATATATTCAAGTTATAGTATCGATTATTGTTATAGGATATATAGTTATCAAAACAATACATTTACTAATTAGAGATTTTTTATTAGTGAATAGTACAATGGAAAATATTAAACAATAAATAGAATAAAAAAAGACTTAAAGTATTAGTGTATGATAATTAGAATTTTGCTTTAAGTCTTTTTTATTTTACATATATTTATGACTTGGACATAATGCAAAACAAATAAAGAAATCATATATTAAAAATATATATTATTAAATAAATTAAATGGGGGATTTAATATGAGAAATATTAATATGGATTTGATGTATTTTGAATATTTGTATAAAAAAGGAATAATTAAGAAAGATACTTACAAAAAAATAATAAGAGATATTACTGAAGAAAAAAATAAGTTGGTTACTATAAAATCAGTTTATAATGATGAGTATGTATCGGTTAAAGGCGAATTGAACGAATTAATAGCTGGTGAAAAAGACGTAGAGTTATCAGATAGATTTGTACTTATAAATATTGGAGGAGGTAATGCTATATTACAAACTCAGGAAGGATTTTATGTAAGAGTCGATAATGATGATAATAGAATATATGCAAGTGAATTTAATAGAGAAAATGCAACTATATTTACTCTAATACCAATAAATGAGAAAGAAGTAGCTCTTAAAACAGATAAAGGAAATTATGTAAAAGTTGGAGAAGAAGAAAGATTGATAGCAGATGAATCTATGCAAAATGAAAAAACTGTTTTTAAAATTAAAGAAGTTGTTGAAATAATTTATAATGATATAGTGATGATATCTTTATCAGAAGAACGTTTTATAAGTGCTATAAATGGTGGAGGTTCTTATTTAGCAGCAACTGAGTTTAATCAATCTGAAAATGAAGAGTTTACTGTATTACAATTTTTAGGAGGAGAATCTATTCTGAAAACTTCTAAAGGGTATTATGTAAGAGTTAGAGATGATTTAGTTTTAACTGCAGATACTAAAAATATAGATGAAGCCAGTAGATTTTTAGGAGAACAAATAGACGACGATGTAATAATTGTAAAAACATTAAATGGTAATCTAGTTAGAGTTAGAGAAATAGATAAATATTTAGTAGCAGATGCAAAAGAAATAACTGAAAGCTGTAAATTTAATATATATCAGTCAACAAGACCAATTTAATATAGTTTTGTTTTATTATAAGAGTATATCGATGCTAAAACTACCTAGTAGATATGAATAATAGAATAAAAATACAATTAAACGCAAACTTTATTCATATCAAATTCATACAAAATTCACAAAATCATAGTATATTTATATATAGGATAAATACCTCCCAAATAATCAATGTTACAACCCTAAAAACAAACATTAACCCTTTAAAATAGATGCATTTATATGCATCTATTTTTTATATATAAAAAGAGTGTAAAATGTATGGATACAAATAAAAAATTAATTTAAATTGTATCATAATATCAAGCAATCATATACAATCAAAATATAAAAGAATTAATAGGGGGAGTGATACTAAATGAATAACAAAACTGTATATATGCCAGGACCTACTAATATTAGGGAAAATGTAAGACAAGCTAGATCTATAAAAACTACAAATCCTGATATAGATATTGAATTTATAGAGTTTTATAAAAACACTTGTAACAAAATAGGAAAAATAATAGAGACTATAAATGATGTATATATACTAAATGGTGAAGGTATACTTGGACTTGAAGCTGCTTGTGCATCTTTAACTGAAAAAGGGGATAGAGTATTAGTAATAGATAATGGAGTGTTTGGAAAAGGATTTGAAGAGTTTGTAAGTATGTATGGTGGAGAAGCTATACTATTTAGTGAAACACATAAAAAAACAATAGATATAGATAAATTAAAAAACTTTTTAGAAAAAGACAATGATTTTAAATATGCAACAGTTGTTCATTGTGATACACCTACAGGAGTATTAAATGATTTAAGTAAAATATGTCCACTACTTAAAAAATATAATATACTTACAGTAGTAGATTCAGTATCTGCAATGGTTGGAGAAAAGCTTTTAGTTGATGACTGGAAAATAGATATAGCACTTGGCGGTTCTCAAAAAGCAATATCAGCACAATCTGGATTAACAATAGTAAGTGTGAGTGAAGATGCTAAGTATTTTATAAAAAATAGAAAAACTAAAGTAACTGGATTTTATTGTAATTTAGGCATATGGGAAAATTACTATGCAAATAAAAATTTTCCATATACAATGCCTATAAGTGATATATTAAGTTTAGATAAAGCCTTAGACAATATTTTAGAAGAAGGAATAGAAAATGTAATTGAGAGACATAGGAAAATAGCTAATTCTACAAGAAATGCATTAAAAGAATATGGATTAGAACTTTTTTTAGAAGATGGATATTCAAATACTATAACAGCTATAGCTATACCTGAAAATATTGGAGCTTTAAATTTATCAAATCACATATTAAACAAATATAATACAATTATAGGCACTTCGTTAGGAGATTATGTAAATGAATTATTGAGATTAGGACATATGGGTGAAAATGCTAAACTAGAAAATATAATATACATCCTAAATATATTAGATAATAGCTTAAAAGATTTAGGTTTTCTAGGAAAAGGATGCTTAGTAGAATTATTTAATAAAAGTTATAAATAATTCTTATAGCGTTTATAATTTAAGTAAAAATATACTGAAAATAGACTATGTAAAAAATTAATCATAGTCTATTTTTTTAATAACTTTACTTATATATATTAATATACTACCATTATTTATATAAAACTAAGAAAATTTTAATCAAAGGGGGAATCAATTTGAATTTAGATTTAAACAGAGAATTTGAGATTATATTTAATAAAAAAAGTGATAATACCTACTTCTCTCCAGGGAGAATAAATTTAATAGGAGAACATACAGATTATAATGGAGGACATGTATTTCCTTGTGCATTATCTTTTGGTACATATGGATTAATCAGTAAAAGAAATGATAACTTAATGAGAGTGTATTCAATGAATTTTAAAGATTTTGGAATAATTGAGTTTAATTTAGATAATATGATAAATGAAAAGATTCACAATTGGGCTAACTATCCAAAAGGGGTTATAAAAACATTAAAAAATCATAATTATAGAATAAATTTTGGACTAGATGTTTTGTTTTATGAAAATATACCAAATTGAGCTGGTTTATCTTCATCAGCATCTATAGAAATTTTGATGGGAATTATATTAAATGATGTATTTAATTTAAATATAAATAGGATAGATTTAGTTAAAATGTGTCAAGAAGCAGAAAATAAATTCATAGGTGTTAATTGCGGAATAATGGATCAATTTGCAATAGGCATGGGAAAGGAAAATTGTGCAATTTTACTTGATTGCAATACTTTAAATTATAAATATAGCAAAATAAATATGGATGGTTATAAAATAATTATATCAAATACTAACAAAAAAAAGGAAACTAACAGATTCTAAATATAATGAAAGAAGAAGTGAGTGTGAAAGAGCTCTTAAAGATTTAAAAGTTAAATTAAATATCAATAATTTAGGGGAATTAACAGAAAGTGAATTTAATGAAAATTTAAATTTAAATTTAATAAATAATGATACAGATAAAAAAATAGCAAAACACGCTGTATATGAAAATCAAAGAGTTTTAAAAGCTGTTAAATCATTAGAAGAAAGCAATTTAAAGTTATTTGGAAAACTTATGATAGATTCACACAATTCATTAAAGTATGAATATGAGGTTACTGGCATAGAGTTAGATACATTGGTAGATATATCTTTAAAACAAGAAGGTTTTATAGGTTCTCGTATGACAGGTGCAGGATTTGGAGGATGTAGTGTAAGTATAGTTAAAGAAGATAAAGTAGATGATTTCATAAAAAATGTAGGCAAGTTATATGAAGAGTCGATAGGATATTTACCAAGTTTTTATGTGGCTAATATAAGTTGTGGTGCAAAAAAATTAAGTTAATTAGGAGTATGTTATGATTAATTACGAAATAAATAGACTAATAAATTTTGCTCTATCTAAAGAAATGATTCATGAAGATGATATTATATATTCTACTAATTTATTGTTTGGGTTATTAAAATTAGATGAGTTTTATAAATTCGATGTAGTTGAAAATTTAGATACTCCAACTCCTATACTTGAAAATATATTAGATTATGCAGTTGACAAAAATCTGATTGAAAATACTACTACACAAAGGGATTTATTTGATACCCAGATAATGAATTGTGTTATGCCTAGACCATCAGAAGTTATTAAAACCTTTAATAACCTATACATTAAAAATAAAAAACAAGCTACAAAGTATTATTATAACTTAAGTATACAATCAAATTATATAAGAAAATCTAGAACAGATAAAAATATAAAGTGGAAAACTAAAACAAATTATGGAGATTTAGATATAACTATAAATTTATCTAAACCAGAAAAAGACCCTAAGGAAATATTAAAAGCTAAGACTACTAAAAGTACATCCTATCCTAAATGTTTATTGTGTAAAGAAAATGAAGGTTTTTTTGGTAACATAAATCATCCATCAAGACAAAATCATAGAATTATACCAATTTATCTCTCAGAAAATAAATGGTTTATACAATATTCACCTTATGTTTACTATAATGAACATTGCATAATATTTAATGAATACCATGAGCCTATGAAAATAAATGAAAATACTTTTAGCAATTTATTTAATTTAGTTGATAAATTTCCACATTATTTTATAGGATCAAATGCTGATTTGCCAATAGTAGGAGGTTCTATTTTATCACATGAACATTATCAAGGAGGAAATTATAGATTTCATATGGAAATAGTAAAAGAAGAAATGGTATTTAAAGTTAATGGATATGAAAATATTAAACTTAGTACTTTAAAGTGGCCTATGTCAGTAATTAGATTAAGTGGAAAAGACAAAAATGAAATTATAGATTTAGCTTCAAAAATTCTTAAAACTTGGAGAACTTATTCTGATAAATTAACAAAAGACAATGTAGATGATATTATAAAAGAGGAAATCGGTATCAAGTTTTTAACTGCATTATCTCATGCTGGAGTATTTAAAAGAGATGATAAGGGAACTAAAGCTTTTATAAAGTTTATACAGTTATTAGATTAGGGGTGATAAAGTGGATTTAAAAAAATCATATAAGTTAAATGGTAATAATACAGGTTGCTTATTAATTCATGGTTTTACAAGCACCCCAGCAGAAATGTACCCATTGGCTAAAGTATTAAATGATAAAGGATATACAGTACATTCAATACTTTTAAGTGGACACGGAACAAATCATGAGGAACTTTTAAAAGTATCATATATAGATTGGTATAATGATGTAGAAAAAGCATATGAAGAACTTTTATTTGAATGTGAAAAAGTAGTGGTTATAGGACATTCCATGGGAGGACTTCTAGCTTTAATGTTAGCCTCTAATTATCATATAGATAAACTTATATGCTTAGCCTGTGCACTTAAACCAAATAATCGATGGGTAAAATATACTGGAATATTAAAATACTTTAAAAAATATACAGAATGGAAAACCACTAATAATTTTGTTGATAAAGAATATAATAAATATAGGCTTCATTATAAAACTTTTCCAATACATTCAGTATATCAATTATATCTTGCATCAAGAGCTGCAAGTAGTTGTTTAAAAAGTATTACGTCGGATATACTTATAATGCAAGATATAAATGATTCTCAAGTAAAAAAAGAGGGTGCTTATTCATTATATAATGGAATATCAAGTAAACATAAAAAACTAGAATGGATTGATGGTGCAACTCATAGTTTAACACTAGGACCTAAGAAAGATGAAGTATTTAAAAAAATACTAGATTTTATAGAATCTACATCAGATAATTTAATAGATTAATTGTTAAAGTAATGGATGTTAAAAATCATATTAATATGGATTTTAACATCCATTACTTTTTATTATAAATTTAAAATTTGCATTTTTTATTATGATTATAAATACAATATTTATGAATATAAAGAACTAAAAAAATTAAATATTAATAAAGCTTGATTTAGTATAAATAGGATAAATGTGGTATAATAAAAAGATGTCCAAAAAATGAGAGGTGAGAAAATTGCAACTTAAGGAACTTATAGATATAGTAAGAGAAAATACACAAAAATCTATGTGGGCTAGAGGATATACTTATTATAAAAAAGGTATAGTAGACCAAGCTACTCCACATATGAAAAATGGAATATTAACAATTGATGGAATAATAGGTGCAGATTTCTCAAATGAAATTTACTATACATTACTTGAAATAGATTTAAAGAAAAAAGAGATAATAAAAGCTAAATGTAATTGCATAGATTTTGTAAATAACGAAACTGAAAACTCAAATTTTATATGTAAACATAACATAGCATCTTTTCTTCTTTATATAGACACGTTACAAAAACAAATAAAACAGCAAAAACTAGATAAAAAGAAAAAAGCTCAAGAACTAGAGCCATCTAAACAAATGTTAAAGCTTGCTAAAGAAAAATTAACACAAAATAAAAAAGTTAATTTAGATGTATATTTAAGTAAAAAAGAAGGAAGCATTGGAACATATTATCAAGCTACCTTTAAAATAGGTAGTGAAAAAATGTATGTACTTAAAAGCATTCCTGAATTTATATATGCAAGAAAAGAAAAAAATACTATAAAATATGGTAAAGATTTTGAATATAATCCAGTAACAGATTATTTTTCTAAAGAAGATGAATTGATAGTTAATTTTATAGAAGAGTATATAAATATAGAACAAAACATATACAAAGAATTTAAAAATGAC
Organism: Paraclostridium tenue; assembly: GCF_039521565.1. NCBI lineage: Bacteria > Bacillati > Bacillota > Clostridia > Peptostreptococcales > Peptostreptococcaceae > Paraclostridium > Paraclostridium tenue. Next base: position 62,312 of record NZ_BAAACP010000005.1, read on the forward strand.
GTGAAACTTATAGATGGTAAGAATTTAAATATATTAGAAAGTGGATTAAAAAAATTTCTTTTAAATCTTAATAATAAAGAATTTATATTTTCATATGAAGATAAAGAATACAAAACTAATATAGAAAATAAAGATATAGATATAAATTTTTATATAAATGAATCTAAAGATAAACTTACATTAAATTCTAATAGTAAAAACATTTATCCTCTAAATAATAAAGGGGATATATTGTTATTTAATGAAAAGATACATCTCATATCAGATAAACAATGTTATAATTATATACCATTTCATAAGCTTCTAGAAAAAGATGGTAATATAGATTTTAAAAAAGAAGATGCAGATGGACTTTTTAATGGTTTATTACCTGTACTTAAAAGAGCATCAAAAGACATATCTTTTGATGCAAACTTACAAAAGCAAATAAGACACAATTTAGATGTGAAATTTTACTTTGATAAAATAAATCATAATATATCATGTTTTATAGATTACGTATATACAGATGAAAATGAAAATAATAATAAAGGCTATATAATAAGAAACTTTAAAAAAGAAAATGAAATAGAAGACATAGTTTGTTCATATGGATTTGAAAGATATGGTGATAAGTTATTATGTAAACTTTCTCAAGATGAGTTATTTGTATTTTTCAAGGAAAAAATATATGAACTTAATAAATTAGGAGAGATATACTACTCAGATAAACTAAAAAAAGTTAAAGTTTATAAAAGTAATGATGTAAAAGCAAGCTTTAATTTAAATAAACAGAACTATTTAGAGTTTAATTTTAATATAGATGATATCTCAAAAGAAGAACTTGAAAATATACTTTGGGCATTAAGAAATAAAAGAAAATACTATAAATTGGGAAGTGGAAGCTATATAGATCTTGAAGAAGATAAAATGGTTAAATTTTTAGAATTAGTAGATGATATCAAAAATAGACATGTAGAAAATTATAATAAAATAGATTCTAATGAAGAAAATAATGAGATATCTTATAGTTTAGGTAGTGCTAATTCTATATATTTAAAAAACTTAATAGATGAAAATGAATTTAACTTTATAAATGGGATTGAAAAGATAAATGAAATATCAGATAAATTTGAAACAATTGATGATATAGAAGTTAGCTTACCCAAAAATTTAAAAGCAAATCTTAGAGAATATCAAATTCAAGGCTTTAAATGGTTTAAAAACTTAAATCATCTAAAATTTGGAGGTATACTAGCAGATGAAATGGGTCTAGGAAAAACTATTCAAACAATAGCATTTTTACTTTCTGAAAAAGGTAAAAAAAGTATAGTAGTAGCTCCTACATCACTCATATATAATTGGAAAAATGAACTTGAAACTTTTGCTCCAGATTTAAATGTATTAGTTTTACACGGTAATAAAAATGAAAGAAAAGAATTAATAAAAACTATAAAAGATAATGATTTAGTACTTACAACTTATACAATATTAAAAAATGACTTTAAAGAATTAGAAGATATAGTATTTGATTACTGTATAATAGATGAAGCTCAAAATATTAAAAATCCTTACTCTCAAAATTCAGAAGCTGTAAAAAAAGTAAATGCAAAAGTAAGATTTGCACTTACTGGAACTCCTATAGAAAACAATTTATTAGAACTATGGTCAATATTTGATTTTATTATGCCTGGATATTTATATTCAAAAAATAAATTTCAAGAAAAATTCGTAAAAACTAATGATAATATTAAGGAACTAAAAAAACAGATACAACCATTTATGTTAAGAAGACTTAAAAAAGAAGTTTTATCACAGCTTCCTGAAAAGATAGAAACTAAGTTTTTTGTAGAAATGACTGATGAACAAAAGAAAGTTTACAAAACGTATGTAGAAGATATAAAAGATAAAATGAGAGAAACTGATTTTGAAAAAGATAAAATAACTATACTTTCGTATCTAACAACTTTAAGACAACTTTGTTTAGATCCTTCTATAAAAGTAGAAAACTATAAAGGCAATAGTGGTAAAATAGATGTTTTAAATGAATTAATAAAAGAAAATATTGAAAATAATCATAAAATGCTTATATTTTCTCAATTTACATCAGTTTTACAAAATATAAGTAAAGAACTTGAAAAAGAAGATATAAGTTATTTATATTTAGATGGAAGAACTAATCCAAAAGAAAGAGTAGAATTAGTAGATGAATTTAATAAAAATAAGGATATAAAAGTATTTTTAATATCGTTAAAAGCTGGAGGAACAGGGTTAAATCTTACATCAGCTGATATTGTTATACATTTTGACCCATGGTGGAATCCTGCAATTGAAAATCAAGCAACAGATAGAGCACATAGATATGGTCAAAAAAATGTTGTTGAGGTTATAAAATTAATTGCAAAAGGAAGTATAGAAGAAAATATATTAAAATTACAAGAAGATAAAAAAGAACTAATACAAAAAGTTATAAGTGAAGATTTTAAAAATGAAAGTTTGATAAAAATGCTATCTAAAGAAGAATTAATCAACTTAATTACCAATTAAATGAAATTTTTAAACATTTATTTGGTAAAACGCTTGTAATTAATAATTATATATGATATTATTAACACAAATAGTAAAGAAGTGCTGAAAGATTGTGCTTTAATTTTTAGGAGGATTCCATAATGAAACAAGGAATAGTAAAATGGTTCAACAATGAAAAAGGATTTGGATTTATATCTGTAGAAGGTGGAGATGATGTATTCGTACATTTCTCAGCTATACAAAAAGATGGATTCAAATCATTAGAAGAAGGTCAAGCTGTTAACTTTGAAATAGTTGAAGGTGCTAGAGGACCTCAAGCTGCTAACGTTACTTTAGCATAATTTATATAATATAGTATATAACACTCCTTAAGTATGCTTGCATATTTAAGGAGTTTTCTTGTTTAAAAAACTATTTAATCTTCCAATTAAGAATAAAATTTATAAAAAATGAATAAAATTAGAACGAAGAACAAATGTTTGGTTTGATATAAATTAGTTAGGAGCGAATAAATTGAGTATAAAGGCTTTAGATATATTAAAAAAATACTATGGATATACAAGTTTTAGAAAAGGACAAGAAGATATAATAAACACAATTTTAAAAGGAGAGGACATACTTGCTATTATGCCAACAGGTGGAGGTAAATCTATATGTTACCAAATACCAGCACTTATATTAAGTGGAATAACTATAGTTATATCTCCTTTAATATCTCTTATGAAAGACCAAGTTGATACTTTAAAGGCTATGGGTATTAATGCAACTTTTATAAATAGTTCATTATCTTCAAGTGAATTTAATAATATTATAAATGATATAAAAGAAGATGAGTATAAGATTATATATATAGCACCTGAAAGATTAGATTCTTATGAATTTACAAATATTATAAGATGTAAAAATATAAGTCAAATAGCCATAGATGAAGCACACTGTGTATCTCAATGGGGGCATGATTTTAGGGTAAGTTATAGAAAAATATCACAATTTATAAATAGTTTAGATAGTAGACCTATTGTAACCGCTTTTACAGCAACAGCTTCATCAGAAGTTAGAGAAGATATAATAAATTTATTATCTTTAAATAATCCTAAATTATTTATAACAGGATTTAACAGAGAAAATTTAAGTATTACTATAGAGAAATCTTCAAATAAAAATGAATACTTACTAAAATATATAGAAAATCATAAAAATGAAAGTGGAATAATATATACAGCTACAAGAAAAGAAGTAGATAAAATATATGAAGGATTACTTAAAAGAGGATATAGTATATCTAGATACCATGCAGGCCTTTCAATTGAAGAGAGAAAATTAAACCAAGAAGAGTTTATAAAAGATAATATAAATATAATGGTTGCAACTAATGCTTTTGGTATGGGCATAGATAAACCTAATATAAGGTATGTAATTCACTATAACATGCCACAAAGTATAGAAAACTATTATCAAGAGATAGGAAGAGCTGGTAGAGATGGAGAAAAAAGTGAGTGTATATTACTATTTACTCCGGGAGATATACATATACAAAAATATTTAATAGAATTAGGTACAGATAATCCCGAAAGAAAAAATATACAGTATAAAAAGTTGAGAGAAATGTCTGACCTAGTATATAGTAATGATTGCTATAGAAAAAATATTATAAATTATTTTGGAGAAGAATTTAAGGAAAAATGCAACAACTGTAGTAACTGTTTGGATGAAGGTGAGATAATAGACAAAACATTAGATGCTCAAAAAGTTATATCATGTATAGCTAGAATGAAAAGAAGTTTTGGTATAACTATGATTATAGATGTTTTAAGAGGATCTAAAAATAAAAAAGTTATTCAATTTGGTTTTGATAAACTATCAACTTATGGAATAATAAAAAACTATTCCCAAGATGAATTAAAAACTTTTATAAATACTTTGATATCTCATGGATTTATAGATTCTATAGATGGTACATATCCTACTATAAAATTAAATGATAATTCTTTAAAAGTTTTAAAAGGAGAATTAAAAGTAGAGTTTAAAGAAAGTAAAGTATCTAAAGTTTTAGAAATATCTAATGAACTTTATAATATTTTAAAACAAACTAGATATAATATAGCAAAAGAAGAAAGAGTTGCTCCTTATATGGTGTTTGGAGATGGAACTTTAAAAATGATGGCTAGTAAATATCCTACAACTAAAGAAGCTATGTTGAGTATATCTGGAGTAGGAGAAATAAAGTATGAAAAGTATGCTAAGCCATTTGAAAGTGCTATATTAAGATATGTAGAAGAGCATAATATAATTCCTAATAATAAATCTAAAAGTGATACTAAAGAATTAAATTTTATAGAAGTTACAACAGATAAAGAATTATATGAACAATTAAATATTAAAAGACAAGAGTTGGCTAAAACAGAAAGAGTATTACCATCTATGATAATATCTAAAAATTCTTTAAAAGAAATAAGTGGTAGATATCCTACAAACAAAGAACAATTGAAAGATATAACTGGATTTGGACCTGTCAAAATAGACAAATATGGAGATGATTTTTTAGAAATAGTACTAGAGTATATAAAAGATAAAGAAATATCTATAGATTGGATAGAAAAAAAGAAGTTAAAAGTAATAATAGATGGAGACAGTAGAAGTAACGAAGAAATAGCCATAGATATGATAAAAGAAAATAATGAATTAGATTATATATCTAAAGAAATAGAAGTATCAATATCTACTATACTTGGATATATAACTGATATAATAAAATCAGGTAAGGAAATAGATTTTAATATAAATTTAAATAAGTATTATAATGATGATGAAAAAAATATGATATTAAATATATGTGAAGAAGAGGGAATAGATAAAGTAAGCAATATAAAAAAGAAGTTACCTGATAATATAAAATATGAAGCTATAAGAGCAGTTATATTAGAAAATTATTACTGTATAAAATAATATATATTAATTGAAGTGATAAATCCATAGCTAAAATAGTTATGGATTTTTATGTGTAAGTAAAAAATTTATAAAAAGTAACAAATTTCAGGAAAACATCTTGACTTTTCCTGAAAAATCATATACAGTATATTGTATACAATATGTAAATTGAAAGGGGAATTAATATGTTTAAAAAAATATCATCATTATTAAATGGGGTTTCAAGACAAATACTTGCTTTAGAGAGAGTAAACAGTCAAAGATGTATCGCAAAAGATTTAGATACAACAAAAACTATATTTGAAAATAAAAGATAATACTATAGATTGATCTATAGTATTTTTTTACATAAATAAGAGACTATCTTAAGATAGTCTCTTTATATTAAGTATTTAAAATATCTTTATTTTTATATGAATAGACAAAATCTATAACTTTTCCACTTATACTAACGGAAATTAAAGATAAAACTATTTGAGAAAATGATAAATAAATCAAAGATAATCCTAATATACAAAAATCAGTTATCATGTAGACATTGCCGATTTTTAAAGATGTAGTCTTAGAAATTACTAATGCTAAAGCGTCATCTCCACCAGCTGCACCTCCTGCTCTAACTACCAATCCAGAACCTAACCCAACAGATAATCCAGCAATTATACTTCCTAGTATTAAATTATCGAATTTAGGTATAACGGGTCCTATACTTTCGAAAAAGCTAAATGATATAGAAAAACTTATTGTAGCTATTATTGAATACTTAATAAATTTTTTACCAAAAAACTTAAAACCAACTAGTAATAGCAATAAATCAATAATAAGATTTGCTAGTGAAAGTTTAATATTAAAGAGATTTTTTAACAGTAGTAAAAAACCTAACACTCCACCTTCTGTAATATTATTTTGATAGTTAAAATTATAAATTCCAAATGCTAATATTAATGAACCTATTAATACTAATAAAATTTGTTTTAATGATCGCCGCCTGGCCATAATATCCCTTCCTTTTCTTTGATTTATTATTATTATATAGAATAAAAGTACATTTGTATACATCAAAAAAACAAACATAATATTATACGAAAAAATGATATGATTTGCAACTGTTTTTTCTATATTTTTTCAAATTAAAATCATGTATTATTAGAGTCTAGCTTTTTCAAGAGTTTGAGGATATTTAATAAAAATTAAAGTTTATATTAATTTTTATTAAGTTTAGTCTTTCTAATCTTATGTTTATATTAATTTTTGTATTATTTAGTAAAACTAAACTAAAAAATTCAATTAGTAAAAGATTTTCAATTATATTTATATTTTGTATTGACATTATTAATGAATGTGATACAATGGTAAAAATAAAAAATTAGATTTAAAATAGCTTTGTATAATCCTAATAATATGGTTTAGGAGTTTCTACCAGGTTCCGAAAAATCCTGATTACAAAGAAAATGCTTTAATTGTATTTTCTTTGTAATCAGGATTTTTATATATTTAAAAGTAAATATTAATTTATATTAAATAAAAATTAAGGAGAAGATAATATGAACTTTAAGAATTTACCCAAAATAGAATTACATTGTCACTTAGATGGAAGTGTCAGACCAAGTACAATAATAGATTTAGCTAATAAAAATAATATCGATATACCTTCTAAAGATTTAGAAGAAATAAAATCTATGATGGTAGCTCCTAAAGATTGCAACTCATTAGATGAATATTTAAAAAGATTTGAGTTACCAGGACTTATAATGCAAGATAAAGAAAGTTTAGATAGAATAGCTTTTGAATTAATGGAAGATGCATTTAATGAAAATATAGTATATATGGAAATAAGATTTGCACCACTTCTTCATATAAATAAAGAATTAAATACTAAACAAGTAATAGAGAGCGTATTAAGTGGAATAAAAAGAGCAGAAGAAAAATATGATATAAAAGGTAACTTAATATTATCATGTATGAGAACTATGGATGTTGAAAGTAGTTATGAGGTTATAGAAGCCGGTAAGGAATTTTTAAACAAAGGTGTTGTAGCTATTGATCTATGTTCAAGTGAGAATGAACGATTTTCTAAAAAATTTAAACAACCTATAACTTTAGCTAGAAAGTATGGATATAGAGTTACTATACATGCAGGAGAAACTGGAATCGGAGAAAATGTGTTAGATGCTATTGAAATCTTAAAAGCAGAACGAATAGGTCATGGAGTATTTATAAAAGATTGTAAAAAAGCTTATGATATGGTTAAACAAAATAATGTAACTTTAGAAATGTGTCCTACAAGTAATTTACAAACTAAAGCTGTAAAAGATATAGTTAACTATCCTTTAAAAGATTTTTATAAAGATGGAATTAAAGTATCTTTAAATACCGATAATAGAACTGTTTCAGATATAGATTTAAGCAATGAATACGATATAATATTAAATGGATTTAATATGAATGAAATAGATTATAAGAGAATATATTTAGATAGCGTAGAAGCTTCTTTTGCAGATGAAGATACTAAAAATAAATTAAGAGATCATATAAATTAATAACCCAGAAATAAAAGTATTGTTTTGAACTAGCAATACTTTTATTTTTTGATATATAATATATTATGATATTATAAGAGTGAAGGGTGGTAGATCTTATAAATAATATAAAAAATAATATAAAAAGTAATGTGCAAAATAATTTCATATATAGACAAATAAATATAAATGATGTAAATTCAAGAGCTGCAGCTATGTCTTATTATTTATTGCTTTCTATATTTCCATTTTTAATATTCATGATTAATTTATTAGGATATATACCTATAATACATATAAATAAGTTTTTGCACTCATTTGATGATTTGATTCCTCATAGTGCTTTTGCACTTATAGAATCTATAATAAAATCAGCAATATATGATAGAAATATAAGTTTAACAATTATGAGTTTTATTTTTACTTTATGGAGTTCATCTAGAGCTGTTAGGGTATTTATAAAAGGTATAAATAAATCTTATAACCTTAAAGAAACAAGATCATTTTTTAAACTTATATTGATCTCTTTCTATTTTACAGTAGAGCTTATAGTTTTAATAGTTTCATCTATGGTATTTTTATTATATGGAGAAAAAGTAGGTTTTGTAGTATTTAAGTTTTTAGGATTAAGTAAGATATTTATTCCAACATGGAACTTATTTAGATATTCATTTGTAATTGCAATAACAATATGGATAGTTAGCTCTCTTTTTAGATATGGTCCAAATAAGAAAATTACATTGATAGAGGCTATGCCAGGAGCTGTACTTTCTATATTTGGATGGATATTAGTATCAGTTGTATTTTCTTTTTATACTAATAACTTTTCAAATTATCAAGTTATATATGGGAGTATAGGAGGTATAATAGCTCTTCTTACATGGTTTTATTTGAGTAGTTGGATTATGCTTTTAGGGTGTGAGATAAATGCTCTTATATATTATAAGAGAGAAAGATATTAAAAAATTATAAGTGAGGGGATAAACATGGATAAAAATTTAAATTGGGTAAATGAAAAAAGAATTGAAAGAACTATTAAATCACTTGAAAGTAACAATATGAATGGATATTTAGTAAATTCAAATGAAGAATTAATTCAAAAAATAACTGAATTAGTTAAAAAAGATTCGCTAGTTGCATGTGGAGGATCTCAAACACTTTTTGAAACAGGTATAATAGAACATTTAAGAAATGGTAGATATAATTTTTTAGATAGATATTTAAAAAACTTAACTCCCAAAGATTTAAAGGATATGCATAGAAAAGCTTTTCTATCAGATGCATATTTTACTAGCACTAATGCTATAACAGAAAATGGGGAATTATATAATGTAGATGGCAATGGAAATAGAATAGCTGCTATGCTTTATGGACCAGATAAAGTTATAGTTATATGTGGTATAAATAAAATAGTAAAAGATATTAATGAGGCTATAAGAAGAAATGAGTTATTATCAGGACCAGCAAATGCTAAAAGATTAGATACAAAAACTCCTTGCAAAACAACGGGATATTGTATGGATTGTAATAGTAGTGATAGGATATGCTGTGAATATTCAGTAATAAAAAGACAAAGAACAAAAGATAGAATACATGTTATATTTTTAAATGAAAGTTTTGGATATTAATTTAAAAACCGTAATAAACAATTTAACTACTAATAAAAAATATATTATTAGTTAAAGGGTTGTTTATTACGGTTTTTTATATAAATCATTATAATAGGAATAATATGTAATTAAGTGATTAAACTACATATTAAGAGTATTATACCGAGGTGATATTGTGATAAGAGAAAGAAAAGTAAATAAACCTATAGTTGCTATAGAAAAAGGTATGAGTGAAGGGAAAGCCTTAGAAAAAGCATTAGATATGTTACCTATTGACGAAATTATAAAACCAGGAGATAAAGTAGTAATTGCCCCAAATTGGGTTAAAGATTATCAGCCAAGCTCAGGAACAGTTGTTGGCCCTAATACATTAAAAAAATTGATAAAATATGTTAAAGAAAAAAATCCTAAAAGCATAACTATAGCAGTTGGTTCTGGAGGAGCTAAAACACCAGATGTTATGAAGAAAGTAGGATATGATAAAATACTTGAGGAAGAAAAAATAGAATTTGTGGATATGAATTATGGTCCATATATAGATTTAGATATAAATCATAATATAATAAAATCTACTCCTATAAACAAAATTGTAAATGAAGCTGATGTTATAATATCTTTTACTCAACTTAAAATGCATGAAGAAGCTACTATAACAGCAAGCATTAAAAATATAGCAATGGGTTGGCCACCAGCAGAGATTCATGGATATCCTAAGAAAAAAACTGGTATACATGAAGATTTACATGGATTTATTAGTTGTATAATGAATAAGATTCCTATAGATATTTCTATTGTAAGTTGTGATAAAGCTATGATTGGAACAGGACCTACAGGAGGAATACCAATTGATACAAATGGGCTTATACTAGTTGGAACAGATCCTGTAGCAGTAGATACTATAGGTGCAAGATTATTAGGTTTTTTACCACAAGCTATTGCGTACTTATATAAATTATATAATGATGGTGTCGGAGAAGCCAAAGTTGAAAATATGACGATTAAAGGAATTGAACTTAAAAAAGCTGAAAAATTATTTACAAAAGCTGCTTATGGTAAATCAGTTATATTAGATAATAATGAAATAAAAAACATACATGGTTCACAACCAAAATAAATTATTGCTAGGAGAATTTATATGGGTTATATAAATTTTAAGGAAGAAGTTTTTGTAGCTAAGAAACAACTAAAAAAGAGAAAAAAGAACAATGAAAATTTATTTAATGATATGATAAAACATAAAGATTTAGCTAAAAATTATAATCCTTGTAAAACTTATAGTTATAAAATATTTAATGAAGATGAGTTTGGGAAAGAAGGAATCTTGGATGAAGATAAATTTTCTACTATAGAAAATAAGGATATATTATGTTCAAAATTTATAGGATGTAAGTTTGATAATATAAAATTTAAAGAATGCAGATTTATAGGATGTACATTTGAAGGTTGTGAATTTGGAAAAGGCGGAGTAGCTTTTGAAAATTGTAGTTTTCTAAAAGAAGATAGTAATAGTAAGCCATCTTTGAATAAATATGATAACTTCTCATGTACTTTTATACAGTGTGATATATATGCAAAATTTTTAAATTGTGTATTAGCCTTTGTAATTTTTGAACATTGTAAAATTAAAAATACAAATTTTGAGCAAAGTGATATGAATAGTGTAATAATTAAAGATAGTGAATTAGATATGATAATTATTTCAGATTGTGATTTATGTGGAGTTAAAGTTTTTTCAACATATATTAAAGATTTGGAGTTTAGAGATAAGTTTCAAACTAAACTAGATGAAAAAAGTTTTTTTGATAAAATATCTATAAGAAATAAAACGAAAGAAGAATATGAAGGTATTTACATGGTGTATCAGACTATAGCTGATAAATTTAAAGAAAATTCTTTAGAGAATAATTTTGGTGAATATTATTATTTATGCAAAACCACGCAAAGAAAAGCTCTAAAGTTTATACCTAAAATGGAATCTTATTTATATTGGCTAACATGTGGATATGGAGAAAGACCAGAATATGCAATATATTCATCTTTAGTTATTATATTAGTATTTGCGATTTTATATCTATTTTTTGGAGTTGAAGTAGAAGAACAAGTAGTTATATATAATTTAACTACAATTAAAAATTTGACATTGCCAAAATTTTTAGGTGATTTTAATGAAGCCATAACCTTAAGTATAGGTGCGTTTGGAGCAGTAGGTACAATCAATTGTGAACCTACACCAATAAGTTATATTTTAACTAATCTAGAGATTTTAATTGGCATTATTATGATGGGACTAGGTATAGGAACATTAACTAGAAAAGTTGTAAGATAAATTAAAAACTTAAATTGTATGTTTATATAAAATCTAAAAGCCTTGAGTGTATACTCAAGGCTTTTTTTAGATTTTATATAAGAATCATTACTATTAAACCCCTAGTGCCAATCTCTATTATACTTAAAGTATTAGTTAATAGTTTTACTATTTGCTTTAATATCTTTATTTTATAAGTTCAAATATTTAGAAAAAAGTAAATGTGCATAAAGCATTATAGGTCAAATAATAATTAATATACAGCTTATATGACAAATATTTAATTATTTAAATATATAACTAGATTCTGTTATTAGCTTAAATAGTGTATAATTACTATCAGAAACAGGAGGAGATGATATGCAAAACTACATAAAATTTGAAAATGTAAAAAAGACTTATTCTATGGGTGAAGTCAAAATAAATGCACTAGATGGTGTAGATTTCTCTATAGACAAAGGAGAACTTGTTATAGTTGTCGGAGCTAGTGGAGCTGGTAAGAGTACTATATTGAATATACTAGGAGGAATGGATACCCCAACATCAGGGTGTGTATTAGTGGATAATAAAAATATAAGTGAATATAATGAAAAAGAATTAACTAAGTATAGAAGATATGATATAGGATTTGTATTTCAATTTTACAATCTAGTTCAAAATTTAACTGCAATAGAAAATGTTGAATTAGCAACTCAAATATGTAAAAATCCTTTAAATCCAAAAGATGTTATAAGTTCTGTAGGTCTTAATCATAGAAAAGATAACTTTCCATCTCAATTATCAGGAGGAGAGCAACAAAGAGTTGCTATAGCTCGTGCACTAGCTAAAAATCCAAAGCTTTTACTATGTGATGAGCCAACAGGAGCTCTAGATTATAATACTGGAAAAAATATACTAAAGGTACTTCAAGATACAAATAAAAATCTTGGTATGACTGTTGTAATAATAACTCATAATATGGCAATAGCTCCTATGGGAGATAAAGTTATAACAGTTAAAAATGGTAAAGTACATAATATATTTAAAAATGAAGAATCTATTCCTATAGAAAGGATAGAGTGGTAAAAATGAAAAACCCTTTACTTAAAGATACATTTAGAGAAATAAAAAAATCTAAAGGGAGATTTATATCTGTATTTGCCATAATAACATTAGGAGTTTCTTTTTTTACTGGCATAAAAGTTGCATCGCCAGTTATGAAATTAACTGCAGATAAATATTATGATGACAATAATTTAATGGATATAACGGTAATATCAAATTTAGGATTAACAGATGAAGACGTTAAGGCTATTTCTAAAGTAGATAAAGTTGATAATGTATATCCTACACATTCAAAGGAAGCTTTAACAAGTATTGGTACTAATCAATTAGTTTTAAAAATTCACGGATTACCTGATAAAGAAAATAGCAAAGATTACATAAATAAGGTTAATATAACAAAAGGAAGATATCCTAAAAATTTAGGAGAATGTGTCATAGAGGACTCGTTAAATATTCCAATAGGAAGTACCATAAAGCTTTATGGTGATAATAATGAAAATCTAGGTGATACTTTAAGAAATATCGAATATAAAGTTGTAGGAAAAGTTGAAACTCCATATTATATATCAAATGCTAAAGGTAGTAGTAATATAGGTAATGGACAACTAGATGGCTTTATAATGGTTCCTGATAGAGAATTTAAGTTAGATGCGTATACAGAAATTTATGCTACAGCTAAAGATTCTAAAAAGTTTAATTCTTACGATAATAAGTATGAAGACCATATAAAAAAAACTAAGAATGCTATAGAAGATATAGGAAAGTTAAGAGCAAACTCAAGATATAAAGATATTAAAAATGAAGCTAATAAAAAGTTAGATGAAGGAAAAAATGAATTAAAAAATCAAAAGAAAAAAGTGTATAAAGAACTTTCTCTAGCTAATAATAATCTCAAAAAATCTGAGAAAGATCTTAATAATGGTATAAATGAATTAAGTCAAAAAGAAAAAGAATTAAACAATACTTTTTCTTTATCAGAAGAAAAAATAAAAGAAGAAGAAAATAAATTAGAAGATAGTGAAAAACGTCTAAATGAAAAAATAGAAGAATTCAATAAAAATAAAGATTCTATTCAACAACAAATAGATAAGTCTAAGGAAGAGTTAAAGGTAAAAGAAAGTGAAATTATAACTCTTAAAGATTATATAGTTAGTATAGAAAATTTAATGTCTAATGAGTATGTAGATGATGATAAAAGAAAAGAGCTAGAAGTTATATTAAATCAAAGTAAGGAAAAATTAAAAATCTCAAAAGATTTATTAAACGATGCTAATGAAAAAATAAAGGCTAAAGAACAATTATTTAAAGAAACAGAGTCAAAATTATTAATGTCTAAAGATTCTATAGATAAAGGGAAAGAAGAAATAAATCTTCAAAAGAACAATCTAAAAACTAAGAAAAAAGAAGCTTTATATGAATTTGAAAAAGCCAAGTCTAAACTTAATAAAGGAAAAATAGATTTAGAAAAAGGCAAAAAAGAATATAATAAAAACAAAGAAAGAGCTGAATCTGAATTAGTTAAGGCAGAAAAAAAAATATTAACTGAGGAAAAAAAGATTAAAGATATAAAATCTGGAAAGTGGTATGTACTTGATAGAAATACAAACTATGGATTTGTAGATTATAAAAATTCTGCAGAAAGTATAGAATCAATATCTAAAATATTCCCTGTATTTTTCTTCTCATTATCAGCATTAATATGTTTAACTACTATGACTAGAATGGTAGATGAACAAAGAGTAAATATAGGTACTATGAAAGCACTGGGATACAACTCAAGTTCTATAATGCTTAAATATATATTATATTCATTAATGGCTAGTGTAGGAGGAAGTATATTAGGAAATATAATAGGGTTTACAGTATTTCCTTCAATAATATACAATGCATACAATAGTACAACTTATACACTACCAAATGTTAGTTTAAGCTTTGACATAAAATTATTATTATTGTCTACTATAATAGCAGTTTTAACAACTACATTAGCTTCTGTATATTCTTGTTACAAAGAGTTAAAAGAAGTTCCATCTATGTTAATGAGACCTAAAGCTCCTAAAGAGGGTAAACGTATATTACTTGAGCGTATACCATTTATATGGAATAAATTAAACTTTATACAAAAGGTAACTTGTAGGAATATATTTCGATATAAAAAGAGATTTTTTATGACTATAATAGGTGTAGCAGGATGTAGTGCTCTTTTAGTTACTGGATTTGGAATAAAAGACTCCATAACTTCTATAGTAGATAATCAATATAATAATCTAATGAAGTATAATCTAACACTAAATTATAGTAAAGATGTTGATAAAGATATTAAAACTGATGAAATAAATAGTATAAGTAAAGATAGTAGAATTAATGATTATTTAAATATTAAAAGTAAAAGCTTTAAAGCAATTAAAAATTCTAATAAAAAAGATGTAACTATTATAGTTCCTGAAAATAAAGAGAACATAAATAAATTTATAAGTCTTAAAAATAGGGCAAATAGTAAAACGTATCAATTAAATGACAATGGTGTTTTAATTAATGAAAAATTAGCTAAACTGCTTAACGTTAAAATAGGAGATTTAATAACTTTAGAAAATGAAGAAAATAAAACTTTTAAAGTTAAAGTAGATGGCATAGTTGAAAATTATGTAGGTCACTACATATATATGAGTCCTAAATTTTATAAAAAAGTATTTAAAGAAAATGTTAAATTTAATCAAATACTTATAAATATAAAAAATAAAAAAATATCAGAAGCTGAGTTAGGAAAAGATATGATGAAATTAAAGAATATAAGTTCAGCTACATTTAACACAAATTCAAAAGAATCTTTTTCTGATATGATTTCTAACTTAAATAGTGTTGTAATACTTATAATAGTATCTGCAGGAACATTGGCTTTTATAGTTTTATACAATCTTACAAACGTTAATATAAGTGAAAGAATAAGGGAAATAGCAACTATTAAAGTGTTAGGATTTTATGATAGAGAAGTATCTTCTTATGTATTTAGAGAGAATGTAATTTTAGCTATAATAGGAACAATTTTAGGACTTTTTTGGGGAGTTTTTCTACACCGATTTGTAATGACTACAGCAGAGTTGGATTTTATTATGTTTGGAAGAGAAATAAAAGTTATAAGCTTTGTATTATCTGCTTTACTAACATTTGTATTTGCAACACTAGTAAATTTATGCATATATTATAAGTTAAAGAAAATTAAAATGGTAGAATCATTAAAATCTGTAGATTAGTAAAGGAAGATATAAAATGGTATATGAAAATATGGTAAAGGCTACTTTTATAAAAAGGCCTAATAGATTTATAGCACACTGTATGATAAATGGAAAAGAAGAAATAGTTCATGTTAAAAATACTGGCAAATGCAAAGAATTGTTAATTGAAGGATGCACAGTATATCTTCAAGAACACGATAATCCAAATAGAAAAACAAAATATTCTTTAATAAGTGTTATAAAAGGAAATAGACTTATTAATATGGATTCTCAAGTACCAAATAAAGTAGCTTATGAAGCTTTAGTTAATAAAGATATAATACTACCAGGCTTAAATGAAGAAATTACCTATATAAAAGCTGAAAAAACATATAAATCTTCTAGATTTGATATTTATATAGAAACTGAAAATAAGAAGGCTTTTGTAGAGATAAAAGGTGTTACTTTAGAAGAAGATGGTGTAGTATTATTTCCAGATGCAAAGACTGAAAGAGGTGTTAAGCATATTAATGAGCTTGTAGAAGCTAGTAAAGATGGATATATAAGCTATATACTATTTGTAATACAAATGAAAGGTGTTAAATACTTTACACCTAATACTAAAATGCATAAAGAATTTGCAGATACATTAAAAAATGCTAGCTTAAAAGGAGTAAATATCATTGCATATGATTGTAATGTAGACTATAAATCTATAAGCATAAATAAAAAAGTAAAAGTTGTTTTATAAATTTAAAATAGTGTAATTCAGTAAATAACTGGGTTATGCTATTTTTTTATGTTTTTATCAATTCCAAAAGTTACAAAAAGGTTACATATTTTAAAAATTCCTTTAATATACATTACTATACAAGGTTAATAAAAATAAGAAAGGAGATTTTATGTATATAAAAAATAAGAAAATTTTAATAGGATTGTTTAGTACCCTAACTATAATTGGAGGGTTATTTTATGGATATGAAACTGCAAAAAAGGATATAAAAATAATTTCTAATAAAGAATCGAAAGAAATTTCTACTTTTAAATATACTATAGATGAAGTTATAAAAGAACATGATTTAAAATTTGGTGAAAATGACATAATTAAACTAAACTTAAATGGAAATAAAAAAGAATCTGTTAAATTGGATACAAAACTAGAAGATAATATGGTTATAGAACTTGTAAGTGTGTCGAAAGGAACTATTTCTAAATATAAAGAAGTAGATTTTGAAACTAAAGTAATACAAGATAAAAACTTATTAAAAGGTAAATCTTTAGTAGCTCAGGAAGGCTCAAAAGGTAAAAATAATTTGATATATGATGTTGTATATCATAATGGTAAGTTGGTAGAAAAAAAATTCTCAAAAGAATTAGTATCTAAAAAACCACAAGATAAAATAATTAAAAAAGGAACTAAGGTAGTTGAAGAAGTTGTAGTAGCTACATCTAAACAAGTAAATAACAAAATAGAGTCTAAGCAAATTTCAAACACTTCATCAAACAGTGAATTAGCTTCAAACAAATCTTTATCAGGGAAACATATGAGTGTAGTAGCAACAGCTTATGCAGGAGATAGTATAACTTCAACAGGAACAGTACCTAAATGGGGAACCATAGCAGTAGACCCTAGAATTATACCATATGGAACTAAAGTTTATATACCTAAGTTTAACCAAACATTTGTAGCTGAAGATTGTGGTGGAGCTATAAAAGGAAATAAAATAGATATATTTATGAATAGTGAAGGTAAAGCTTATGATTGGGGTAGAAAAACTATAGATATATATATACAATAATAAAATTATAATCAAATAAGCATATTTAAAATATTTTATATAAAAGGGAGGTAGATTTAATCTATAGCCCTTTTTCTATTTACAATATAATTAACTATATATCCCATAATTATAACTCCTGGAATATCAACAATGAGTCTAATTAATGTAAATTCATAACCTAATGAGCTAATTTCAAATAATAAAGTAGAAAATTTAGTAACACACCAAGCATTTAAAAAAATTATTATATTAGAAAATTTAACTCCTTTTTTTATAAGTAAAGATGTAAATGGAAATGCTGCATACATAGGCCCAGCAGAAAAAAATGCAATTAAAAAGGCTAAAGCAATTCCAATAATTCCAGAATTTAACCCCATATATTTTATAAAATACTCTTTAGGAATCCAAACATCTAAAAGACCTAAAAGAATCATTATAGCTGGTAGGACAGATAACATTTGAACTATGCTAGATTTAGTACTAATAAAAATATTAATTCCTAAATTACTATCTACAAAGTATATTATTATACATACTAAAAAGCTTATTAAGAAGTATTTATATCTATTAATTAGAATTTTTACATTCATTATCCTAAAATACCTCCTATCATTATTGCAACTACAAATGAAAATATAAATGCAATGAAGTTTCTATAAAAAGCTGATTTTATACCTATATACTTAGCTTCTAAAGAGAATGTTAATACACCAACCATTGTAGAAGTTGAAATAAATGCTGCAACCTGAGCATATCCAGCACCACTTTTTAGTAATGAATCTCCAATAGAAAATGCTACAAATGTAGGAATTGTAGTAATGGAACCTAGAATAGAAGAAATAGTTATTCCAGATAAAGCAGAGTCTTTACCTATTAGATTTGATATGGAAGCTGGATCTAAAATAGATAAAATTATTCCAACTAGTATGGCTATAAAAAGAAACTGAGGCATTATATTCTCAAGAGATTTAAGTCCATTTATAAAAGCTTGTTTAGTTTTTTCTTTATCTTTTTTAAACGAAATCATACAAAGAATTATACAAATGCTATAAAGAATAAAAGATGTCATAAAAAGCCTCCTTACTTTTATTAAATATAGTATGAATTTTATTAAGTATTAGTGATTTATTTAATTGATTAAGTATGATGACAAAATAAAACAAAGATATTAACTTTTAAAATTAATTTACTCATTTAATGTTAATATAATTTTAAAAAAACGAATAATTTATAAATTTAAAACACCTTTGTACTAAAATATCGAAAAAAGCAAAACGAAAATTAACATATATATTGTTAAATCACTAGAAATACGAACTATATTGTACTAGAATTAATGTTAGTTTTGATATTTAACATTATTTAGGGGGGAATAGAAATGAATTTAGATTATCAAAATACTAAAGCTTTAAAAACATTTAACAAGAAAAAGGCAAGGTTAACAGAATCAGAGGCTTTTACCAGGAGTATTACTTTTTATAGCTACTTTAGCTGCACTAATAATTGCTAATAGTCCTTTGGTTAGTTTGTATAATTACTTATTTGAAGAAATAATTGTATTCAATCATTTTAACTTACATATGATTGTCAATGATTTTTTTATGGCTATATTTTTCTTAGTTGTTGGATGTGAGATAAAAAAAGAAATATTATATGGAAATCTTTCAAATATAAAAAAAGCTGCTTTTCCTATAATTGCTGCTTGTGGAGGTGTTATTTTTCCAGCTATAATATTTTTCTTATTTAACTCAAAAACTCCTTATTCTTCAGGAGTTGGAATACCTATATCTACAGATATAGCTTTTGCAATTGGAGTTTTTATGATATTTAAAAACAAATTAAGTTCTTCACTAAAAATATTTTTATTATCATTGGCAGTTGTAGATGATTTATTATCAATACTTATGATAGCATTTTTATATTCATCAGATTTTAATTATTATGCTTTAGGATTTGCACTTATAATTGTAGGTTTTATAGTGTTATTAAATAAGCTAAGTAAAAAAGACTTTTTAATGCCTTATTTAATTTTAGGATTAATTCTTTGGGCTTTACTTTATCTAAGTGGTATACATGCAACTATATCTGGAGTTATATTAGCTATGATGCTTCCTACTAGAAGAAAAAATAAAAATAGCAAGTTTGATGTAACTAAAAAGGTAGAAAGAATTTTCACACCTTTATGTAATTTTATAATACTTCCATTATTTGCTTTTTCAAATACAGGTATAAGTTTAGATATAAGCTTTAATATGGTAAATGCTGAGAATTTAATGAGTGGTGTAATATTAGGACTTGTTATAGGAAAGCCACTTGGAATTATGTTATTTACCTATTTATCAACTAAGTTTCATATAGCTGAAAAGCCAAAAGATTCTAGATGGTCATCAATATTTTTAGTTTCTTTAATAGCCGGTATAGGATTTACAATGTCTATATTTGTAACAGAAATTGCATTTACAGGGAATTTACAAGTTATAAATTTAGCTAAATTTTCAATTTTAATAGCATCACTATTATCTTGTACTTTAGCTTATATAAGTATAGAATCTATGCCTATGATAATACAGATTTATTGTAAAAAATCTAAAAAATTAGTATTAAATAAGTAAATAAAAAAATGGATATCTAAAATTTTAGATATCCATTTTTTATTTGTAGAATTATGTAAATTTATTTAAAAAAATATGTACATATATTGTATAATGGTATTAATATTTAAAAAGTTAATAAGGGGGAACAAATGATTGATAAGCTTATTATAGTCAGAGGTGCTGGAGATATAGCAACTGGTGTTATTCATAAACTTAATAGATGTGGTTTTAACGTCTTAGCATTAGAAGTTAAAAACCCCTTATCTATAAGACGTAAAGTCTGTTTTAGTGAAGCTATTTATGATGGTGAGGTATGCATAGATAATGTCACATGTAAATTTGTAAAAAATGAACAAGAATTGAAACATGCTTTTAAATTAAAAAATGTTTGTGTAGCTATTGATCCAAAGGGTGATTTAATTTATAAGCTAAAACCTAAAGTTGTAGTAGATGCAATAATCGCTAAAAAAAATTTAGGAACTACGATTAATATGGCCCCTATTACTATTGGATTAGGACCTGGATTCTTTGCAGGAAAAGATGTTGATTTTGTTATAGAAACTATGAGAGGTCATAATTTAGGTAAGATAATAGACAATGGTTTTGCGATTAAAAATACAGGAACACCTGGTAATATAAGTGGATTTAGTAAAGAAAGAGTTGTATATTCAAAAGAATCAGGAATTATAAAAAATATTTGTGATATAGGTGATATAGTAAAGAAAAATCAAGTTATAGCAACTATAAATACGGGTAATAAATATGTAGATGTATTAGCTACTATGGATGGACTTTTAAGAGGTATAATAAGAAATGGAAGTAATGTGACTAAAAACTTAAAAATTGCTGATATAGATCCTAGAATCGATGAACTTAAAAATTGCGAGACAATATCAGATAAAGCAAGATGTATAGCTGGTGGAGTACTAGAGGCTATTTTAATGAATTGGAGTGACATATAATGTGTGAAGATATATTAAAGAGAATATATGAAGAATTAGAAAATGGAAATCGTGTTTGTTTTGTTACACTTACACAAGTTAAAGGATCTAGCCCAGGAAAGCAAGGAGCTACTATGGCATTTTTTAAAGATGAAAGCATAATGGGAACTATTGGTGGTGGACTAGTAGAACATTCAGTTATAAATAAATGTAGAGATTGTATAAAAAGTGGAGAAGATTTTAATTTTGAATATTCTCTAAATGAAGAAACCTTAGAAACTACTATGAAATGTGGTGGCTATATTAAAGGGTACATAAAAGTATTTAAGCCAAAACCTAAGCTTTTAATTATTGGAGGTGGACATATAGGCCATGCTTTATATAAAATTACTAATAGTTTAAACTTTTACACTATAGTGGTTGATGATAGAAGTGAATTTGCTAATGAAGAAAGGTTTAAAGGTGTAGATGAAGTTTATTCAGGAGATATAAAAAAAATATTAAATGGAATTAACTTAAGTGATAATACATATGTGGTTATAGCTACTAGAGGGTATGAAAAAGATATAGAAGCTTTAAGAGAAATAATAAACTCAGATGTAGCTTATATAGGAATGATAGGTAGTCGAAAAAAATGGAAATCTTTAAAAGACGAACTTATTGGTGAAGGAATATCTAGAAACTTATTAGATAAGGTTTATGCACCTATAGGACTTAATATATCTTCAAGTAGTGTAGAAGAAATAGCATTTGGTATAATGGCTGAAATATTATTAGTAAAAAACAATGGAGAACTTTCTCATAGAAAAGATAGGAAGTAATATATACTTCTTATAAAGAGGTGTTGTAATTATGATGGATAGGTATAATAGAGAAGTAAATAAACTTATTATATCATTAGGTAAAAATTCTATTTTAAGTATAAATGATTTAAAGTTTATTATAGATGGTGTAACTAAACTTGGTATAAATATGATTGATTTAGATTTAGATGACAGTATTGATGAATTAAAATTATATGATTTAATTTACTATATAAAAAATGAGTGCAATATAGACTATATAAGTATAATAACTGATGGAAAAGGAATTAGCG
The DNA here is from genome assembly GCF_039521565.1 of Paraclostridium tenue. Classification (NCBI taxonomy): domain Bacteria; kingdom Bacillati; phylum Bacillota; class Clostridia; order Peptostreptococcales; family Peptostreptococcaceae; genus Paraclostridium; species Paraclostridium tenue. Next base: position 84,847 of record NZ_BAAACP010000005.1, read on the forward strand.
ATAAAGTAAGTAAATTAAAATCTTATGGACTTACTAATATAGCTATAAGGCTAGAGTCTTTAAAACAATATAAATACAAAAAATTAAACCATCAAATAAATATTAATGAAGTTTTAGAAACTATAGATAAATGCATAAATATAAGATTAAATACAAAAATAATTTGTACTCTTATAAATGATTTTAATATTGATGAAATATTAGATTTTATTTATTTAACAAGATGCTTACCAGTAGAAGTAAACTTTACAGAATTAATTCCAGAATCTAGTTCTATTAACTTTTTTAAAAGAGGATATGTAAATATACAAAATATAATAAATAACATAGAAGGTTTACATGAAATGAATTATGTAAACCAAAGATATAAATATTATAGTTTAGATAATGCTAAAGGAATAATTAGTATAGATACTCACAATGATTTTAATATTTGTAGAGGGTGTAATGAAGTTATATTAGATGAAAATGGATATATAAAAACATGTATTCACTCAAATACTGGTGTTGATATAAAAAATTATATAAATAAACCTCTTATGTTTAAGGAATTAGTTAGACAAGCTATATATACAAAAGATAAAAATAACATTGAAAGTGGGGCATATTATGGCTAAGATTGTATCAATAAATATAAGTGATAGAAAAGGTGTAATTAAAACACCTGTAAATGAAGCCAAGTTAAAAGTTGACCATGGAATAGTTGGAGATGCTCATGCTGGTAATTGGCATAGACAAATAAGCTTATTATCAAAAGAAAGCATAGATAAGATGAGATCTAAAGGATTTAATGAATTAAAATCTGGGGATTTTGCAGAAAATATAACAACAGAAGGCATAGATGTTTATAAATTGCCAGTAGGACAGAGACTTAAAATTGGGGAATGTGAAGTTGAAGTTACGCAAATAGGTAAAAAATGTCATGGGGGTTGTGATATAAAGAAAAAAACTGGAGATTGTGTTATGCCAAGAGAAGGAATCTTTGTAAAGGTTATAAAGGAAGGTATAATATCCCCTAATGATGAAATAACAGTATTATAAATAAAAAAGTGCTACAACTATATTGATGTAGCACTTTTTTTATATTTATTATTAAATTCTAAAATAGTATTTATCATATCTTCTCTTATTAATTTTGCTAAATCCATAGTTTTAATTTTAGGATTATTTATATGTAGATATACAGGTTCTAAAAATTCTATTTCAACATTTATAGATTTAATTTTACCTATAGGTTTATAACCACTATAAGTTTTTCTAGAATTTTTTATAACTAATGGAACTATAGGACATCTTGCCTTATATGCAATTTTTAAAGCTCCACTTTTAAACTCAGAAACTATAGATTTTGAATCTTTTATCCATGTTAAATCTCCTTCTGGAAATACAGCCATACTATGACCATTTATAATGTTATTAGAAGCTTCTAAAATGCTATTTAAAGCCTCTCTATTATTATGCCTATTAATATATATACTTTTTATTACAGAAGCCCATTTATTAACTATAGGCATCTTTTTCCAAATTGGTTCATCAGCTATTATACATCCAATAGGTCTATCAACACTAGAAATTAATATATAGCTATCTAACATACTAGAATGATTAACAACAAATAACACAGGTTCTTTAGGAATTTTATCTTTTCCAAGTATATTAACATTAATATTTACTAGTTTTAAAGAATTTTTAGCTTGATTTTTTAAAAATCTAAATTTATTTTCCATTGTATATTTATCAGGAGATTTTAAAAACTTATTTAACTTAAATAATGATAATATGAACCCCACAAATTGGAAAATAGCAAATTTAATATAATTAAACAATTTAATCAATCTTCCCTTCGTACATACTATAAAATATAGTAGTAAAATTTTAATTAAACACTAGAAAGATTTTAACATAAAACGAAATTTAATAAAAGTTTTATTTGTATAAAATAAAAAGAACTAGCTAAAGCTAGTTCCTTAATAAGTTTATGAATAAGTTTATGCAACTTTGTCTTCTTTTTTATCATTTTTATGTCTATTATACCTTTTAGTATAGACACCTAATAATAATATTGCTGCTAATGTATATATAACTGCTGTTATATAATAAGCTTTTGAATATCCTCCAGGTATTTTAAATAAGAAAAACTTGGTAAATTGACCAGCTATTATTGAAGTAACACCACCAGCTACGAATATAAGAGAATTATATGCTGGTCTTGTATTCTTAGAAACAAATTCCATTGGAAGGGAGTTCATTATTGGATTTGCACAGTTCATAAATCCAGATCTAAAGAATAATCCAGCCCCAACAGCAAAAATCATGGCTCCACCAAATATTTTACCATTAGCTATAATTAACATAAATGGTATAGATAAAAGTGCAAGACCTCCAAGTGCAATAACATTACCAAGTTTTTTTACAACCCAAGGTGATATAAATAAGAACATTACCATTGCAAAATATTGAGAAGATACAAGATGTGAAGTAGTAGCTCTTGATATTCCAAGTTCATTATTTAAAAATACTGAAAAGTAAGGAACAATCAATGATGCCCCAAATCTTATCATTGCAAAATATACTAACCATAATAAAACATATTTATTTTTAAATATAGACCAATCAAATTTTCTTTTTTCATGAGTCTCTTCATAATAATCTTGTTTTTTCTCTTTTATAAATAATAAAGGTATAAGAGACAGTAAAGCTATTATAACAAACATAAGTAAAATATCTCTTTGAGCTAACACAAACTCATGTAATTGGTAAGAACTCATACCTTTTATATTTTCTGTCAATGAACTTGCCTGTTCTTTGTAGAGAATGACCTTGCTGTAGAGATATTAACTTGCTGTAAAAATGTTACCAAAATGTCGAATGCTACTCCACTCATAAGTCCCATAAATGCATAGCTGATTATATAAGCCCAGCTATTGAAGTTAAATCTTTTTAGTTCTTGTTGGTTCATAAAATATCCTCTCATTTCGTAAAATTTTTAGTATTAATATTAAGTTTTAATTAGGAAAATGTTTTGTTTAATTTAATTTTACACACTCCTCAAAACATTGCAATATATGATGAAATTAAAAGAAAATACTGGATATTTTATAAATTTTTTAAAATAACAATTTTTTATTGTTAAATTCATGTGCTTTATATTATGTATATTGTATTTTAATTATTAGTTATAGTATCTTAAGCATCTTACTTTTAAAATAAAATTCACTTTAAATAATGAATTGCTTTAGGAGTTACACTTATAATGTTTTGAAATATAATTTTCAAAATTTTTTATAAAAATATACATTTAAATAATAGTAAATATCTTATGTATTTTTGAATAATAATTTAAAATCAGTATTTTTTCAAAAAAATATATATCTAAACTTTTAAAATAACACGTTAAATAAAAGTTATATTATTAAATAGTTAAATCATATTAATAAAAGTAAAAGAGGAGGGGATTAGGTGGTTAATAAATTTAATAATTTGGAAGAAAATATACTTTTTAGAATAAGAATTTTATCAAATAGTGGAGATAAAATTTATCTTAAGTTTCCTGTTGAGTTTGTAAAAAGAATGATTAAAATTAATGGACTCAATTGGCTAAATTTAAAAAGTGATATAGTTGATACTGAAAATTTATCTAAAGTTGTAACTCATGCACTAGATTCTAATTTAACTGGTGATATAGCTCATATACAAACTAAAAATAAGGATTCAATAAAAATAACTATAAGTTAAAAATGATATTTAATAATTTAAATTCATTTACACCCTTGAATAAATTTATTTTTTCTTATAAGATAATGTAAACATTAAATTACTATCGAAAGGAATAAGTTATGAAAAATTTAAAAATAAAGCTAACTAGAGATAATTTCAATTTTAGATTTAAACAATATGAAGGTACATATTTCTTTGGTGATGTAAATGAGGAAAATCAGGTTGTAAAATATAAAATAACTAAAGATGATAAGGGATTGGAGTTAAAAGAATTTGGAAATACTCATATAAAAGACAATATGTTATATATACCACAAATAGAAGCTTACATAGATTTAAATAGTATAAAATAAGTAATTGCAACATATTTAGGTTTTAAATTTGTTTTTATATTAGCAAATTGACACCCATTTGCCACCATAGATTAAAAATGGTGGCAATATTTATTTTATGGCGTCTTCAAATATATTAACAGTTTCTTTTTTTATCTTTTTAGTTAAGTGAGAATAAGTATTTAACGTAATATCTATTATACTGTGACCTAAACGCTCTTGTATATCTTTCGGATTAGCTCCATTAACAAACAATAGGGTAGAGTGAATATGTCTTAACATATGAAAATTAAAATCTATACCTAAGTCTTTATTAACCACATAACATAGTTGTCTAAAGTTCATAGTAGTAACAAATTCACCATTTTCGTCTAAACATACAAAATCATGTTCAGAATAAATATAGAATTCACCATATTTTAGTTTGTTTTCCTTTTGCCAAATTTTATTTCTTTTCTTTCAATGAATTACATAGTGTATATCCTATATGAATAGTTCTAAGAGAACTATTTGTTTTAGGTGATTGAAACTCTGATACCTTGGCACTTTTAGTGAGTAATGTTTTTTCAACTGTAAGTGTTTTACTTGCAAAATCAATATTATCCCAAGTTAAACCCACACCTCAGATGCCCTAAGTCCAGTATGGAATGCTATTTGCAATTGAATGTGTAGTTTATGACCAAGTGGAAATCTTTGAAGTATTCTATTGAAATCTTCAATTTTGTTAGCTTTAGGCAGTTTTATATAAGTCATAGGATTTTCTTTTATAAGTCGGTATAGATGTACAGCCATTTTACATGATAAACTTAAAAATACCTTTATATCCATCTAAACTACTTCTTCTGATTCCTTATTTTTAGTATTAAGTTTTTAAAAATAGATAAATAAATCTTCGGAGTAACCGTATTATGTATTTCGGAGGTGGGTTAAATATGAGGAAAATAGCGGGCTTATTTTTAATGGGTATTATGATTACTTTATTAATAGGTTGTGGGGATAAACGAGAATCTAAAAACCGTGATAATAATGTAAAAAAAAGTAAATATGAAATAGAAAACTTGGGATCTTTTTCAGTAACGGATAAAGACTTTGAAAATTTTTACAGCATATCTAAAGATGCGGCTTTAGCAAATATTGATACTTTAGGTAAAAGCGACTATTTAGGACCAGAGAAATCTGCAATGGTTATTTTTGAAAATAACTCAATAGCATTTTTATTGCATGCAGTTGACAAGCCGGACGTAAATGATAATACTGTTTTAGTAACATATCACTATGATAGTAATCAAAATAAGCATATAAGAGCTACTATTCAATATAATCAACATCAATACGCTGATAATTAAATACCCTATTTAGATAAATCTGATTTCTATTAATTATAGGAATCATTTTTATTTTACAAAACAACAAATGAGCCGAGTAAGCGAGGTGGTGATATGGCTAGAGCTATAAATGTTAAAGGAGACAAAGCATACAAACTTTATAAAAAGATCTTAAATTGTTAAAATAGCTAGAAAATTAAATATAACAAATAGAAGTGTAAGACGTTTAAAGAAAACTTATGAGTGGGATAGTGTACGTTAAGAAAAGAAAAGTGAACGTTCACTTAAAAGAGGAGTTCTTAGATGGAATAAAAATGCTACTGGTCCTTCTTGTAATCAACATGCAGTTAAAACTGGAGAGTTTGAGAGTATATTCTTTGATATATTAGAAAAAGATTAATAGAAATGTTTGAAAAAGTAGAGTCTCACTAAAGGTTCTACTTTTTTTATAAAAACAATAAAATATACTTAGGCCAGGTTCACTCTAAACAATTAACTAGTCGTTCATTATATCTTAAAACAAGTTTAAGATTACTACGTTTATAATTCACTTATTAATAGAATGTATGATAAAAACATATAAAAAATTGCATGTCCTTGTATAAAAAGAAGATTGCAAATTTAAAGCGAGACTTACTGTCTCGCTTCTCCTATAATTCTTCTTAAACTGGATGAAGAGTTATATCCTAATGAAAAAGAAGTGATAGAATCTATTAACTCATCAGCATCTTTATTGTTTAAATAATCTTTTATATTTATAATAGAAATTTTATAGTAGTTCAATATAGCTTGCATAGCAAGAATCACATCATTATCTTCTTGAGAAAGTTTCGCAGTTTTAAGACTTAAATTATTGATTAATGTCTCTATAAATTTAATCTGCTTAATAATTTTATCTTCATCAAAATTTCTTGTAGCAATAGATTTAATTAATAGGTACATATTATTATCTATAATTTCTAATTCCTTAATATATTCATTACTAACTGGAGGTGGAGCCTCAGTGTTAAAAGCGGAAACAACGCTTATACTACTTGCAGAGATAATTAAAATTATTGATAATATAATTCTTAATTTCTTTAAAATCATAGATTTACCTCCTTTATATAAATAGTATGTGTAAAAAACTAATAAATTATAGATACAAAAAATTTAAATATGTATTAATAAATTATATAAAAATAATATGCAAAGTCCTATCAAAGCAATTCTAAACAACATTCCTCCAATAAATCTAATACATTTTATAACTATTCCAATAGCCACTATAGCAACTAATATCTTAAATAATAAATCTAAATTCATAATAATCCTCCTATTTATACTATATAAGATTATATCATTATATCAAAATATCAGTAAAAAATACTAATATATAAACTTTAACTAATATAATATATAGGTATTATGGTAAAATATTGTATAAGTATAAATTTTAAAGGTAGGTATGGAGTAGCTTATGAATAATATTAAATTTTCAATAAAAAAAATTAAAAATATACCAACAGATCCTAAAGTTTTATATACTAAAGCAAATTTCTATATTAAATTAGGAAGGCTAAATGAAGCGATAGATTTATTAATTCAAGCTTCTGTAAATGATTATAATAAAGCTCAATATAATTTAGCTAAATTATATGTAGATGAGGGTAATCTTGAAGAAGCTGAAAAATGGTTTAAAGCAGCTTTTAAAAATGGTATAGAAGATGCTGCTTATGATTTAGGGAATATGTACTATAAACTAAATGCTTATGAATATTGTATCTACTGGTATGAAAAAGTAGCTATGCTAGGTCATTTAAAAGCACAAAACAATTTAGGTGTAGTACACTTTAAACTAGGAGATTATAATAGGTCTTTAAAATGGTTAAAAGAAGCTAGCAATGGCAAATTATCAGATGCATTTTATAATTTAGGAATATTATATGAAACACTAAATGATTGTGATAAAGCTTTTGATAGTTATAAAAAAGGAGCCATATTAGGAAACACTTATGCAAAATATAATTTAGCTTTAACTTATCAAGAACATGAAGATTATAAGGAAGCTATATCTTACTATAAGCAACTATATAAAATAGGATATGAAAAAGCATGTTTTAATTTGGGGCTATTACTAGAAGAGGATAATGATTTAGATGAAGCTAAAATTTATTATAAAAAAGGTGCAGAAAAAGGAAATATAGATTGCAATTACAGATTGGCTTATATATATGATGAACAAGAGCATTATGAAGATGCTATAAAATATTATAAAAATGCTTATGAAAAAAATAATAAGTTAGCAGGTTATAAATTAGCAAATATATACAATAAAGATAGTAATTTAGATGAAGCTAAGAAATACTATAAAGAAGCATCAGAAAATAATATAATTCAGGCTACAAATAACTTAGCTGGAATTTTATTTGAAGAGAAGAATTATGAAGAAGCTATAAAATTATATGAAAAAGCTATAGAAGGTGGCATAATTGAGGCTATAGAAAATCTTGGAGATTTATATGCTCAAACTAATGAAATAGATGAAGCTATAAAATATTATTTAAAAATAGATGATTTTTTATCAGTACAAATTAAATTAGCAAATATATACGAGGATTTAAAAGATTATGATAATGCTATAAAATATTATAAAAAAGCATCTGATAATAATGACGTAGAATCATTATATAGGTTAGGTGTTATATATGAAAATTTAGAAAACTATGAAGAAGCTAGAAATTTCTATGAAAAAGCAGTTAATGATGAACATATAAATGCTAGAATACATTTAGGAAAAATTGCTTTTGAGAATGAAGATTATGAACTTGCTAAAAAGATGTTTGAAGTTCCTGCAAATGAAGATAATATCTACTCACAACACATGTTAGGTATAATATATAGTATTTATTATAAAGATTATGTAAGTGCTAAGTACTGGTATGAAAAGCCAAGATTAAAAGAATGTATAGAATCAATATTTAACTTAGGACAATTAAGTTTAAAGTTAAATGAAGATTTAGAAGCTGAGAAATATTTTAAAGAAGGTGCTAAGCTTGGAAATAAAAAATGCCAGTATATGTTAGCAAGCTTATATTATAAAAAGAGTTATGAAGCTTATGAAAAATTAGCAGATGAAGACTATGATAACAGTAAAGAAGTATTTGATAAGTTACCACAACTAATTTTAAATTTTGATCAAATACTACTTGCTCCTTTTGAAGTTATAAATAATAAATTAGAAGAGGAAGATGAGTATGTTCCAAAGTATATATTATATATAGATGAAAATTTAAGTAATCTATATGAAGAAAAATTACATAACATGATTGTAGATGGATTTTTAGAATTTAATGTTGATAATATAACTAAGTAATTTATTTAGGGGGGGATAACTATAGAGGTTTGTAAAGAGTTTATATTAAAATACAAAGAATCAGATATATGTTTATATACAATTAAAAATGATAATGCAATAAGTATATCTGTTCTTAATTACGGAGGAATAATAACTAAAATATTAACTCCTGATAAAAATAAAAAATTTGAAAACATAGTAGTGGGATTTAAATATATTAAGGATTATATAAAAAATCCATCTTATTTTGGAGCTATAATAGGAAGAACAGCCGGTAGAATATATAAAGGTGAATTTAAATTAAACAAAAATACATATATACTATCTAAAAACTATGAAAATAATCAAGGACATGGAGGAAATATAGGGTTTGATAAAAAAGTATGGGATTTAAATGTTGTAAAATATAAGGATAAAATTTCTTTAGAACTTAAATCTAAAAGTTATCATATGGAAGAAGGATATCCAGGTAATTTAGATATGATGGTTACTTATACACTAGATAACAATAATAATTTAAGTATAGTTTACGAAGCTACTAGTGATGAAGATACTTTAGTTAACATGACTAATCATACATACTTTAATCTAAGTGGAAACTTAAAAAATCCTATAACAAATCAACTTTTAAAAATTGACAGTGATTATATATTAGAAATAGATGAAACAGGAGTTCCAACAGGTAAACAACTTGATGTATCTAATACACCTTTTGATTTTAGAAAAACAACTAAAATAGGAAATAGAATAGATTCTAATCATAACCAAATAAAGTTAGCAAATGGCTATGATCATCCTTTTGTATTAAAAGACAATAAAACACAAGATATTATATGCATGAAAGATATTAATTCAGGAAGGTACATGAAAATAACAACAAATCAAAATTATGTAGTTATATACAGTATGAATTTTACTAATGGAGAACTTCTATATAATAATACTAGAAATAATACAAGATATGGAATTTGTTTTGAAACTCAAAATCCTCCAATAGGATATAATCAAACTTTTTTAAAAAATTCTATTCTAAAAAAAGGTGAAAAATATATACAAACTACTAATTATGAATTTGGATTAATAAAATAATGCATAAAAAAGGCTATGAGAACATTTGTTCTCATAGCCTTTTTATGCATATATACATTTTTATTTAAACAAATCAAATAAAAATCCAGTATGTTCATTGAAAATGTTAAATCCTATAAGTATAAGTATTACACCACCTACAATTCCTGCATAATCTTTTAGCTTATATCCTATTTTATTTCCTATTAAAACACCTATAAAACACATTATAAATGTTATAACAGCTATTGTGATAACAACTGGTGTTATATTAATGCTTAAAAATGCAAAACTAACGCCAACAGCAAGTGCATCTATACTAGTAGCTATAGATAAAGCAATTAAATCTTTCATATTAATTTCATGGTTAGTAAATTTATCTATGTCCATTGCAACTTCAGAGTTTTCATTATTATTTTGCTGTTTACTATCTTTTATAGATTCATAAATCATCTTAATTCCTAAAAATGAAAGTAAAATTAGTGCTATCCAATGATCAAATGCCTTTATGTATTTTTCGAATTTTATACCAAGCAACCATCCAATTAAAGGCATGCCACCTTGAAATAATCCAAAGAAGAATGCAATTTTAAATGCAATTTTTTTAGTTATATTTTTTATTGTTATACCTTTTGTTACTGATACTGCAAATGCATCCATCGATAGAGCAAATGAAGTTAATAAAATTGATACTAAGCTCATAAATTTATTCCTCCTTAACTTTTTTTAATATGCACAAAAAAAACGAGACTTATACACGAAATAAATCGTGTATGAGTCTCGCTATTTAAGATTAAACCAGACTTTAGATAGTCATTATGTTGATCTAATCACATATTTCATGCTAGCTACTCCCTCAACAAGAGTAAATACAGTTTATTCAATTCCTTTAACATTTTACATAATACAAAAATTTATGTCAATGTCTATTTTATACAATTTTAAATAAATGAAGAGTACCCAAATAGGTACTCTTCTATCTAAATTAGATTTGGCAGGGCGGCTTATCCTGCATCTCTCACCATTACTTAAATCTTAAGTAGAGCATTGGAGCCTTTCCAACTTCAAATCTAACTAATAGTATTATTCACTGAATTAATTTTTTTATACTATGAATAAGTAACATATTAAATAAAAAATACATAATATTTATTATCTTAGGAGATGTACTTAATCTATATTTAAGTCATCTCCTTAATTTTTGTCTATTTTAATAAATTTGTACATATATATTATTAAAATACAATTAAGGAGGTTAATATGGGCAATATAGTAATTAATTTATTCACATCTATATTTACAAATCCTATAACATTAATCTTTATAGGTATAACATTATTATATTCAGTACTAAATATAATTAAAAATAACAATATTTATAGCTTTATAAGTGAGAAGCTAAAAGAACTGAACTTAAATCAAGAGGAAAGTAGCATATTAAAAATAGCTAATAGTAAATACGAAAATTATAAAGTATCATATCCTTACTCACAAATAAATATGAATACATTTGTTGAAGAGGTAATATCTGATTTTTCTAAAGATAAAAAAATTATAATAGACGAAATAAAAGCGATTAAGCATTCACCATCACTTTGTATTTTATTAGGGGTTTTAGGTACATTTGTAGGCCTTACTATAACTCTTGCAAGTATTGATAAAAGTGATATAGTTAATTCAATGACGTTAGCTATAGGAAGCATGCAAATAGCCTTTGCGACTAGTATAGTGGGTATAATATGTTCTATACTCATTAATTCATATATAAAATTTAAAAACTGTGAAAATATATTACTTCAATTAATGCTTAAATTAGAAAATATAATGACAGTTAAAGCTAGTAATGATAAAGGTAAAGTACTAGAAGCTAAGCTTAATGAAATAAAGGTTTGTATAAAAGATATAAGTAAAGCTATAAGTGCTATAGAAAGATTTGATAAAATATCTAAAGATTTACACGATTTTAATGATGATTTTATATCTTCTATAGAAAAACTAGGAATAATGTTAAATGGATCTCACGATTCTATAAAGAATTTTGATCAAAGTGTAAGAAAATTAGATAAACAATTTAGTATACTTAACCTAAAATTCGTTAAGTTATTTGATACATATGAGTCTCAAAGCGAAATCTATAATGAAATTGTTTTAAACATAAAAGAATCATCTAAAGATATTAAAGCTGTAAATCAAAGTCAAATTACTATAAAAGAATATATACGAGATGTTAATGCAGGTTTTGCTTTATATGAAAGAAATATACAAGATCTTATGATGAAGTTAATATCTTATGAAAATAATTTACTTTTAAAACAGAAGAACCTAAACGAAGTTAATATTAATTTAAAAGATGATATAAAAATTTTAACTAATACTATTGATAAACAAGCTAAGTCAATAACAAGTCAATTAGAACTTGTATTTAAGTATATAGACATATATAAAGAAGCTTTAGACATTTCAAAATCATTAGAAGCTAACAAAACTTATCAATATGACAATAAATTTGAAATAAATCAATTAAATGAATTAGAAAATCCCAACCAAACTTTTGATTTAGACGAGTTAGATGAAGAAGAATTAGATCAAACAGAGGAATTAAGATATGATAAATAGATATAAAAGAACTGTGAATAAAGAAGAAGAACATAGCAATTTTTGGCCTACTTTTACAGATTTATTAGCAACTGTTTTAATGGTTGTTATAATGTTTTTAATTAGTTCTGAAAGTATGGTTGGTGGGGTAGAGCAAGGTATTGCCAATAGTATTAATGAATCAGTAAAAACAACTTTAAAAGAAAATGGAATTCCAGTAGAAATTGATAAGGAAAGTGGAGAAGTAACCTTTGGAGAAACGGCTTTATTTGATACGGATAGTTATGAGTTAAAATCAGAAGCTAAAGAGATATTAAAAATATTCGTTCCAAAGTATGTTGAAACTATATATAAGGATTATGGAGACTACATATCTAAGATAGTTGTAGAAGGTCATACAGACGATGTAGGTACATATATATATAATCTTGATTTATCACAAAGAAGAGCTTTTAGTGTAGTTAATTATATTGTTGGAAAAGAAATAGGAGATTATAAATATAAAGATAAGCTAACCAATGATATAATAGCTATAGGTAGATCTAAAGCTGAACCAATAGAAAGTAAAGATGGAAGTATAGATAGAAATAAATCTAGAAGAGTAGAAATAAAATATGAAGTTAATGTTAATTAAACTCCGAATGTATGTTTGGAGTTTTTTTGTATTTAATATCAAATACATGGTATAATCTATATTGATTAGTTTGGAGGGATGAAAAGTGACAGAAAAACAAAAATTAGATAAGTTTCTAAAGTTACAAAATAAAGGAATGACAATAGATGAGATTGCTATTGAATTGAACTCTGAAGTTAGACCTTTAAGACGTTTTTTAAATAAACATGGTTATAAGTCAGTTAAAGGAAAATATGTAAAAAAAGAAGAATACAATAGTGCTAATAATATTAAACAATTAGAACTTACTATAGATTCTGTGAAAAAAGCTGATAAAAAAAATGTAAATAAAACTAAATCTAAAGATACTAAAAAAGAAACAAAAAAAAATAGTAATAAGGTTTATAAATCTAAACCTGCTAAAGTAAATGTTAGTGCAGAAGACTTAGATAAGCTATGCGAGGTTTATGATTGGTATTTAAGTGTAAAAGATATAAAATCTCTACAACCTAAAACGAAAAAGGATATTAATATAGAAAAATGTAATATGAACAATTTAAAAGCGACTAGAGTACAGGTAGAAAAATCTACATGGGAAGAGTTTGAAAGATTATGTAGTAATTCTAAGTATTCTAAACAAGAAATAATTACACAAGCTATAAAAGATTTTTTAAAACAATATAAGCACTTAATATAAGTATTAACAAAAATAAATGAGCTATATAAAATATATAGCTCATTTATTTTTATATTACATATTGCTAAGAGTCATAACTAAAGTAAGTAAGAGCATAGGGATAAGTATAAATATAGCTATCTTTTCAGAATTTCTTCTCATAATCTCCCTCCTGCAAATTAACTGAAAAATCTATATATTCTATATATTAATATTATATTATATTTATATAAAAATGTTAACTTATTTAATGTGCCATTTTAGTATATAAAAAATAAAGAAATATGTGTATATTCACATATTTCTTTATTTTATTACTCTAAAAACACCTTTTACATGACCTATTATATTAACTTCTGATGGATCCAATATTATAGGTTCCATAAAGTCATTTTCCGGTTGTAATCTTATATGATTTTCTTCTCTGAAAAAACGCTTAACAGTAGCACTATCTTGACCAACTAGAGCAACTACTATTTGTGAATTAGATGCAGTACTAGCTTTATCTACTATAACGTAATCACCATCTAATATTCCAGAATTTATCATACTTTCACCCTTAACTTTTAATATGAAATTTTCTTTACCTACAACAAGATTTGCAGGAAGCGGTATGTATTCTTCTATATTTTGTTCAGCAAATATTGGTTCACCTGCTGTTATTTGTCCTATAACAGGCAAGTGCAATATTTCTTGATTTAATCCATTAACACCTTCACCTTTATTTGAATCTAATACTTCAATTGCCCTAGGCTTTGTAGCATCTCTTCTTATGTAACCTAACTTTTCAAGCTTATTTAAGTGAGAGTGTACAGTAGATGTTGACCTTAAATCTACAGCAGCACATATTTCCCTTACTGAAGGTGGATATCCCTTTTGAGTTAATTGATCTTTTATAAACTCAAGTATCATTATTTGTTTATTAGTTAAATCTAGATACATGTTATCATCTCATTTCTAATATTAATTTATTCTTATACTGTATATTTTATCATATCAAGTGCTTTTATACAAACATTTGTTCTTAGGCTTTAAATTAATCATTATGATCATTTGATTCATCTATCCATTCAAAGTTATTTACTATATCTCGTTTAACATTTTTCTTATGTGCTGCATATAACTGAGTAGTTGTAACATTATCATGGTCTAATAAGTTTTGAACGTCATATATAGAAAAACCATTTTGAATTAAAGACGTAGCCGCAGTAGCTCTTAACTTATGAGGACTATATCCATTATCTCTAGACGTTTCCATAGAAATTGATGTATATTTTTTAACTAGCTGTCTTATTGACTTAGGATCCATTCTTTTATTTTGAAGAGATAAAAACAAAGCATCTTCAACATCTTCATTTAGTATTTCACTTTTAGGTCTCTCGTTTAATATGTAGTCTTTAATAACTAATTCACAAGTTTTGTTTATAGGCATTAAAACTTCTTTCCCACGTTTTCTATAAATCTTAAATTCACCTCTAGAAAAATTAAATGAAGAAATATTAAGTTCACGAAGCTCATTTAATCTAAGACCGTAAGTAACAAATAATGCTAGTATAGCTTTATCTCGAAGCTTAGTTTTTTTCCAATAAACTTTTTCTTTATCAGTAAGTCCATATCCAGTTTCAACAGCTTCTAACATTTTAGCAACTTCATCTATTTCAAGACGCTTAATTGCATCTGGTTGAGGCTTAGGAAGCTTAATGGGGTTAAATCCATCAGTTATGTTATTTTCAAGTTGTGAATTTCTATAAAGAAACTTAAATAGAGTAGACAAGGATGACTTTTTACGAGCTAAAGCGCGATTGTTATTTTCATAAATAAGAGTACTTTTATCAGTTTGTTTATAATAACGTGTACAATAATCTCCTAAGAATAAATTAACATCTCTTGCTTTAATTTTATTAAATTCATCAAGTGTAATATCTTTTATTTCATCAGCTATTGTAACTTCCTTAGTTTCTAATAAATAATTACAAAAGAACTGTATATCTTCTAAATAAGCCAGTCTAGTAGTAACTGATACAGATCCTTTTAAATAGATACAATAATCTTTCATAAATTTAGGAAGGTTATTTTCAACTTGTATACATTTTTCTATAACCTTATTATCTCTTAAAACTATATTATCTGGTTTATCTGATTTATTATGTATTTTTATAACCTTATGTTGTGACATATCTTGGTAAATACCTCCAATAAGTAATTTTATTAATATTTTAAATATAGCATAGAGTTTTTTTGAATTCAACTATTCCTTAAATTTATATACTTAGTTAAAAGGTGAAGATTTTAAATCATTAAAGAAGCTAAGTTATTAAAAAAATATAAATATTAACTAAAGCAAATATTATAGTTAAATTGTGGATTTAATAAGATATATTAATAATATATAAATTTTATATTGAATATAAATCTATATATTATATGTTTTATAAAATATAACTTTAAATATAAACTTTGATTAGTTTGCAAATATTTATGATTATAAAAAATAAACAAAAAGAGAAGATGGATATAAATTTATATATTTGGTTAAAGAGTCTGAAAACATATATAAATATAGTTATTTATTTTAAATATCATTAACTATTCCCTAAATATACATTTAAAGTATAGTTATATTTTAAAATAAGAACTACTCTCTATGTATATGTATCTAAAATTATATATTTAATATAATATATTTCTTTTTTACTTATAACTTATATAAGTAATGTAATTAATGATAATATAAATATTATCATTAATTACATTTATCTAAATCTAGATAAATAAAAAAGCCATTTTAAGCTAAAATAAGCTTTTAAATGACTTTTTTTAATCTATTTATTTTCATTTTCATGTAATGATTCTAAGTTAACTTCAAATTGCGCATCATCATTTAAAGCTTTTACATAAGCTGTTCCAATATTATTATCTACACTAACTAATTTTACTGGTTTATTGTAATAATATAATGTTACATTGTCATTATCATTATTATTGCATATTTCAACTGCTCTTCTAAGTTGCATAAAAACACCTCCTTACTTTTCTTAATTTATGTTTTCCCATTATATTAATCTTATTCAAAAATAAAAAAAGAGACTACTTTTAAATAGTCTCTTAACACTTATTTACAATCAACTACAAGTTTAATCGCTGTTCTTTCTTCTCCGTCTATATCTACATCAGTAAATGATGGAATACATACTAAGTCTATACCACTTGGTGCAACAAAACCTCTTGCAACAGCTATTGATTTTATAGCTTGATTTAAAGCCCCTGCACCTATTGCTTGAATTTCTGCACTACCTTTTTCTCTTATTACTCCAGCTAAAGCTCCTGCTACAGAATTTGGATTAGATTTTGATGAAACTTTTAATATTTCCATTTCAACATCCCCCTATTATATCTTTATATATTGTGCTATTTAACTACAAATTCTATAAGAAAACTAAAAAACCCTCTATTTGATAGCTAAAAAGTATACTAACTTATAACCTAATAAACTCCTATATTTCTAAATTTATTATATCTGTGACTTACTATATCATCTTTACTAAAATCTTTATAAAAGTTAAGTCTATTTACAATATATTTTTTTATATCACTTGATACAGTTTCTATATCGCTATAAGCTGTATTTAAGGGCTCTTTTATTATATAATCTACAATACCTAGTTCTTTTAAATCTAAACTTGTAAGCTTCATAAGATTACTTGACTCTTTTGATTTAGAAGAATCTTTGAAAAGTATGCTTGAAAGCCCTTCTGGAGAAATTACAGAATAAACAGAATTCTCAAGCATAGCTATCTCATTTGATACTCCTATCCCTAGTGCTCCACCACTTCCCCCTTCTCCAATAACGATAGATATTATAGGTACAGTAAGAGAGCTCATTTCGAGTAAGTTTTTGGCAATAGCTTCACCTTGACCACGTTCTTCAGCTTCTATGCCGCAAAAGGCTCCTGGAGTATCTATAAAGGTTACTATAGGTCTATTAAACTTTTCAGCTTGTTTCATTAATCTTAAAGCTTTTCTATAGCCTTCAGGGTGAGGCATACCAAAGTTTCTTTTTACTTGTTCAGTTATATCTTTACCCTTTTGATGGCCTATTAGTGTAACTTCAAAATTTCCTATCCTACCAATTCCTCCAATTATGGAAAGATCATCTTTATATAATCTATCTCCGTGAAGTTCTATAAACAAAGAACATATGTTCTTTATGTAATTTTTGGCACTTGGTCTTTTGATATCTCTACTTATAGAAACTCTATCCCAGGGCGATAATTCTTTAAACTTAGTATTTTCAATATATATAAGCTTATTTTCTAATTTCTCTATTTCTTTATTTAAATCAAAGTTATTTTGAATAGATATTTCTTTTAACTGTTTTATACTATCTTTTAGCTTGTTTATTTTATTATCCGAACTAATGTTCTGTATGTACAATTAAATCACCTTCTTCACAGTTATAACCATGTAAACTAAGTATATTATATAAATTTTCTTTCATTTTATTTCTATTTACTATCATATCTATAAATCCATGTTCTAATAAAAACTCAGAAGTTTGAAATCCCTTAGGTAAATTTTGTTTAATAGTTTGCTTTATTACCCTTGGACCAGCAAAAGCAATCAAAGCATTTGGTTCTGCTAAAATTATGTCTCCAAGCATTGCAAAACTTGCTGTAACTCCTCCAGTTGTTGGATTAGTAAGTATAGAAATATATAAAATGCCTGAATTTGATAATTTACATAGAGCTTGGGATGTTTTAGCCATTTGCATAAGAGATATAATTCCTTCTTGCATTCTAGCTCCTCCAGATGCACAAGAAATTATAAGAGGAAGTTTGTTAACTATAGCATACTCTATAGCTAAAGTTAGCTTCTCACCTACTATAGCACCCATACTTCCCATCATAAAGCTTGGATTCATAACACATAAAATAACCTTTATATTATTTATAAGCCCTAAACCTGTTATTACAGCTTCTTTTTCATTTGTCAACTTCTTATATTTTAATAACTTTTTCTCATAATCAGGAAAATCAAGTACATTTTCAAATTTCAAATCATAATCAAATTCTTCAAAAGTATTATGATCTATTAGTAAACTTATTCTATTTCTGGCTTCAAAATCATAATGTTTATTACACTTTGGACATATATTTAAATTATCTTCAAAATCTTTTCTAAATATTTGATTATTACAAGACTCACAATAAATCCAAAACTTATCATCTACACTATTTTCTTTAAAATTTTTATTTAAATTAACAACTGCATAATTTTTTTCTTTTTTATTTAAGAATTTTTTGATCATAGTAAAATCTCCTTGATTAAATACTTAAACTTTTAATAAAGCTAGTTTCAATAAATTTTGTATGATGAGTATTTTCTATGAATTCACTTGAGTTAATAAGTTCTCTTTGAAAATCTATATTTGTAGTAATTCCTTCTATAATTATCTCATCTAAAGCTCTACTCATTCTATTTATACAATCATTCCTAGTATCAGCTATACAAATTAATTTACCTAACATAGAATCATATATAGGAGGGATTGAATAACCCGGATATATAAATGTATCAAATCTTACTCCAAATCCTCCTGGAATATGTATAGAGTCTATTTTACCAGGGCAAGGCTTAAAATCATCATTAGAGTCTTCTGCATTTATTCTACACTCTATAGCATGACCTCTAAAGTGTATATCTTCTTGTTTATAAGGTATTCTTTTTTTACTTGCGACAAGAATTTGTAATTTTATAAGATCTATCCCCGTAATCATTTCTGTAACTGGATGTTCTACTTGTATTCTTGTATTCATTTCTATAAAGTAAAAGTTCTTATTTTTATCAACTATAAACTCTATAGTTCCAGCTCCTATATAATTTATACCTTTTGTTAATGCTAATGATACATCATAAAGTTTTTGTCTTTGATTATCATCTAAATAAGTACTTAATGATTCTTCTATAAGCTTTTGATTTCTTCTTTGCATAGAACAATCCCTATCACCAAGATGTATAACATTATTAAAGCTATCTCCAAATACTTGAACTTCTATATGTCTTGGATTTTCTATATACTTTTCTATATACAAGGAATCATCTCCAAAAGAACATAAAGCTTCAGATTTTGCTATATCAAATAATGAACTAAATTCACTTTCATTATATATGATTCTCATTCCTTTTCCACCTCCACCACTAGAGGCTTTAATCATAACTGGATATCCAATTGAATTGGCTAATTTTTTTGCTTCTTCTTTGTTTTTTAAAACAGATTTAGAACCAGGTACAACAGGTACATTTAAATTTATCATAGTTTCACGTGCTTTTGACTTATTGCCCATAAGTTCTATTTGATTAGGTGTTGGACCTATAAACGTTATATCGTTTTCTATGCAAGTTTTAGCAAAGTTAACATTTTCTGATAAAAAACCAAAACCTGGATGTATTGCATCACAATTCATCTTTTTTGCTAAATATATTATATTATCTATATTGTTATAACTTTTACTTATATTATTAGGTCCTATACATATTGATTCATCTGCTAAGTATCTATGTAAGCTTTCTTTGTCTATTTCAGAGTATATAGCAACTGTTTCTATATTTAATTCTTTGCATGTACGTATTATTCTAACAGCTATATCTCCTCTATTTGCAATTAATAATCTTTTAATCATATAACTGCCTCCTAAACTAAATTGTTTTTATTTTAAATAATGGTTGATTGTATTCAACTAAATCTTCATTTTTAAGTAATACTTCAACTATTTCTCCATCTACATCACTATGTATTTCATTCATAAGCTTCATAGCTTCTATTATACAAAGTGTATCTCCTTTGTTAACTTTATCCCCTACTCTAACGAAAGGGCTAGATTCAGGACTTGGTGATTCATAAAAAGTTCCCATTATAGGAGTTTTAATTAAGTGGATATCATCATCAACTGAGATTTGATTAATAGTTTCTAAAACATCTTGTTTATCAATAGTAGAATCAGTTAATAGAATTTCATCTTTAGTTTTAGTATTCTTTGATTTAGATACTTCTAAAGTAAAATCCTTTTCTTTTAAGTTCACGTATGTCAAATTAGTTTTATCTATAGTCAATAATATTTCTTTTATTTCTTTTAAATTCATAATTACCTCCTTGTATTATTACCAGGTATTAATATTATATCATAAAATAAGTTTTATAAAACAAAAAAAGTGCTACTTTTATAAAAAGTAACACTTAACTTAGTTTATTTTTTTCTCTATAGAATTTAATTCTTCTAGAGTTAGGTTTGTTATTTCACATATAAAATTTTTATCGGCACCTTTAAGAAGAAGTTCTACAGCCATTTCTCCTTTAGTTTTTTCAAGATTTTTATTAGGTCTCCTACTTTTTGATATATTATATAATTTAGTAGAATCATAAGAAATCTTTTTAATTTTAAAATCTTTTAATGTGTCTGAATTAGTTTTTTCTGTATCTAAGTTTTTATCAGTAAATATAAGATGACTATAATTTTTAAATAAAATAAATATAGATGGAATTATAAAATATATTTTAGAACCTAAAAAACCTACTACACTAGTTGCTATTATCAAAATTTTATTTAAATATGATAAAGTAGTATTTTTAGTATAAGATTCAATAGCTCCTAATATTGTTATAATTATACACAAAGGTATTAATATATAACTAGCTATAAATCCACATATACCAATTTCATCTAAATTTTTAAATATATGACCATATACAGCCATATCTCCATTTAAATAAGCCCATATACATGCAATTAATCCTAAAATCCCTCCGAGTGATTGAGTATACCAATTTAAAAATGCTTTATCCATATCAGTTCCCCCGTAATAAAATATTATCATATAAGATAATATGCACATATTAAGAGGGATATTAAAGATATTTTAAGTTATTTTAAATTATTTAAAGCTTCTTCTAGATAGGATATATCGTTATTGTTTTTTTCTGAATGTTGGTCTATTAATTCTTGTGTAAATAATTTTATATTTTCCATATTGTTATTATCTATAGATGTATAAATTTTTCTTAATAAATCATAGTCTTTATCAAGTATTTGATTAGATGATGTCGTTTTATTTTTATATAAGTTTATGCACATGTTAATCTCCTTTATTAAAGTATTTTATTGATAGTATATATATTTATTTAATATATAATGCAAATTTTTTAAATTTACTTTAATATATATTAAAAAATTAACTTGTTAAAGTTAATTCTTTTG
Source organism: Paraclostridium tenue (assembly GCF_039521565.1). Taxonomy (NCBI): domain Bacteria; kingdom Bacillati; phylum Bacillota; class Clostridia; order Peptostreptococcales; family Peptostreptococcaceae; genus Paraclostridium; species Paraclostridium tenue. The sequence continues at coordinate 106,762 of NZ_BAAACP010000005.1, forward strand.
TGTATACTTTTGATAGGTTGTAATTACTATTAAAACAACTTATCAATTAATTAATAAGGGAGCATGATTATGTTGAACACTGTTGAAACTATACTTAAAATATTGTTTGCCATTTTATCTTTTATATGGGTTGGGAAAATTATGGTTTTGAGAAGTGATAAACAAATAGTTATAAATCCTCTGCTTATTTCTATATCAGCTATTTTAGTTTTATTACCAGATACTACACTGGTAAATTGTATATTTGGAATTAACATACAAAGTATAAGAATAATATTATATTTAGTGTACATATTGATAGTTTTATTTGGACTTTATTGTATAAAAAGAAAAAATGGAGTTTTTTAACTCCATTTATCTTTTTATACCTTCTACTCTATATATCTTCATACCATAAGACATAAATTTATCTTCATATTCAGTTGTAACATTTCCTTCGTAATCACTATTTTCTAAATCAAGTGTTATATTTTTAAGTTTTAAATCAGCTTCTGAAAATTCATTTAAACTAAATTCAAATAGTTTTTCATTATCTGTTTTAAAATGTATTTCTCCTGATTTATTTAATATAGTTTTATAATTTTCTAAAAAACCTCTATAAGTTAATCTTCTTTTATACCATCTTTTCTTTGGCCATGGATCGCAGAAATTAACATAAACTCTAGATAGTTCACCATTATCAAAATAATCTAGTATTTTGTTTACATCTCCCCATACAAATAATATATTATCTAATTTATTATCAACAGCTTTTTCTACAGCTTTTAATAAAACTTCTTCTTTTATTTCCATAGCTATATAATTTATGTGTGGGTTTTGCTTAGCTAAAGTAGTTATAAATTTACCTCTACCAGTTCCAAATTCAGCATGTATGGGATTACTATTTTTAAATCTTTCATTCCACTTTCCTTTTAAATCTAATGTATCGCCTTTTATAACTAAATTATCATAACTTAATAATTTAGCATCAGCTCCTTTTTTCTTACGTCTTCTCATGATATACTCCTAATATTTTGTTTAATTCAAAATTAAAGAGTATTGGATAACCAATACTCTTTAAAAATAGTTATTAATGTCCGCAGCCAGAGCATCCTCCGCCACATCCACCATCAGCTTGGTTTTCAGGGGCAACTCTAAAGCCATATCCAGTATCTTCTATAACTATATCTCCATACTTAGTATGATCTTCTTTACTCATTATGAAGTTTAATCCTTCAACTTCATATGTTAAATCGTCTCCGTTTTGCTCATCCAGAGCAAGTCCAAATGATGGACCGCCTCATCCAACACCTGCAAAATAAACTCTTATATTTTTAGGTCTATCTTGATTGTCAGCTAAAATATCTTTTAAAGTACTTATAGCAGTATCTGCAACTTTAACTTTCATCTTAATACATCCTTTCTATTTATTATTAATTTTTGCAAAAAAACAAATTTATATATATTATATACCTACATAATATATATAATCAAACTTTTTCTTAAAAATTTTAACATTTTTTAAAAAATATATAATATTTGGTTAAATTTTCAAAGTAAATTAAAAAAGAGTAGTATTTAACTACTACTCTTTCAATTAATAAATTTAGTTGATGCATTTACTATATATTTATCTTTACTTTTTATATTTAAAGAATGCACGCTAGCTGAAGTATAATTATAATCTGATAAAACAGGAAATAATAGTGTGTATTTACCTAAAGGTACGTTATCAAATACATATTCTCCTACTTCATTAGTTGTAGTATATAAAGTATCACCTTTATCATTTATAAGAGTTATTATCTTATTATTAAATATATATAAATTATTAATTTTTTTAGAATTTGTGGGATTTTCTAATTTTATACAACCTTGTACTTGAGAGGTTTCTAATTTTTTATCTAATGCATCTTTTTTGTTTATTACTTTTGAATTTTTAGTTAAATAAATAGGCTGAATAATTGTTCCACTTAATATTCGTGGATAGGTAGATACATCTTCATGATAAAAATCTACTTTCAATACACAATCTGATTTTATATTTGTTATAAAAACTTCTGATATAGAATACAAAATAGATGGAACTTCATCTGTATGTACTCTATCGTACTCTCCGCTCACTTGAACATTATCTAAAAATACCAATGTATCGTCATCCCATTTCACTTTAGATGAAAATAATACAGTTTTTCCAAAATCAATTTCTATAGGTTCAAGTAAAATATTTTGATCACTAGCTAGTATAGTCAAATTTCTAAAATTATCATTAGTTAAATTTGACAAATTTAAAATCTTGTTATTATCTAAGTTAATCATATTTAATTTAATATTATTTTTTAAATTAGGTATATTTTTTATGTTATTACTTTCTAATCCTACATTTTTTAGATTTTTTAGATTTTTTAAGAAATTTATATCCTCTATTTTATTTTCATTTAGTTCTAAAGTGGTTAAATTTTTAAGATTACTTAAACAAGAAGCATCATGGATATTATTTCTTGTAAGGTTTATATAGGTTGCATTTTTAGCAAATTCTATTCCTTCTATATTTTTGATATTATTACCAGGTAAATCTATTTCAGTTAACGTGCTTAAAAATTCTTTTGTTATTTCTGATATATGCATATTGAATTTTTTAGCCAAAGCTAATTTAAGGTTGCTACTGATATATGAATATTTTGTATTTTTTTCCAATGTCTATCATTCCTTTTATATATTAGTCACAATATAATATATGGTTAATAATCATTACATGACACTAAATATATATCTTGAAAATAGTACTTATTTTTATCAATTTTTTATTTGATTTATGCACATACTATTAATAACGATAAATATATAAGGAGTGAATTTATTATGCCAAAGATTAACTGTAGTGCAACTACATGCTGTTATAATAAAAATGAAAATTGCCATAGTGGATCTATAAAAGTTGATGGTCCTCATCCTGATAACTTAAAAGAAGTTTATTGTACAACATTTATTAGTGTACATAAAAGTATGAAAAGTAATATAGAAAGTGAATGTGAACATGTTATGTGTAACGTTACTCACTGTGTTCATAATGAAAATAGAGAGTGTAGATGTGATAATATATTTGTTTCTGGAAATGAAGCAGAAAACTATAAACAAACTAATTGTTGCTCTTTTTTAGTTAAGTAATCAGTAAAGGTATATCTTAAGAATATTATATGATTTTTAAAATTATAACTTCTTAGATATACCTTTATATATTTAAAGACATAAAATATATAGTTTTATGTCAAATTTTAAAAAATCAGTAATTCCAATACTTTCATTAATAAAATATAGTTTCATGTCAGTTTTATGTCAGATATTTAAATGTTTTTTATTTCACTTTTATGTTACAATAAATACTATAATGTATTTTATTGGAGGGAAAAGATGAGTTTTGCATTTATTAGAAAAAGAAGCAAAAACTATATAGTTTATTTAGAATATAAAGATCCAGAAACTAAGAAAAAAATACAAAAAAATATGGGTTCATACGAGAAAAAAAGAGATGCATCCAAAAGACTAACAGAACTAAAAGATAATATCTACAACAACGATTTATTGCTACCAAATGCTATGACTCTAGAAAATTTTTTAAAAGATTTTTTAGAAAAATATAAAGTGAATATATCCATCACTACATACAATTGTTATCTTAGAATATGTAATAAATATATAATTCCTATGCTGGGAAGATATAAAATTGAAGATCTAAAACCTATACACATACAAAATTATGTTGATGACTTAGTAGATATACTTAGCCCTCAAACATTAAAGATACATATAAATATATTAAAACTTGCTATAAAAAAAGCTTATAGATTAAAGCTTATTCGAGAAAATATAGTTGAATATGTGGAAATACCTAGAGTGAAAAAGTTTAAAAACAACATATATAATAAAGATGATATGCATAAGCTTCTTGAAAAATGTATTGGAACTTCTTTAGAATTACCTATTTTTATAGCGAGTGGTTTAGGCCTTAGAATATCCGAAATTTTAGGATTGACATGGAATAATATCGACTTTAATAACAATACCGTCACAATAGAAAAAATAACAGTGAGAAACAACGGTGAAGTTATATTAAAAGATCCTAAAACTGAAAGTTCAGCAAGAACTATTTCAGCACCAAATGAACTAATGAATCGTCTAAAAACTTACAAAAAAGAACAAATAGAAATGAAATTACAAGGGAAAATAAAAAATAATTTAAATTTGCTTTTCTTTAATAAAAACGAAAACCCTATAGCTCAAGATGTACTTAGTAAAAAATTTAATAGGTTTTTAAAAGAGAATAATTTAAAACACATAAGGTTTCATGATTTGCGTCATACTCATGTAACTTTACTTATAAATTCTAAAGTTCCTATAAGAGTAATTTCTGAAAGAGTTGGTCATTCAAATATAAATACAACTCTTAATATATACTCTCATGTACTCAAAGAAATGGATAAAGAAGCTAGTGATAAAATTTCTGAAGTACTATTTAATTTAGGTTAAAACTGCAAAAATCCGACCTCTTAAATTCCATTTTAAGACGTCGGATTTTGCTTTGTTATATATTTATTCATTTTAATACATAAAATGCTTTATATTCAATTTTAACAAGTTAATTTTGAAATCTTAATTTTGAAATTGGAGAAAGTATAAAATAATAAAATTATGTAAACTGTCGTTATTTCATATTTAAAAATCTGATATTAAGTCTAATTTTAATTTTTATCATTAATCATTATTTTCTAAAGAGACAAAACAAAATTTTTTATTATATTAACTAATTCTAAAGTATCCTCTATATACGGATTATGTTTACCATTAATAATTTTAACTATGCTATTTTTAAAATTAAAAGTTTTATAATGATTAATTCCAATAGCGTAATCTTTATTTCCACATATAATCAAGGTAGGAACTTCTATTTCACTGCTAACATTTCTGTAATCATAAAAATAACTTTCATTATTAAAAGCTTGGTTAGACATATTAGTATTTAACATATCTTTATCTATATCTTCTACTTTAAGGAAATTACTATATTTTTTATATTGTAATTTATAATACTTATTTTCCATAACAAGGTTAAAGGCTATTTTTTTCCAAACTTCTATTAAATTATCACAATAATCTATTGTATCAATACCTAAAAGCTTACATCCTTCATTTATTTGACTTTTAAGAGATTCTTTCATATCCAATGTACAATTCATAAGTATAAGCCCTTTTACATATTGTTTATATTTATAAGCATACTTTGTTGCTATAATACCTCCAAATGAATGTGCAAGCAATATGCATTTATCTATTTTAAGTTCCTTTCTAATGTCTTCTATATCTTCTATTATAGTATCTATAGAATAATCAGAATACATAGTTCCTTCTGACCTACCACAACCTCTTTGATCTATATAAATCATACTTAAGTAATTGCTTAAATAATCTCCACAAAAGACTTCAAAGTCCTTACTCCAAGCACCAGGGCCTCCATGTATATATATACAATTATATCCGTTACCTACTTTATCTACATATAAGTTTATGTTGTCTATAGTTTTTATAAGCATAGCTACCTCCCATATATTAATATAATTAATATTATATCAAAATAACTAATACATATAATAACTTTAAATTTAAAGGAGTTTTTTTAGTTTAAATATTAATATGCTTATAGCCATAATTGAAAACATAACGCCTAATGTTAAAGGATATCCAAAGTACCATTCAAGCTCAGGCATAAATTTAAAGTTCATACCATATATACCTGTTATTATAGTTAAAGGAGCAGAAATAGCAGTAAGTAAAGTTAACTTAGTTATTAAGCTATTAGTTTTCTCAGCTACTTGTGATGAGTATATATCTAAAAGTTTATCAGCTAATTCTCTAGTAGAAATGGCAAAATTATAAAGTTTATCTATACCAAAGTCTATACTTTGTAAATTTTCTAAATTATGCTTTTTTATATCTGTATATGTTAGGTATCTTATATTTTCTTTTAATATCCTATCTCCTATATAAAGAAGTGGTCTTATGTTTTTTACTACAGTTCTAGTTAACCCTCTTATATAACTTATTTGATGAAAGTGTTTATCCTCTACTCCTTCTAACATTTTATCTTCCATATCTAATATAATATCTTCTAATTTTTCTAAACTTTCAAATCCATTTACTATAAGTTCTTTAAATATTAAATAGTTTATTTTAAATAAAACTACATCTGTATTACTATTGGTTATAAAATTTGCTTTCATTAGTTTTAAAATATAATCATATATAAAATGGTCTTTATCTGATACTACTAAGATATAATTATCAGCTAAATAGATATTAATTTCATGTATTATTGCTTTGTTATTTTTAAGTTCAAAAGTATTTAAACTTAAAAAATCATAATTATCAAATAAATCTAATTTTATATTTTCATCAAAATTAAGACAATCTTTAAATGTCATCTCGTCTATGCTTAAAACTTTTTGAATTTTATTTAATTCATATGGAGTAGATAATATTAAATAAGAATTATTTTGGTTATAAAAATCTTCTTTAAAATTATCTACATATATTTGAGTATTTAAATTTAATATTTTCATTTAATCACCACCAAAACTGTTATAACTATATTATGTATATTAATCTAATTATTAATTCAATTACCTTTTAAATACCAAGCTTTATTAAGATATAAAATATAAACAATTTATTTTAAATGCTTATTTTTTGCAACAAGAACAAATGTTCTGTATATTTTATTTGAAATTTTGCTTTTTTAAATTAGATTTTAACGAATTTATTTGCTATAAATAACCATACATTAATCTTCCATAATAAAACACTGTATAAAAGCTTATACAAGAAAATATTAACTATTTATATAAAAATCCAAATTAAAGTTTATAATAATATAATTATGTAAACTATATTTAACTATATATTTTAAATAGTTAATATATTATTTTAACTATATTATAAAAACTTGTTATATAATTTAATTAATAAATATATATGGAGGTTATTATGAGTTTTGAAACCAAGTTAAAAAAATATGCACATTTAGCTGTTAAAACAGGAGTTAATTTACAAAAGGGACAAATACTTCTTTTAAGAGCACCTATATCATGTAAAGACTTTGCTAGGAAAATAGTAGATGCAGCTTATGAATTAGGAGCTAGGGATGTTGAAATAGAATGGAATGATGAAGAAGCTTCTTTAATAAGATATTTAAAAGCTCCAAGTGAGGTATTCGATGAATTACCTAAATGGAAAATCGAAAAATATAATTACTTATTAGAACAAGGGGCTTGTATTATAAACATAGATTCATCTAATCCAACAATATTTAAAGATGTTGATCCGTCAACAATGCAAAGAGTTAGTAAAGCCTACAATAAAAGTATACCTTTATGGAGAGAAGCTATAATAACTGATAAAATAAGATGGACTATAGTATCAGTACCTAGTAAGGAATGGGCATCTAAAGTATTTAGTGATCTAAATGAAGATGAAGCTGTAAACAAGTTATGGGACTATATATTCAAATGTACTAGGATAGACAAAGATGATCCTATAAAAGAATGGAAAATACATAATAATAAACTTAACAAAAAAGTTGAGTTTTTAAATAAAAATAATTTCGTGTCTATGCATTTTAAATCCTCTAAAACTGATTTACATATAGAATTACCTCCAGGGCATATCTGGGCAGGTGGAGCAAGTACTGACCCAAACGGTATAGAATTTAACGCAAATATCCCATCTGAAGAAGTTTATACTCTACCTCATAAGTATAAAGTAACTGGTATAGTATCAAATACAAAACCATTTATATATAATGGAACTATAATAGATGATTTTACTTTAACATTTAGAGATGGTAAGGTTGTGGATTACACTGCTAAAGTTGGATATGAATCTTTAAAATCATTATTAGAATTAGACGAAGGTTCATGTTACTTAGGTGAAGTTGCACTAGTTGAGAATAATTCACCTATATCTAATACAGAAATAATTTATTACACTACATTATATGATGAAAATGCATCTTGTCACTTAGCTTTAGGTTCTGCATATAAAACAAGTATAAAAAATGGTAGTAAGATACCTAAGGAAGATATGGATAAATTAGGTATAAACTATAGTATAACTCATGAAGATTTTATGATAGGATCAAGTGATATGAATATAATAGGTATAACTTCTGATGGGAAAGAAATAGAAATTTTTAAAAATGGAAATTGGGCATAAAAAAATAGGTTACAATTGTAACCTATTTTTTTAGTTAAATCTATAAAGACTCTATATAATTTATAACTTCTTCTATTATCCAATCTGGAGTTGAAGCTCCAGCAGTTAATCCTATAGTATTATAATTTTTAAAATCTTCTTCATTTAGTTCATCTACAGTCTCTATAGCTAAAGTTGGAACATATTCCATGCATATTTGAACTAACTTTTGAGTGTTAGAACTATGTTTACCCCCAACAACTATCATCATGTCAACTTCTTTTGATATTTCTTTAGCAGCTTCTTGTCTAACTTTAGTTGCAGAGCATATTGTATTATTAAAAACAACTTCTTCAAGCTCATCAGATAAAGCTTCTACTATCTTATTGTATAAATCCACATTTATAGTAGTTTGAGCTACTATGCAATACTTATTAGATTTTTCAAGTTCAACATTTTCTAAATCTTCAATAGTCTTTATTATTATAGCTTCATTGTTGCACCATCCATTTATGCCCATAACCTCAGGGTGCTTGGCATCTCCTATAACTATAACTTTATACCCTTTAGAATAATAATCTTTAGCTATTTCATGAATTTTTTTTACAAATGGACAAGTAGTGTCTATAACATCTAATCCTTTTTTATCAGATTCTATATAAACACTCTCCCCTACTCCATGACTTCTTATAATCATACGATTTGATGTAGGAACATCATTTACTTCATTTATAGTTTTTAATCCATTTTCTTCATATTTTAAAACAGCTTGTTTATTATGAATAAGTGGACCAAGTGCATATATGCCATCATTGCTTTTTTCTAATTCATCCCAAGCCATTTTCATAGCTCTCTTAACTCCAAAACAAAAGCCTGCATTTTTAGCTATTTTAACTTTCATTTAAATTTCTCCCTTACTTAGCATATTTATGGTAATTTTCTTTTATTACCTCTAACACATTTTGAGATAATCTTTGATAATCATCTGTATTTAGTTTTTCTTTATAATAATCTTCAAATGATATAGGCTTGTCTATGTATATAGTTACTTTATTAAATACTTTGTATGTAGTTATTATAGATACAGGGATTACTAAAGCTTTACCTTTTACAGCAAACATTCCAAGTCCTGCTTTAGCTTTTAAAAATCCTGCCTCTTTATTTCTAGTACCTTCAGGAAACATCCCTATACATCCGCCATTTCTTAAAGCTTTTAAAATGTTTTTTACTGTAGATGCTGTAGGGTTATCTCTATCTACAGGAATAACATTTATTTTATTTAATATATATCCTAAAGGCTTTATGTTAAACAATTCTTTCTTAGCAACAGCAGTAACTTCTCTATTTTTATGCATAGAAGCTGCTAAAAATATAGGATCTAAATTTGATTTATGATTAGCAGCTAATATAATAGGTCCTTCCTTAGGAACATTTTCAAGACCTATTATCTCAAATTTAAAAAACATCTTTGAGAAAACTCTTAAAACTCCCGTTACAACATTATAAAATTTCACATTAATCTCCCTTCAAACTATCTTATTTTACTTATAACAGATTCTACTACTTCATCTATACTTTTTCCTGTAGTATCAATCTCTATTGCATCACTTGCTTTTACTAAAGGAGCAAATTCTCTATTTGAATCTATTTCATCTCTTCTTATAACATCTTTAATAACTTCCTCTAAAGTTGTATCATATCCTTTTTTTATAAGTTCTTTATATCTTCTTTCTCCTCTTTCTTCAGGAGATGCAACTAAGAAAAACTTATAATCTGCTTTAGGAAATACATAAGATCCTATATCTCTACCATCTAAGATAACAGAACTTTTATTTCCTATTTCTCTTTGAACATCAACCATTAAATATCTTACTTCTTTTATTTGTGCAATATTAGATACATTATTACTAACTTCTGGAGTTCTTATTTCTTCTTTTAATATTTTTCCATCTAAATATATATTATTATCTTTAAAATCTATATCGCTGTTTTTTGCTATCTCAATTATTTGATCTTCATTATTTACATCAATATTATTTTGAAGTACTTTGTATGTTATGGCTCTATACATAGCCCCTGTATCTATATAATTTATATTTAATTTATCTGCTACTATTTTAGCTATTGTACTTTTTCCTGCTCCTGCTGGCCCATCTACTGCTATTACTAAATTCTTCATATTATTCACTCCTATTTACTTATATCTGGTCTTAATTTTTTTGCTTCATTTAAGTATATATGTTTTACATCACTTTTTTTCTTTTCACTGTTTACATTAACCATAACTCTGATACATTTTCTAAGGCTACCTTGTATATACTTTTCTTCAAAGTTAAGTAGCGGAGTATCACAAATATTTAGCATATCTCTAACTGCTACAGATGGATATACTGAATCTAAATCGTTAGTCATTGTAAATATCATACTTATTATATCATCTATATTTAAATCATTTTCTTTTATAATACTTTCAACTAATACTTTAGTTTCATGTAATATTTCGTCTATTGAGTTGTTCTTAACTGTCGTTGCTCCTCTAATTGCTAATATTCTCATTAATAGTCACTTCCTGCTAAATATCCTGTTGAAAAAGCTATTTGAAGGTTATATCCTCCTGTTTCAGCATCTACATCAATAACTTCTCCAGCAAAGAATAAATTTTTAATTAATTTTGATTCCATATTTGATGCATTAATTTCTTTTACACTAACACCACCACTAGTTACCATAGCTGCTTTAATTGTTAGCATTTCTTTTATTGTTAATTTCATTTCTTTTATATATTCTATAATTTTATTTTCATCTTCTTTTTTTAGTTCATTAGGTTTAGCTTCACTTAAATTAAGTAAGCTTAAAATTTCTTTTAAAAAGTTTTGAGGTAGTATTCCTTTTAAATTTGTTAAAACATTTTTATTAGGATTTTCTCTTATTATCTTAGATATTTCATCCTTTGAACTATGTGGTAAAAAATCTAATGTTATTTCTACTTCACCATTATCTAGTGCTTTATTTATATATGAAGAAAACTTTAAAACACCAGGCCCAGATATACCAAAATGGGTAAATATCATATCTCCTTTAGTTTCTATTTTTTTCTTTTTAATTTTAGTTCTTATAATTACTTCTTTCATAGCTACACCTTGAAGATTCTTAACAAAGTTTTCCTTTGTAACTAAAGGTATTAATGCAGGATATAAAGGTTTTATAGTATGTCCATGTTTTTTTAGTATATCAAACATAAATCCATCTGATCCAGTTGTAGGATGACTTTTTCCACCAGTAGTTATTATAAGTTTATCACAAAATATTTTTTCGCCATTATCAGTTATAACTCCTATAGCTTCATTGTTTTCTACTATTAAATCACAAACCTTTGTATTATAAATTATATTAACTTTATTTTTTAAAAGATCTTTTTTTAGTGTATCTATAACTTCATCTGCTTTATCAGATTTTGTATATACTTTCTCATCATATTCAATTTTATAATCTAAATTATTTTTGCTAAAGTATTCTAGCAAATCATAATTTGAAAAAGTATAAAATGAACTATATAAAAACTTATTATTGTTGACAACTTTATCAAAGAAATCTTCTATATTTCTATTATTGGTGATATTACATCTCCCACCACCTGTAAGTTTAAGTTTTTTTCCTATTTCATTATTTCTTTCTATTAATATTACTTCATTTTGTTTTGAAGATGAAAGTGCTGCCATTATTCCAGCGGGGCCAGCTCCAACAACTATAACCTTTGACATGTGTATATCTCCTTATTCAAGTGCTGAATTATTAATTTTCTCATTGTTTTTTATATGAGTTGTATCATTCATTTTTATTATAACTGGTCCATAGTTTCTAAATTCTACTATATTCAAAGCAGTATTATCTTGTTTTATTCTATATATATTTTCCATTCCTGAATTTAAGAAAGATAAAAGCATAACTCTAACTGTTACTGAATGAGTAACAAGTAATATATTTTTATTATCATACTTTTCATTAAGATTATTTATAAATTTATCTACTCTTTCTTTTATTATATGTAAATTTTCTCCTTCTGGTATTTCTACTAAATGTGGTTCATTTCTCCAAGTAGTATATACATCAGCATACTTACTTTTTATTTCATCTATTAGAAGACCTTCCCATTTACCAAATCCCATTTCTCTAAGTGCAGGGGTCTTTTTAACTTCAACTCCTAAGCTTTTTCCAAGTATATCTGCAGTTTGAACAGCTCGTCCTAAATCACTTGAAAATATGTGGTCTATTTGGTGATTTTTTACTAAACTTTCAGCTAACTCAGTTGCTTGTTCTATTCCTTTAACTGTTAAATCAGAATTTCCATGCCCTTGAGTCTTACCTAAAATATTCCAATTTGTTTGACCATGTCTTACTATATAAAATGTATTTGCCATAAGTAGCCTCCTATATTTGTACGTATTTAGTTTTAACATTCATCAAAATTTTATTATATCATAATTTGATAAATTTAAAAACTTAAACATATAAAACTACATTTGAGGACAATATATATAAGAATAATTATAAAGGAGTTTTATATATGAAACACAAATTTAAATATTTGATAATTATAGTTATTGTATATAGTTTTTTATTAGGTTTTAGCAGTAAAAGTATGGCACTATCAAAAGATAATGTTATATACAAAAATATATATATAGAAGATATAGATGTATCATCTTTAAACACGAAAGATGCAATTAATTTAGTTAAATCTAAATATAAAGAAAAAGCTATTAAATTAACCTATGAAAACAAAACATATACTTTAAATCCTCAAGATATAGATTTAAGTTTTAATATAGATAAAGCTGTAAAAAAAGCTTATTTACACACAAGAAATGATGATATTTTCAAAAATATAAAAAGAAAATTTAATCTTCGATTAAAAGATAAATTTAAAATAAAGTTAGTGTCAACTTATAACGAATATAAACTAAGTTCTATTATAAATAATATATGTAAGGATATAGATATAGAAACAATTGATGCCACGATAAATATAGATGATAATGGCTCTATAAAAAGAACTAAATCGAAAAATGGTAAAAAAGTAAATAAAGTAAAATTAAAAGAAACTATCTATGATATGATAGTAAACAAAAATCTTAGTGATATAAGTATACCAGTTGATATAACTAATCCTAAAATATCTACAGAAAATGTTAATTCTATAAATGCGGTACTAGGTCAATTTAGTACTACATTTAACCATACAACATCAAGAGGGAGCAATATAAATATTGCAGGCAAAAGTACTAGTAATAAATTAATAATGCCCCATGATGAATTTTCATATAATAAATCAACTGGTTCTAGAACATGGCATAACGGATATAAAACCGCAAAAGTAATAATAGGTGGAAAATATGTTGATGGTGAAGGTGGTGGCGTTTGTCAAGTATCTACTACTATATATAATGCTGCTTTAATTTCAGGTATGGATATAACCGAAGTTCATAATCATACATTTGCATCAAGGTATGCACCAATCGGACGTGATGCTGCTGTTTCATACGGATATACTGACTTTAAATTTCAAAACCCTCTAAAACATCCTATATATATTAAAAATATTGTTAATAATGGTGTTATTACGTCTAAGATATATGGTTGTATCAAAGATAAAGAAAAAATATATATATCCACTAAATCTATTTATGAAAAAGATAAACTAAAAGTAGATACATTAAGAACATATTTAGATGAAGAAGGAAACAAAATAAGAGAAGAACTTGTAAATACAAATATATATAAGAAAAAATAATGCCGTTAGATTTATTTAAAAAGTAATTATATATAAATAAAGAGATAAAGATTTTAAATCTTTATCTCTTTATTTCTTGAACCTTACTATCAATTAATTGTAAATTATATTGCTCAATTATTTGATCTAATAACTTTTTATATGTTAAATTTCCACTTTGATCAGATACTGTACTATATCCAGAATTTTGAAGCTCTTGAGCCTGCTCTATATATGTAGATTTATTAAAAACACCTTTATATCTAGGATTTTCACTTAAAAATTTAGCATGATCTTTTATAGAATCAGCTTTTGATTTATATGCTCTAAATTGATCGTTTATAACTTGATTATAAAATTCACTAGTTTCTATATTTACAGAATCACCTTTCCAAGAAGAATGAGCTTTTATACCAAATAAATTATTATATTTAGAAGATAATTCGGATTCTCCCCAATTAGATTCAAGTATAGCTTGGGCTATAGTTATAGATGGTAATATTTTATATTTTTTATAATTAGCTATTGCACTATTTTCTATAGAATCTATAAATGCCATATATTTTCCATCAGGATTTAATCTTGATGGTTTTAATCCGTAATATTTTAAATCATCTATGTACTTATTAACTCTTTTAATTTCTCTTTTATTAAATTTTAATTTAGAAAGTACGTTTTTTAATGGTTCTATTTTATATTTATCTTTATCTTTTATTATAAATAAATTAGCAATTTCTTTTATTTTAGTATTAGAAACATTTTTAAATTTGTTATCTTCTAAAACTCCTATTATACTAGCTACATACTTCCAATTTACCTGTGCCTTAGAATAACTAACTTCATCAGTACATTTTATAAACTGTTCTACATCTATTTCTTTTTTATCTATTTCTCTTAAATTAAACATTTTTATAAAAAAAGCAATAGCTATAATTGTTAATAATATTACAAAACCTAATAAAATTCTTTTTTTACTCAAAAATACATCCCTCCATGTTCATGCTAATTATAATTGAAAATTAAGGTATATAGATAATTATAACATGGTATATAATTTTTTAATGTAACAAAGTTGTAAGATGAACATATTGACATCGCAAAACTGAAATATTAGTATTTAATTAATATAATTTATAGGAGTGTAAATATGATAACTTTAAATATTAATAAAGATAGTAATGATATAATTTTAAAAGCTAATATATGTAAAAATGAAGTATTATCAAAATATATGGATTTTAATTACTTTACAGAGCTTTGCAAAAGTGGATGTCCTCATTACAATTTAAATTATACATGTCCTCCAAATAGTCCTAAATTTGATGATTATACTAAAAATTTTAAATACTCTTTAGTAATAGCTCTGTATATAAATTTAGATGAAGATAAAACTATAGATACTTTACATTCATACTTAAGGAAAGCTTTATCGGATATACTTATACCTTTAGAAAAAGAATTCAATGGATTATTAACAGATGGAGGTCGTTGTAAATATTGCAAAAAGTGTACATATATAAATAACTTACCTTGTAGATATCCTGAAAAAATAAGGTTTAGTATGGAAGCTATGGGAATTGATTTAAATAAAGTTTGTAAAGATATATTAGATCATTCTATTGTATGGGATGAAGGTAGTGAAAATAAATATTGTACCGTTATTGGTTCTATAAATTTTAATGAAGATATAAACGAAAACGAATTTAAAAAAGCAATACTAAAACTTTTATAAATATAATAAAATTAGTTTACTTTGGAGAAACTTAATTATGACTACATTATTTAACTTGGAGGTAAACTAATGGACAATATGAGTGAAATGAGAAATAGATTAGATAATGGTAATTATGATTTAACACTTGAAATAGGTGAAAATAATTATTTTCAAGTTTATGAAGATGTAGATCACCAAGCTGCAGAAGATGTCGTTAGAAACTACTTAAGAAGTAATGCTGATGATGCAGAATTTAGTGATTTACAAATAAAACACAATAGAAGTAGACATACAGTAAGTGTTTATGCAAAGTTAAGTTATGATAACAATAGACATAAAGATTATTCTAAAAGAAATAAGTTAATGTAGTTAAAATTGAAAAAGGAGTAAATCATATGATTTACTCCTTTTTCTTTATCAAATTTAAACTAACCTACATATTATGATTAATAAATACCCTACTCTTATATAATTAAACACATTTTTAAGCATAAGAATTTGTTTCTTCTGAAGCTGAAGTTTCTAATATGTGCAATAAGTTTTTATATATTATTTTATTGTTTTTATCATCTGTATTGTTTATACTTTCTAATATTAAATCTTTAGCTTCTTCTAATTCATCTAAATTATAAGTCAATATATAATTATTATTTACAAATATAGATTCTATTTCTTTATTTTTGCTACTATTTAATTTTAAATATAAACTATACATATTGTTCATAAGCATTCTTTTTTTAGATAGTATTTTGTCTTGATTATCATCTTTAACTAAGCTATTCATAGATAATATTTTATCTTCTATTAATGTAGATATTAATAAAAGATTTTTTACCTTATGTAAATTACTTTTTTTCTTTATACATAAGTTAATTTCTTTAGACATTTCTGCTATGACATTTTTATACATAGTTATTAAATATTTATATGCATTTTGTGCATTATATGGAAGCAATATTTTGTTTATTAATAAAGCTATTACTGTACCTAATATTACAAAAGCAATTCTATTTAAAACAAATACCCCTGGAGAAGTAATAAGACATGCAGCTCCTATTGCAGATATAGTATTACATATCATTAAATCTTTATAGTCTTTAGTATAAGTACTTATATATCCTGCTAAAAGTATAATTATGCCTCTTGAACTTTGATCTTTAAATATCGAAAACAATGTAAAAACTATTATACCTCCAATAATTGTTGATACTATTCTTTTCTTAGATTTTGTTATACAATTTTCATAATACGGTTGTATAAGTGAAAATACAGTAAACATAATCCATCTACCCTCACTTAACTTAAAGTAATCCATTATAAAACCTGCAATAGATACTCCAACAGCTACTTTTATAGCATATGAAAATTTTATAGAATTTGTATTAAGATTGCTTTTATAAACATATGACATTTTAAATTCATGAGGTACATCTAATTTATTTTCTATATCTTTTTCTACTTCATTTTTTTTGTATTCATCAAACTGATAATATATATTCTCTAGTGAATCATAAAATTCATATAAATCTACACACTTTGTTTCTTTATCAATAAACTTTATTTCATTAATATTTTCACTTATATATTCTTTTAAATTGTTTAACTCTTGTTTTATAAGAGAAAGAGATTTTTCCCTATCCATAACTTCATTGCTATATTCACACTTGTATTTATCTAATAATATAGATATTCTTTCAAAATTAAATAAAATATTTAAAATACTTACTCCTTTTTGAGTCATAAAAAAGTTTTCTTTTCTATTATCATAAAGAAGCTTTTTTAAAGTTTTTAAAGATGAGTTTATTTTAAAATCTAAATCTTTAGTGTCATATTTATTATTTTGTAATAAATTAATTTTTTGCAATATATCATTACAAATATTAATAAGTAGTTTGTTGCTAGTTTTAATTAATTTATTTTTATTAACTACTAGTTGAGCTATCATGATTATTAATGCCCCACTTATTAAAGCTAAAAGGCGTATTGGTAATTGCCCTATACTTATCGGAGTTGCTACAGTAAATAGATATTGTAATCCAAATGCTATATATAATGGACTTCTAAGATCATAACTAAATATATAGCCAATTATAAATAAAGCTATAAAATTACATACAACTCCTAAAAATATATTTTGTATAGCTATAAAAGACAATAACCCTAAAAATACATTAATACTTATAAGTTTTAGTGTATTCTTAATAGGTGATATAGTTAAATCTCTTTCAAGTAACATTAACATTGCAGTTATTACTGTTACACCTATTAAGGTATTTTCTGGTCCAAATCCCGCTATAAATAAATTTATAAATGCTAAAATAAATATAAACATTATAGTTTTTGATAAAATTAATTTTTTCATAACTTACTCCTTTTGCGAATGATTAATTAATATTTAATGTTAATATTATAATTTTACCAGATTTATTATATTATTCAAATTCAATAAAGTTCGACATTATACATACATTTTAAATTTAAAATATATAATTAAATAGCTTGAGTACATATTTTGGGAAAAATATTATATATATAATACATATGAAGCCAAACTTTTTTATAAAATAAAAAATATCTATCTAAAATTAATTTTAGATAGATATTTTAAAATTATTTATTCATATAATCTTTAGTATCTATAGGAAGTCCCTTTTTATCTAGCTTTTCTTCTACTACTTCTTTTATAATAGAATATACTATAGCAAATAAAGGAACTCCTATAATCATACCAACTAAACCTAAAAACTTACCTGCAACTAATAATGAAAATAATATCCAAAATGCAGATATACCTATAGAATCACCTAATATTTTAGGTCCTATAATATTTCCATCTATTTGTTGAATAATAATTATTATAAGTATAAACCATAAGGCTTTTACAGGAGATACAAATAATATTATTATCGTTGCAGGAATAGCTCCAAAGAATGGCCCAAAAAATGGTATTATGTTAGTTATACCTATTATAACTGATATTAATAATACATATGGCATTTTAAATATTGTAAGAACAATAAATGTTAAAACACCAATTATAGCAGAGTCTATTATTTTACCACTTAAAAATCTACCAAAAGTATCATTACTTCTATCAACTAATTCTAAAGTTCTTTTTGCACGCTTTTCACTAAATACAGCAAATACAACTTTTCTACCTAAGCCAAAAAACTTTTCTTTATCAATAAGTAAGTAAATTGAAACTATAAACCCAAGTATTATATTCCAAACACTAGAGGCTACTATTCTTAAGGCTTCACCTAATACAGGAATTAAACCAGCTGCAACTGATATAAAATAATTAATAAGGTCAGTAAGTTTGTCAACTGCTAAGTTTAGTTGTTCCTTATTAACATTTAAATCATGTGTATAGCTAGTTATAAGGTCTGATAAATTAGCTATGTATGTTGGTATATCATTAACTAATCCCATTATACTTGATACCAATTGAGGTAATACAAATTGTACAAATAAATAAATTAACATGAAAGCTACTATATATGTAACTAACAGGCCTAAAGCCCTTTTACTTTTAGGTTTGAGATTTTTAAAATTTTCTTTGCTTAGTAGTTTATCTTCCACAAATACTAATATAAAGTTTAATAGGTAAGCTATAACTCCACCTATTATAAACGGTTGCAAAGTCGATATAATCTCACTTACTTTACCCGCAAACATACTTGTATCCCAAATTATTCGATAAAAAATAATACTACAGCAAACAACTATAAATGAGTATATAGATATTGTTGTATATTTACTGTTCCAATCTATTTTCATCTTAGCCTCCTATTTAATTGTAAATTCATATCGTTTTATTATAAACATTAAACCCTATTAAGTGTCAATAGTTTTGAAAATAAATTCACATTAAGTTTTCTTATAAAATCAAACATAAATAGCAATAAGTATATAATTATAAGTATATGTTTAAAATAAGTAAAACACCTATAAAAGGAGATTTAAAAATGAATAAAAAGTCTAAAACAGAAACTAACAATCAATGGGCTAGTGGAATTAACTCGTTAACAAGCAAAACAGGTATAAAACAAAAAGATGAAAATGACAACCAATGGACATCTACTTTAAAAAAATCACCTGAGATATATTCTAAAAATTGTCATCCTGAAAAACATAATAAATAATTTAAAATGACTATTTCAAAATAAACTTTTCATTTATTTATTTGAAATAGTCATTTTTATAAATAAAGTATTAAAGTTTAATTTTTTTGATTATTAAATTTTAATACTTGAATCATTCATAAATCAAAAAAGTTATAAGTTACTGTTAAATATTTATAGTATAAAATCAATAATTTTTTATAAATCTTAATATTGTAAATTATAATAATGAATTTTAATATTTATTTTTATTCATTTATAAATTCTATAAGCAATTTTTTTAACTTTTAAAATATTAAAACTTAAGACTAATATGTTTATTAATATATGACTAGTGGGTATATTCATTTGCGAGGAGATGAAATACTATGAAAAAAGATTCAAAATTAGAAGCAACATTAATATTAGAAGGAATTCTATTTGGAATAATAGGTATATTATTTTTTATAAATCCAATAGAATCTTACTTTAGTTTTACAACAGTAGCAGGTATAATGTTAATTATAATAGGTATATTTACTATAATAAGAGCATTTAAAACTACTGAAAAAGCATATTACATATTTAGCGGTATTATAAACATCCTATTTGGGATTATAGTTTGGTTTACACCTATATCAACTACAGAAACATTAATACTATTTTATGGCGTATGGGCATTAATAAGAGGTATATACCTATTAATAATGTCAATTAAAAGAAAAAATATAGGTTTTAATACTAATACTTTATATAATGTAATACTTATAATACTTGGTTTATTAATATTATCAAATCCAATTGTAACACTTTTAGCAACTCCATATATAATAGGTATATATTTTATAATATCTTGTATATTTGAGTTATACTTAGGATTTCAAGTTTAATAATATAGATAGACTATAAAAGGTGAACTCATATGAGTTCACCTTTTTATTTACTATTTTTTTCAGAATTTATAATAGATTCTATAATAGCAAGTTGCTTTTTTGACGTATTAATTTTTACATTTAGTTTGTCTAATTTAGACTTCATTGACATCTTAACCTTTTCATCCTCTGTATTTTCTAATTCTTCTAACCCTTTATTATACACACTTTCTAAAGTGTCTATTTTTAGTTTCATTTTTTCGTATACAGCTTGTGGATTGTTTTTTAGTGTCAAAACCTTTTTCTCATTAAATGACAACATCTTAAAATATATTAAGTAAATTAGCATCATTACACTTATATTAAATGTTGCATAGTTTCCATTTTGAGTTACTAAACTTACTAATTCAATACAAATAAAGTTAAATAATAATAATCTAGTTAAAGTTTTTTGATTATCAAAAAAAGCCTTATCTGTATTTTCTTTGCTTCTCATAAATCTAAATGGTATTAATACCGTTAATATTGGAGTTAAAAACAATAAATCAGCCTCAAAAACTGTATATACAATACTGAATATAAGCATAAAGGACATTGTTCTTTTGATTGAATTACTTTTCTTCATGTTATGGCACCCCTTTAATATTTTAAAGTGTTTCATATTAAAATAATATTTATATCATACCATATATTATGCAAAAAATAAATTTTAATTTATCAATACTTCATATATAAACTTAAGACTTTTTTAAAATAATTTAATAATATTGATAAATTTATAAATAATTAAGATAAGCAAAAATAAGGGTATATGTCTAAACTATATACCCTTATTTTGAAATTTATTTTTTCTTTAACAAGTCTTTTATATCTCTTAGCAATAAAACTTCTTCTGAAGATGACTTTTCCTTACTTGAAGAATCTTCTACTTTATTATTAGAAATCTTCATCTTATTTATAAGTTTTATAAATAAGAAAATACAAAATGATATTATTAAAAAGTTAACTGCTGTTTGTATAAAATTACCTAAGTTTAAAGTAACTGCTGGTAAATTACCAATAGCTTCTTTTAAAGTTATTTTATATTCTGAAAAATTTATGCCTCCAGTTAATATACCAACTACAGGCATTATAATATCATTAACTAAAGAGGTAACTATCTTAGAAAATGCACCTCCTATAACAACACCGACTGCAAGATCTATTACGTTTCCTTTAACAGCAAATTCTTTAAATTCTTCTATAAAATTTTTCATAAGTGTATCTCCTTTCTTTCATAAACTTATAGTTTCAAAAAAAAGAAATTATATTACACTATTTTAAAAAAATTTATTTGTGGTAATTTTATTTTTGTTTCATTAAATTTTCTATATCTTCTATTTCAACAGGTATATCTTTCGATAAATTTACGCAACCATCTTTTACTATTAATAAATCATTTTCAAGACGTATACCTATTCCTTCTTCTTCAATATAAAGACCTGGCTCATTAGTTATAACTGCACCACACTCTAATTTACTATTAAAATCCCATACATCATGAGTATCAAGACCTAGTGAATGACTCACTGAATGGAAATAGTATTTAGATATTTCTTCTTCTTTTTCAATAAGTCCTATATCCATACATCCCTTAGCTAATACTTTTTTAGCTATATCATTTAAATCTTTTAGTTTTAAACCTGGTTTAGCTTCTTTTTCTACCTCCTTCATAGCCGATAATACTATTGAATAAATTTGTTTTTGTCTTTTTGTAAATTTTCCATTAATAGGAATAGTTCTTGATATATCTGAGCAATAGTAATCAAACTCTGCACCTAAATCAAATAATATTAAATCGCCATCTTTTGAAGCTTGATTATTATCTTCATAATGAAGTACTGTAGCATTTTTACCTGAAGCACAAATTGTGTTAAATGCATGACTAGACGCACCTAACCTTTTTATTTCAAAATCAAAGTATGCTTCAACCTCATACTCTTTCATATTAGGCTTAATATTTTTAGCCATAGATATTATTCCTTCTTTAGTTATACTTATAGCTTTTTTAATTATTTCTATTTCTTTATCAGATTTAACCATTCTAAGCTTAACTATTTTAGGATATATATTTTTAATTTTTAAATATGGATACTTCAGTCTTAATTTATTTGCCATATCTTGAGATTGTGTTGATTGTATATCTATAGATTGTCTTTCAAGATCAAGATATATTTTATCTATACCTAATCTATTTATGTAAGATGAAATTACAGCTTCAAATTCATCTAAATATTTAATAGTTTTTACTTTACTTACTTCACTTGCTTCTTTTTTATTTATGGATCTTCCTATCCATTTTGCCATAAGTTCATCTTCTCTTTGAACAAAAACTGTTTCAACTACTTCATTTTCAGTTTTTAGTATAGTTAATATAACTTTAGTATCATCTATCCCTGTTAAATAATAAAAGTTTCTATTTGGTGTAAATTTATATTTTTGATCAGCACTTCTATATGGAGCATCCCCTGCAAACATCATAAGAAGTGAGTTTTCTTTCATATTTTTTACTAAATTTTTACGATTTGATTCAAACATATTACTACCCCCTTATTAATTTATTTATTATATAATTATATCACTTTTACTGATGAAAATTTATAATAAAAAAGCACTTTAAAATAATTTAAAGTGCTTTTTAAATAATTTTAACTATATTTTTGTATCCTGTATATGTTGCATAGAAATATCCAGTATATATTACTATAAATACTATAGCTGTAAATAATGAAGAACCACCTATATCTGGTTTATCATATAAAGCTATAAATTCATTAACTACTTTTATACCTACAATTGAATGGATGAAAGCAAGGGATACCGGCAAACTAAAGTATATTAATGTTTGAACAAATATGCTTTTATTTATCATTTTATCATTTGCACCTAACTTTTTAAGAGCTTTATATCTATTTATACTATCACTAGCTTCTGACAGTTGTTGAAGTGCTAAAACTGCCATACTAGAGATTAAGAACACTATTCCTAGATATATTCCTGTAAATAGTACTATGGTAACCGATCCTTTATTATCTTCGTATATAGCTTTTTTAGTATAACCATGCACATAGCCAAACTTATCATAATTCATCTTACAATCCATAAAATCGTTAAATAATTTAAAGAACTTCTCTTCTGACTTGTTATAATCTCCTTTAAAGTTAACATCTAAATTAGATGTTTGAATTGGTAAATTATTAGTCAAATTATCATTAACTACTAACGTTAATAAATTATCTGCAAAACCTGTAGAGCGAAGAGCATCTTTTATTGGTTCTTTATTTCGTATAATATAATCTTTTCCATCTATCTTCACAGTTCTATTTTTTTCTAAAGACTTATTTATCATATTTAGTACTGTATTATTATTGGACATTAATAAAACTTGATTATTTTTTAAGTTAACTGAGTCTTTTCCTTCTAACTTTCTTATATTATTATAATCTGAAAGTTTTATAAATCCTATTTTTTCATCACCTAATCCAGTTAATATCTTTTCACTTGAACTAACTGTATTTTTACCTAAAATATCATTAAATGTAACTTTAGAAGTATATGTATTAAAATACACATAAGTTTCAGAGTTATCAAACTTAAAATTAAGAGCAGATAAAGATTCTTTTATACTTTTTATTTTATCATCTTTATTTATATACATAATAGCACTTGCATCAAAAGGTGTAGTATTTTTTAGGCTACTTTCTAAAGCATTTTTTAAACTCATTCCAGTTGATAATATACCTATAGTTAAAAATAACATTAAGCATATTACTGATACTGATAAAAAGTTTGTATTAATTTTACTATTTAGTTGTTTAATTATAAATATATTTAAGCCTTTAAAATATATTTTCTTATTCTTTTTAACTACAAAAAGAAGTGCTCCTGCTAAACTATAGAAAAATAATAATGTACCTAAAACTCCAAGAATTATTGATATCATAAATTTAGGATTTTTAATATTTAAACCTACATCGATAATAAATTTATAAGCAAATCCTAAAGATAAAATACATAATATAAAAGTAATTAAATATATTAATGGATTTTTAAACTTTATATTTTCATTTTTTCTACCAGCTGTTAATAAGTCTATTATTTTATATTTAGATATTATTATGCTATTAAATATCATTACTAATAAAAACATTATACCGAAGTAAATAATAGTTTTTATAATTGCACTTTGTGAAATTATAAATTTATATTCACTCATATTAGCTTCAAATAATTTAGATGTTAAAGCTGATAATCCTTGACTAAGGACAAATCCAATTAATAAACCACTAATTAATGATGCTATACCTACTATAATTGTTTCAAGTACTAATATCTTAGATATTTTAAATTTTCCCATGCCTAATGTCATATATATTCCTAGTTCTTTTTTACGCTTTTTTATTAAAAAGTTATTCGCATATAATATTAAACCTCCTAAAATAACAGAAACAAATACTGATAAGCCTCCTATTAAATAGGATAGCATATCTATAGTATTAGATGTAGATTGATTCATTTCAAGTATGGCTTTTTGAGATTCTATAGAGTTAAAGCTATAAAATATACTAACTGAAAGCGTTAAAGTTAGAAAGTATATACTATAGTCTTTAAAACTTTTTTTTACATTACCAAAGGCAATTTTAGAATACATTCTCATCACCTCCAAGTAAGGTTATTACATCCATTATTCTATTGAAAAATTCTTTTCTACTATCATTTCCTCTAACTAACTCATTAAATATCTTACCATCTTTTATAAACAGTATTCTGTGTGCATAACTCGCAGTGAAAGAATCATGAGTTACCATAAGTATAGTTGTCTTTAATTCTTTATTTAAACTTTCAAATCTTTCAAGTAATAATCTTGCAGATTTAGAATCAAGTGCTCCTGTTGGTTCATCTGCTAATACTAATGATGGATTTGTAACTATAGCTCTAGCTGAAGCTACTCTTTGTTTTTGCCCTCCAGACATTTGATACGGGTACTTATTAAGTACTTTTTCTATCTCAAGATACTTTGATACTTCTTTTATTTTTGAATCTACTAAAGAACTTTTTTCGCCTTTAATAGTAAGTGCTAATGCTATATTCTCATATGCAGTTAAAGTATCTAATAAATTAAAATCTTGGAATATAAATCCTAATTCATTTTGTCTGAATTTATCTAATTTCTTTGATTTAAGTTTTGTTATATCTTGATTATTTATTATTATCTTTCCACTAGAAACATTATCTATTGTTGATATACAGTTAAGTAAAGTAGTTTTACCACTGCCACTAGGTCCCATTATTCCAACAAATTCTCCTTCAAGTACACTAAAGCTTATATTATCTATTGCTTTACTTATATTATCTTTATTTCCGTAGTATTTTTCTATATTTTCTACATTTAATATGTTTTTCATTTTTTTCCTCCTAGTTTATTATCATGAATTTATTTTACACTTATTTTTGAAAAAAAGCCTTACAGAAAAATTTAATTAATCTTACAATTTGGTAAGTATAGTAAAATAAATAAAACTACCTTTAAATTTAATTAATAAATTATCTAGGTAGTTTTGTTTTAATTACTTTTTATATTATTTTTCACTTGATCTTTATTTTTCTAATAATATCTTATATTTTTAAAATGCTGTTAAACTAAATATAAATATTAAAATTAAAAATATAGTTATAATTTTAGCTGATTTATGAGCCATATTAAATGTCCATCCAGCTCCTAATCTTGTTTCTACCATAAGCGAGGGGTCTTCTTTATTGTAATATATAAATCCATATATCCATTTTTCATCATCACTTTCTATCATGTAAGTATTCTTATTTTTTGCTTTTAGTGATGATAACATTATAAAGCTATAAGTTAAAAATATACTTACTATTATCGGTATAAATATAGTTATAAAAACTAATGGCACTGGCATACTCATATTACTAACCGTAAGTATAGGGTTTATAGAAGTTGCTAATTGCATACTTATAGTTATAATAAACAATGAATAGCCTATATTATTTAAATATTTTAAAGCTTTCTTTCTATTTTCTTCTTTATTTTGAGTATCTATATAGCTTCTATATCCTATTATTCCTACTCCCATATAACTAAGCATTAATACCATACCCAAATCTACTATATTTATAAAAAATACATTTTTAAAATTCTTTGGAGCGTAAGCATCTGGTTTACCATCTATTCCCCAGTGTATTGGTATTGTTTGTGGCAAACTGTTGTAGTTTATAGCTACATATAAAAATGACATTATAGATATAGCTATACATATACCAAATAATATTTTAAACTTTCTTTTAAGCTTTTCTTTTTCATTTATAAATTTAGTATCTATAGCAACACTTTGCTTACTCTGTTTTTGAATAGATTCCCCACTAGAATAAGATATTAATTGAGTTTTTATATTCTTTACCTCTATATAACTATCTCTTAAATGCCAAAAACTAAGACCTATATAAGTTATTAATGCTATTGGAATTACAATAGTTTCACTTCCAAATGTTTTAATTATTAAAATGCTTAAAATTATTATAAGCATTGAAATATAATTCATTTTTCTTTTATAACTTTTATCTATTCACTTTTTATCATCTTCATTTAAATCTATATTTTTAACGTATACTCCATAAAAATAATTTTTTCCACTTAACATTTGTATATATACTATAATTAAATGTGTAAATATTAGTATAGGAATTAATATAAAAAAACCTACCATATTTTCCATTATTTTTTCACCCCATAAATTTTAAAATAATTTTCACATAAGTCAATAAATTCATCTTGTTCTATCCCTTTTAAATAGCTTTCTGCAACCAAAAGCTCTACTTGTTCTTTAATATTATTAAAGTTAGATTCATCTTTTTTTATAGGTAGATTATTTACTATAGCCCCTTTTCTTCTATCTATATTTATATAGCCCTCATCTTTAAGTAAATTGTATGCTTTACTTACTGTATGTAAGTTTATACCTATTTCATCTGCTAATGCTCTAACTGATGGTAGTGATTCATTTATCTCTAAATCACCTTTAGCTATTGATTTTATTATTTCTTCTCTTATTTGTATATATATAGGTTTATCACTATTAAAGTCTAAGTTTAATATCAAATTTATCACCTCTCTTAGTATATAAATTTTTCATTTATATTGTTATATATATTGTATAACATATATCATCTCCACATCAATAATAATATTAACTTAATAAAAATAGGTATGCATTTTTATACATACCTATTTTTATCTTTATTTAAATATTTCATTATTTACTGGAAATACTATACTTACACTAGTTCCTTCATCTTTTTTCGAAGTTAGATTTATATTAAGACCTAATTTATCACATAATTTTTTACATAAATATAAACCTATACCTGTTGACTTTGAATATTTTCTTCCATTTTCTCCTGTAAATCCTTTTTCAAAAACTCTAGGCACATCTTTTTCTTCTATACCTACTCCGTTATCAGTTATTGTTAATACTATATTATTTTTATTTAAAACGGAGTTTATATTTATTCTCGCATTTTTACTTTTAGAATATTTTATAGAGTTTACCATTATCTGATTTATCATAAATTCTACCCATTTTGAGTCACTATATATTATATTATTAATATTTTCAACATTTATAGCAATTTTTTTACTTATACAATCTCTAGCATTTTTTCTTATAACTTTTCTTACTATATTTTCTAAATTAAAGTTTTTAATTATATAATCTTTATTAACATCATTACTTCTTGAATAATACAATACTTGTTCTACATAATCTTCTATTTTTTGAATTTCTGATTTTATATGAAATGGTATTGTATCAGAGTTATTTTCTATAAATAACATAGTAGAAGCTATAGGTGTTTTTATTTCATGTACCCAAGTTTCTATATATTCTTTATAGTCATTTTGCATATTTTTATAGTAATTTATATTATCTCTCATAGAACGATTAGTTTCTTTTAACAAATCATAAACTATTTTTTCATGTAAACGTCTTGGTTTATCTATAACTTCTGATAATAAATACTTTTTATCTAAGTTTTCACATATTCCAACAATGTTATCATAGTATTTCTTTTGACTTACAAAATCAAAAATCATATAAGTTATAAATGGAGCAAACCATATTACAAAAATTAAAAATATAATTTGAACACTAGTTTTAGTTGCTAAAAGAGCTATAGACATTATAAAAAATAATAATACATTAATAATTAAAAATACCAACCTATCTTTTAAATATTCACTTAGCTTCATTTCATTATATACCCTAATCCTCTTCTAGTCTCTATATAATCTTTTAAACTTAATTCTTCTAGTTTCTTTCTTATCCTAGTCATATTTACAGATAAAGTATTATCATCTATATATACATCTGAATTCCACATATAATTCATCAATTCATCTCTAGATACTATTGTTTCTTTATTTTTCATAAGATATGCTAATATCTTCATTTCATTTTTACTTAATTCTACACTTTTATCAAAAGCAGTTATTATTCCTTTAGATAAATCAAGATTTAAATCTTTATATGTTAATATATCAGTATTTGAGCTATCACTATATGTTCTTTTTATTACTGCACCTATGCGAGCAAGTAATATTTGTGTATTATAAGGTTTAGTTACAAAATCATCTGCTCCTAAGTTAATACTCATAAGTTCATCTATTTCACTATCTCTACTCGTTACTATTATTATAGGTATATTTAAGTTTTTTCTTACTTCTCTGCATATATAAAACCCATCATATACTGGTAAATTTATATCTAATAGTATAAGATCTGGACTTTCTTTTTTTATATCTTCTATGATATTTTCAAAGTTTTCAGAAGTAATAACTTCATATCCATATCTTATAAGCAGTGATTTTAGTTCTTCTCTTATAACTTGAGAATCTTCTATTATCATTAGTTTCTTCATATTATTTCTCCTTTAGGTAATTCTTGTATATTAATTTATCATTTTTATAATTATTATTAAAGCGTTATATTATTATTATGTATATAGTAAATATATAAGTTTTGGAATTATATAATTATTACTTTGCTATATTAGATTATACATTTACTACTAAAAAATTTATACCATCATTCATAGTAATTTAAGTTAATTGAATCTATATCTTAGTAATTAGAATTTTCTTTTAGAAATCTATACTCGCACGTATAAGCCTATTTTTCATTTCATTTATATCATAAATATTATCAAAATGATTATTTGGATATTTTTTTTCAAATGGACAATTTATATAATTATTAATAGACTCTAAAGCCTTACTTACATTACCACACTCTATATAGGCTAAACATTCCATAAAGTACAAGTCTTTAAAATTTTGGGTTGTAGCTTTTACATTTTCTATAAATCTTAATGACTTATAAAACTGTTTGGTATTTGAATAGGCTTTGACTGTATTTAATATTAAGCATGGATAAAATATATAGTTGTATTTCATATCAAGTTCATTAATAGCTTTTTCATAGGAAGCTATTGCATTTTCAAAGTCTTTTATTCTTGAATACTCATTACCTAAAATATAGTAATAATAAGTGTCCTTTTCTTTTTCTTCATAACTTTTTAATATGTTTATATTTCTTTTATATTTACTTTGTATATCAGTTGTATTTGGATCATACCCATAATGAAATATACGTATATCTAAAAATTTAAAACAATTGTATTTATTGTATTTTTGTATTGAATTTGCTATTTGTTCATGTATTTTTCCCTTAAACTTATAATTTTTATTATTTTTAAACAACCTAAAAACTGTATAATCTCCAACCTCGATTTTATTTATTATATTTATAAGTCTTAAAAAGTATCCTTCAGATAAATTTTTACTACTTAATAAATTTTTTATTTTAATTAAGTCTTCTTTAGGTATTTCTTCATCTGCATCTAAAAACAATATATAGTCTTTTGTTGCATAATTTATGGATACATTTCTAGCTTCACTAAAATCATTATTCCATTTGTGTTTTATTATTTTAGCATAATAATTTTTACATATTTCAATAGTTCTATCAGTAGAACCAGTATCTACGATTATAATTTCATCTGATATTTTTTTTACACTATCTAAACATCTATTTATATTTTTTTCTTCATCTTTAACTATCATACAAACACTTAAAGTTTTCAATTAATCGCCCCCAAAATATAAATCTAAAACCAAAAGAGGTCTATCATAATTAATATGATAGACCATAGTTTTTTAGTTATCTTTTTTAAAAAATGTATTACTAGCACTCGTTAAAAAACCTATAGATGAAAATAATAAGTTTTTAATAATTAACAGAGATTGATTATCTACACTCACATCTACTATACATGCTAAGATAATAACGATTGTAGATATTACAGAAAAACTTCCAACTAATAAAATTTTATTTTTTAATAATTTAGGATTTGAAGTACAAGTTTTAGTTGATTTTTCTAATATATATCCTGATATTGAAGAAAAAATTAATCTTATAGTAACAAAATGTTCTTTTTCATCTAATCCCGAATTAAATACTGATATGCAAACAACAAAGAAGTATAATATACCTAAAGGAATCAGATATTTACAAATTATGTCTAATTCATCATAAAAGTCTTTGAACTCATCATAGATTTTTTTTGCAAATTTTTTTATCATAATAATCACCACTGTAACTATTTTAAATAGTTACAATTTATAATATGAAAAATAGCGAATTCTGTTACATCTAAGTATTTTTACAAGAAAGTTTTGTTAAATAATTTTGGGGTAATTAAATAGTAGGTTTAAATTTCATAAAAAGGAAGCGATTTTAATGTTTGATTTACTTGAAACCCTAGTTAAAGAAAATAAAAAGTATATAAAATATGGTAATGTTGCCACTTATATACCTGCTCTAGCTCAAGTTGATGAAAATCAATTAGGTGTAGCTATTGTTGATTTAAGAAATAATAACTATAAAGAATACTTTGCTGGAGATTATAACCAAGTCTTTGCAATAGAAAGTACTTCCAAAGTTATAACTTTAATAATGGCTATGATGGACAACAGTCCTGAATATGTATTTAAAAAGATAGGTATGGAACCAAGTGGATTTGCTTTTAATTCTATACTTAATATGGAAATAAACAATAAGCCTGTTCCTTCTAATCCTTTCATAAATGCTGGAGCTATAGTTGTCAACTCATTAGTAAAAGGTAAAGATAGTAATGAAAGAACTAAAAGAATTTTAGAATTTACAAAAAAATTAACTAATAACCCTGATATAGATGTAATTGAAGATATATATTTATCTGAAAAAAGAACTGGAGATATAAATAGATCTTTAGCTTATCACATGAAAGGATGCAATATTGTTGATGGTGATGTAGAGGATATTCTTGACTCTTATTTTAGACAATGTTCTATATCTGTTACTGCTATGGATTTAGCTAAGATAGGCTCAGTACTAGCAAATAAAGGAATTTGTCCTTGGAGTAATGAAAGATTAATACCTATGGATATTTGTACTATTGTTAAATCTATAATGGTTACTTGTGGATTATATGATGAATCTGGAGATTTTGCTGTTCATATAGGTATACCTGCTAAATCTGGTGTTGGTGGAGGAATTTTAGGTGCTGTCCCTAATAAAATGGGGATTGGTATATTTGGGCCTGCACTTGATTCTATGGGAAATAGTATAGCTGGGGTTAAAATGCTACAACAATTATCTAAAAATCTAGATTTAGATATATTTGAATAGCTTTTTAAGGAGATATCTTTATTTTAAAGATACCTCCTTTTTAAGAATAAGAATTTATATATTAATTTTAAACAAAAATATTGATACTAACACCAATACTTAAATCATCATCAATAAAAATAAAATCTATAGGATTTATTAATATTGTTTCATTTATGTATTCTTCTGATTCTATATGTTTTTTTATAATTTTTTCCTTTGATTCAAACTCTTTTTTAGTTCTATTTACATATTTTTCTATATCAAGTAGTTTAGACTTATAATCAGATAGCTTATTCTTTATTTGATTTATATTGGCTAAAGCTTCATTTAAACTTGCTATCTTATTTTTATCATTATTGAAAAAGTTTCTCACTACGTTATACTCATGCCCTAAATCATTTGTTTCTTTTATTATTTTATTTATTTTTATTTTATTTTTTATTTGCTGTTGTTTATCATATTTTTTATTCTTTTGACAATCTGATTTTATTTCTTTTAAAGTAGCTTCCATTTTACGTAATTTATTTTCATGATATTTGGCTAACTCTAATTTTTCTTTTATAGCTTTTTGACTTCTATTTGCTATATTGATTTTTCTTTTTAAATCTTTACAAATATTATTGTCTGGATTTTTACCTTTTTTTCGTTTTATCTTTTTATTACTTTTATTTTGCTTTTCTGTCCTTATTCTTTTGTTTAAATCATCTTGTATATTTATTTCGTAATTTCTAAGATAAGTCTTATCTCCTATAATCATAAATACACCTCCCCTCTATAAAAACTATTTAACTAAATTTTGAGCCTATTACCATATATCGGTACTTTTTATTTAAACGTAAGTATTGTAAGACAATTAATTAAATAAAAAGCAATATTTATTGCTAAATTTTAAAATTTCATAATTTTTTTACTATATATAAAAGGTGCTAATTTAAATTAGCACCTTTTATACTTTATATTAAGGATCCTATACAAAGCATTGCTACGGATAGCGCCATTATTATTCCTACAAGTGGTAAAACAAATTTTAACCACTTATCATAAGTTACATCTACCATAGCAAGAGAAGCTAATATTAACCCTGTTGGAGTTATTATACTGATTAATCCCTGTCCAAACATATATGCAGTTATTATTATATCTCTATTAACTCCTACAACATCTGCAAGAGGTGCCATTATTGGCATAGATAAAACTGCAAGTCCTGAAGAAGAGTTTATAAAGAATCCTAAAACTATATACACAAAGTACATTACTACAGAGAATATTACTCCACCCATGTTAGATACTACTCCACTTAGTGAATGTAATAAAGTATCACTTATTAATCCTCCATCCATTATTATTGTAACTCCTCTAGCTAATGCTATAATAAGAGCTACTCCTAATAAATCAGCTGCACCTTGTACAAAATTAGATACAAATTCACTTTCTTTTTGCTTAGTTAGTGGAAACATTACAAATGTTACACCAAAGAATAAAGATGTCATTTCAATGAATCCCCAACCTAATTCTTTAACTCCATAAATCATTACTACAAAAGATAATCCAAAAATTAATAACATTAATTTCTTTGTGAAAGTAAATTTAACTAATTCTGCATCATTTTCTTCTGATAAAAATTTCTTCTCAATTTCTTCTTTTTGAAAGTATATTAAAGACTTGGATGGATCTTTTTTTACTTTCTCACCATATCTTATTATGTAAATTAATGTTACTACCATACCTAATACTAATGCTAATATTCTAAGAGGCATTCCATCTGCTATAGTTACACCTGCTATATTCGAAGCTATTACAGTAGAAAATGGATTTATAGTAGATACCATTGTACCTATGCATGAACCTAAAAATATAGTAGCGATTGCAACTATTGCATCATACCCTGCTGCTATAAATATTGGTACAACTATTGGATAAAATGCTATAGTTTCCTCTGCTAGACCAAAAGTAGTTCCACCAAGTGCTACTAATGAAGCTATTATAACTATCATCCATTTTTCTTTTCCTTTTAAAGCTTTAGACAATGCATTTATCCCTGCTGTAAAAGCTCCTGT
The DNA here is from genome assembly GCF_039521565.1 of Paraclostridium tenue. NCBI lineage: Bacteria > Bacillati > Bacillota > Clostridia > Peptostreptococcales > Peptostreptococcaceae > Paraclostridium > Paraclostridium tenue. The sequence goes on from NZ_BAAACP010000005.1 coordinate 141,266, forward strand.
ACTATTGATAATACCTACTAAACCTCCAATTACTAAAACAAAGGCTATTATATCAATAGAATCATATAACCCCTGTATCGGAGCTTTTAAAAATGTTGTTATTGCTCCAAATATTGTTGTATTTTCTTTTTTTAATTGCTCATATGTATTTGGGATAGCAACTGGTTTTGATATTGAACCACTTGTAAATTGTTTTAAATCTACATTTACACCTAACTTATCTAATGTTTGTTGAGTTCCCTGATATTCCTTCGTTCCTCCATTAGGTAAATCTACTATAAATTTTGAACTATTAGTATCATAGCTAAGTTTAGAATATTTACCTGAAGGAATAATGTAAGTTAATCCCATTACTATTAGCATTACTATTAGAATTACAGTATATGCTGTAGGAAAGGAAAACTTTTTCTTATTTTTCATAACTATACCTCCTTTTTTATTGTTAATATGATAATATCATGATTACATTTTTTTGGTAACTAAGTTAATCAATTTCGAAATGTTAAAAATATTCATCAATCTTCTTTTTACATTATTTATAATAAAAAATCACAACCATATTGATTGTGATTTGGCTTAGATGATATTTATCTTTTGATTGTATGTATACTCATTATTTATTAAAGATTTCTCTGTATTATTAGAAAGTTCAAATATTGTATTTAGATTTGAATCATTACTTAAATACTTACTTCTTATATTATTTGAATTTACTAAATTCTCAATATCCCCATAATTTATATTAGAATTTATTACAGAGTTTATTATTTTTATAGCACCAACTAAATAATCTCTACTTAATTGGCGAGCTTTAGCATCTTCTATATTCGTTGGTACCTTAAATTTACATACATCTGATACACTTTTTACATCTGATCTAGGTATATCTGTATTTACTGATATATAAGTTGAAAAATGATTATCTCCTTCGACACCAAAAGTGCTTATCTTAGAGTTTACTGAGCTTTCAGCTTCATATACAACAGGTCTTAAATTATTTGATTTAGCAAATTCCTCTGAATATTTTGTTAGTTTAGTTTTTAAAATTTCTCTTTGATTTTTATATTCTTTATATGTGTATTTAACTTCATTAGTTTTTAAACTTTCTCTTTTATAAGTTTTTTCAATATTAAACTTAACAACATCATCATAGTATTTAAAATTTATACTATTAAAAGAAGTTGAATTTTTATTTAATTTTATATTATTTGCTTTTTTATTATTAATTTCATATCTAAATTTAGAAATACTTATATCTTTTATACTTTTAGTCGAAGTTAATAAATCATATAGTACACGAATCGCAGAATCATTTTTTAATATATCTTTATCTTTAAATATACTACCTTCAACTTTAATATTATAATTTGATTTATTTGCTATCATATTTATTATTATATATTCTTGTTCTAATTTTCCTAATTTTTCCCTAGTTGCTAGATTTAAAATTATAGTTTGCTTATCAGGCGTTAACTCTGGTTTAAATTCGCTTAACTTAAAGCTTATTTTCTCCATCAATTCTTGAGCTTGCTTATATGTCAATTTTATATCGTTATTTGTTTTATCCTTATTTTTATCTATATTATCTATTTGATGACTAACATCAGTCATAGTATTTTTCATCTCTTTATTTTTTTCTGACGAACAGCCCACTACTGTTAATGCAATAATTGTTGTCAAGCTTAGAACTGCTATTTTTCTTTTCAAATTACTCACTCCATATCTATATTGAATATAGCCATAATTTATCTACCCATTTTATTGTCACACTTCCATTTTTTACATTCTTAGTTAATAATAAAATTACTTTATGATCTTCTGCAAATAGTTCATAAATTACTTCATTAGGTTTATGCTTATCATATATTTTATCAACTGTATGAACTCTTTCTTTAAATAATTTTGGAAGCGTATAGCTTATATTGAGTAACTGTTCAGATAAAGTTACTATATCATCTTTTTCTAAGTCACAAACCTTTATATGCTCGGGCACATAATTTTTATATATTCTAAATACCTTATCCATCATTAAATCTTTTAATTTTACAAATATCGTATTACTCAATTGACATCAGCCCCCCATAATTGTAAATTTATTTTATATAAACTCGCTATTTGTATATATACACATATTTTTAAAATCTCAATCATTTATAATTTCTGTATAGTTAAAAATCAACTAATAATATTATATTATATTTAAAATAAAATTGTCATTATTTAATGATTCTTATGATTATCATAAATTTATAAAACAATATATTTCGATATAAAAAATGACCTAATATTAGGCCATTTTTAAGATATAACTTTTTTTATCTCATAGTTTTTCTTTAAGTATTTAATAAGTATTGGTATTTTTTACTTAAATTGTTTTTAACTAATGTTTTAATTATTTTAGTTTTATTTTCTAGATGTAGAAACATAAAGTAAAGTATTATTTTATTATACTTTTCTTTTATAACTTCATTTTCAACATCTATAATTTCAAAATCTAAGTTTTATATATGTTTATATTTTTTTCTTGCAACTTCTAGCATTCCATTAGACAAATCTACACCTCTTATATAACCATTTTTATTAAGTTTTTTTATAAATGGTATTAATACCCCTGTACCGGTACCTACGTCAAGTACTCTTTCATTTTCTTTAATATCTAATTTAGATAGTAAAGTATTTATTTTCTTCTCATTTACTTCGATAATATTGTCCCATTCTTTTGCCATATTATCGAAAAAATCTCTTTGGTTAAAGTAATTTATCTAAAAAATTATAGTTATATTTAGTTGTATTTGTCAACTAATATTTAACTTTGTTTGAGTATATATTTTAAAACTATTTTTATGTTTTTTAATATATTTAATTTACGTCTATTTCTTTAAAATAAGAAATAGAATCTACTTTATCTTTATTTGTCCCTATAAATAAATTTTGTGAATCATATAACTTTTCATATCCAAACCTTACTATAAAATTTCCTTTTGATGATGTGTAATAAATATACTTTTCATCATCAAAAACTTTAGATGTTACTTCTTTTGAGTTATTTGGCAATACTTTAGAAGCTGTATCTAAAGCTTCCTCATTAGTAAACGCTTTTTCTATATTCGAATAGCTATATCCTTTTAGTATCATTGCATATTTTTTATTATTTAATGGTTTTAAATCTTTATTTGCTTTATGATTATAAGCAAGCCCATTTTTAAATTCATAAAAATAGTCATCTGAGTTTTTCATAGTGTTGTCATAAGTTAAATATTTCTTATTAACTTCTTTGTATCTTTTTAATACTTCTTCGTTATCAAAAACTGTTATATTATCATACATAGCTTCTGTATGGTTATTTTCAAGTTCTAATTTATCATTAGGATTTACAACTTTTGTAGGACTGTCATTTTCTATACTTATTTGAGCTTTTTTATTTTTTGAGTTTGTAAAAATAACTAATGACATTATAACTAATGTTAATACTACCACCACTGTAATTATATATTTTTTATTTCTCATAAAATCCTCCATTATTTATAAAGTGGCTTTGAAACTTTACTATCCTTTATCATAAGCAAGTACTGTATATAATCTGATGTATATTGATCTTTCTTAGCTTTAAACTTATGTTCAAATGGCCATATAAAATTTGAACTAAATGGTGCAAATTTATTATTAAGCTTAAATAATATAGCATCATCTTGACTATTTATATAATCATCAAATAAAATTAAATCTATTTGTGAGCTAGTTATTTTATCAACGACTCCAGAGTTTTGATATCCATAATGAATAGATAATATTTTACCTTTATACTTTTTATCCTTATTTAATAAACTTGCAAAAAAATCTATTTTATTTTTATTAAATTCATCATAAAAAGTCTCTTGTAAGATATGAAATCCTCCCCATTGACCGAAGTATTTTGCATTATTTATTTTAGAATCTAAATATTTAAAATTTTCATATATATAATTATCCCTAACAATATTCCAACTTTTATGAGGTTGCAAATAAGATATACACATTTGTTGTATATTATTTAATACATAACTAAAATTTTCAAATTCTTCTTTAAATATATCTTTATAAATATCTTCATTTTTAGTTATATCTTTTAAAAGTTTTTCTGCACATGTTTTTAAATTTACTTTATCAACACTAGAATTTTCGTGATTCTTCAAATTTATTATTAATTCTTTTAAAGGAGTTGTACATAAATCTTTGTTCTTAATTATATTTATTATATAATCTAAACTTGTTTTAGGATTATGTTCTATATCTGGACCTAATATTTTTATTCTTTTATCTTTAGGTAAAGTTTGATTAAATTCATATAATTGTTTATAACTACGATAATCATCTTTATTACAAAAAGCAGTATCTTTTGAGTTTTTAAAAACTCGTTTTAATATATTTTCATTTCCAGTTTCTAAGTATTTATTTATAAAGTAAGCACTCGTATAAGGTATTTCATCCAAACAGTAATTTAATCCTATTTCTTTTTTTAGATATTTGATCATTTTTATTTTAAATAAGTTATCCTTATTCAAAGAATGATCTTCTCCTGTAAATACTACCTTCTTATTTTTTAAATCTTCTTTAATCAATTCAAGTCCTGAAAAATCATCTATATCATCTAAATTTATGATTGATTTATTATTTCTTAGATATTTACGTTCTATCTTATATGGAGTACTTAAATATACTATCAATAAAATAGGAATTAACATAAATAATAGTACAGTTCCTAACACCTTTATTTTTTTCAAAAATTATCCTCCTAACAGATGAATTTAACTATTTTTTCTTTATATCCATCTTAACTTATTTTAAGTATATTTCGACTCTATAATAGATTTTCCTTTATATAAAACTAAAAATTCCCTACAACAAATAATTAACTTATTACAAAGTAGTTTTATGTATTATTTTAATTTTTAAAATTGGAATTTCTATAGGATAAAAAATATTAAATTAGATATAAAAAAAACAAATGCCAGTAATTAAATTACTGGCATTAGATTAATTTGACATGGAATATTTTGATATTTGTATCTATATTTATATTTTATGCTATATTTTAAATTTAATTACCAAATACACTTTATTTATCAAATAATTAATATAAATTTATATCTCATTGCGTAATAATTCCCAATACCATAATAAAGACATTGAGATGATTTTTATACAAATTATAATTTTCAAACCATAAAATATAAACCACATTAGACTTTTATATACGGATATTTGTACATAGTATTGTATTATAAATAATACTATTATCAAATATAATACTAATAATATTTCTGTCTTTACTTTATGATTTATCAATCATATCCTCACCTTTTTCTAATTATCTACATTATAAAATTAGCTAATGGCGCTATAGCTGTTATAACAAAAGCTAATATTATCATAAATATTGCTACTCTTTTCATAACTAAATTTTTAGATTTTTTCTCTTGTTTAATCATATTAATCAATCCTCTCAACTATAATGTAAGCTATAACCTTTATTATACAACTTGATTTAAATTTAATCCATAAGCTTTTTATAATATTAATTTAAATCAAAAAACTACCATAAATTTATGGTAGTTTATATTTTTTCTTTATTTTTTAATTTTTCTAGGGTTATATTTATACGATTTAATCTAGTATTTTCTTTTTTAGCAGACTCTATCCAATTTACATACTTTTTCTTCATAGAAAATGATAAGCTATTCCAAAAATCACAGATATCTTTGTCATTATTAAATTTATCTAAAAGTTCTTTTGGAGGATTAACAATTCTTTCTTCTTCATCTTTTTCAATTGTTACATCAATAGTATCTCCTGGTTCTTTTCCAATAGCTTTTCTTATCTCTTTTGTAATGCCTATTATATAACAACTTCCTCCCATTCTAACAATAGACCCCCTATATTCATAGCCATCAAAAGTTGCTTTTACCTTAACTCTTTTTCTATTATAAGTTTTCTCCACATCAAATGGAATTTCTATGTAAGCTCCATTTTTATCATTTAATTTTTTTATTTGTGCATTAAATTTTTTCATATAAATTTACCTCTTCTTTTAATTAACTTTAAATTTATACCATTATTTTATTACTCAATGATTTTATACTATAAAAATCTTGTATAAAAAAATACTACCATAAAATTATGGTAGCACTTAATAAAAGAGTAGTTATATAAATATTTTATTTAGATTTTATTTACCCGTCTTAATTTCAATTTAAAAATCAATAGATATTTTATTATATTATAATTAACATATTTATGCAATATTTCCATCAAAAAATATTTAATAAATTATTTTTTATATTTTAAGTTTTTTGATTTTATTTATATTTGTTTGTAATTTCTTATTTAATTTAATCTACTAGGTAATATTATTCATTATTTAAATATTTTTCATTTTTTCTTGTTTATTGCTATAATTATCTTTATTTGCTTTTGTTTTTACTTATAAGTAAAAAGTATATATCCTTTTTATTAAATTAATTATAATTTTAAACCTATATCTTTATTCTTAATCTATTATGTGCATATTCTTTTATAGGAGCATTTTTAAGTACTAAATAAGATATCCCTAGTCCTATTACAGCAACTAACACTTCTATAATATAAAATACACTTGGATTTTGTATAAAGTAATTAAATATCCATAATATACTTTCACCTATTCTATTTATTAAATCAGCATTGATATAACTAAGTCTAATTATGTATAATGCAGCTATAATCGGTAAAACTATAAATAAAACTATATTAGTTTTTATATCAACCCTATAAAGTATAGCTCCAAACATAAACCCTAATGAACTAAAAGCTAGTTGACATATAAACATTCCAAAAAAATTTCCTATTATGCCTTCATCACCTACAATCATATTCATAAGTTGGATTTATTTATCTAGCTTCACAGTTACACCACTTACATTGTTTGACAATAAAGTAATTCCCCACTCTATCAAATATACAAATACTAATGTAGATATACTAATAGCTATAATATATATAATAGATGCTTTTATAAAAGCTTTCCTATCTGCCCTTATACTCATAGCACCAGAAAATTCTTTTATAGATATACCTAAAGAAAATACAGTAGGAAATAAAATTCCAAGTAAGGTAAGCTGTGTTTTATAAAGAATAAGTGATTCTCCTATTGACTGACCTCTATTTAGTCCTTCTAATGCAAATGCACTTAATTGTATCCCTATAAAAATCAATATAAATATCATATAGTATATATAACTATGCTTTAAAAACATAATATGTGGCTTAATTCTATTCATAAACCTTTACCCCCTTTTTGTTAATGTTTATAAATAAATCTTGAAGATTCATAGTATCTATTTCTATACCACATTCATTTATAATTTTCATATCATTTTCATCAATATCTCCATAATAAGAATAAGTAACTATATTTCCAAAAGATCTAACTTCTTTAACTTCTTTTAATATCTTAAGTCTTTTTAAATCTTCTTTATTTCCACTTATATAATAAGATTTTTTGTTTATATTTTCTATATAATCATTTACTAAAATACTTCCATCTTTTATTATAGCTACTTTTTCTAGTAACTCGCCTATCTCATCTATTAGATGTGTAGATATTATTATAGTTCTATTTTTATTTGTATAACTTTCTAGTAGTATTTCATAAAACTCCTTTCTATTTATTGGGTCAAGCCCTATAGTTGGCTCATCAAATATGGTTATCTTAGCATTAGAACATATTCCTATAATATTAGATATAGATGTTTTCATACCTCTTGATAATTTCTTGTACCTTGACTTTGGATTTATATCAAATACTTCACAAAGCTTTTTTTCAAGTTCCTTATCATAATTACTATAAAAACTTGAATACATACTAAATATAGTTTTTACCTTAGCTTCATTGTAATAAAACTCTCTTTCCCTAACTACACATACCTCTTCTAAAATCTCAGGATTTACTCTTGGGTCTAAACCAAGTACTTTTATATCTCCATTTCTACTCATAAGTTGATTTGTCATTATGTTTATTAATGTAGTTTTGCCTGCTCCATTTTTCCCCAAAAGTCCATAAATTTTATTTTCTTCAAAATCTATATTTAAGTTTTTAAATACTTCTTTATCTTTAAATTTATAGTCTAAATTTTTTATCTCTATTACCTTTTTCAAAATCATCACCCTTTACAAAGATTTATTTATAATTTCTAATAGTTCAGCTTTATCAATTCCAAGTTTTTTAGCTTCTTTTAATAGTTCACTAATATATACCTTTTTGAAATTTTCTTTCCTATTTTCACTTATAATCTTTTTTGCTCCTTCACATACAAACATACCTATTCCTCTTTTTTTATATAAAATATTCTTTTCAACTAATAAGTTAACTCCTTTAAGTATAGTGGCTGGATTTATTTTGTATAGCTTTGACAGTTCTGTTGTTGATGGGATTTGTTTATTTTCCATTATCCCATCAGATATTATTTCATCTTCTATGGCTTTTGCTATTTGTATAAATATTGGTTCATTGTCATTAAGTATTAATTTCAACTTATCACCTCACTTATTTAATTAGTTACTCAAGTAATTAACTATATATCTATAATGTATATAAACCCATTAATTAATGTAACCATTTTCCAAAAACTTTTTAATAAAATTTAAATAAAAAAATTACTAAATATATTTTTATCACTCAACTTATTAGAATTTTATATAATATAAAGTAAAATACAATATCCTAAATAAAATCTTATAGGAGAGTGCACTTATGGAAATAAGTTTATGCATGATTGTAAAGGATGAAGAAATTACAATTAAAAGATGTTTAATTTCTGTAAAAGATGTAGTTGATGAAATTATAATAGTAGATACAGGTTCTAATGATAAAACAGTTGAATACGCAAAATCTTTAGGTGCTAAAGTATATAATTTTAAGTGGGTAGATGATTTTTCAAAAGCTAGAAATTATTCTTTTTCAAAAGCTACAAAAGATTATATATTTTGGCTAGATGCTGATGATATTTTAAAAGAAAGTGATATTGATAAGTTTAAAGAATTAAAGTTAAATTTAGCCAAAGAAGATATAGACTCCGTTATTATGAATTATATATTAGAAGTAAATGAATATGGTGAAGCAACTTTTTCATTAAAAAGAAATAGATTAGTAAAAAGAAGTAATAATTTTAAATGGATTGGAGCTGTTCATGAATACTTAGATGTTAACGGTAATATTATCCAAAGTGATATAAATATCATTCATAAAAAAGAAAAAAAATATACTCCTAGAAATTTAAAAATTTATGAAAAAATGTTAGCTGATAACAAAGATTTTTCTCCAAGAGAAATATTTTATTTCGCAAATGAACTATATGATAATTTAAGATATGAAGAAGCAATAAACTATTATAAAAAGTTTCTTAGTTGTAATAAAAGTTATTTAGAAGATAACATACAAGCATGTTCTAAAATATCTTATTGTTATGCTTTTTTAGATGATAAAATAAATGAACTTAAATATATACTAAAATCATTTGAATATGATATTCCTCGTCCGGATTTTTGTTGTCGATTAGGATATAAATTTTTATACGAAAATAATTATGATGCTGCTATTTACTGGTATACAATTGCTATAAATCGTGCTCCTAAAAAAAATGAAATGTCTCTTATAAACCATGACACTTACACATATCTTCCTTGGATACAACTTTGTGTTTGTTATTCTAAAAAAGGAGATTTTAATTTAGCTTATTTAAGTAATGAGATGGCTGCTAAGTACAAACCTAATGATTCATATGTAATTCATAATAGAAACTATCTAAAAGATAAGGTAAGTAAAGATATTATAGAAAAAAGTAAAAATAAAAATGTCATACATTATGGCGTATAGCATTATTAGAACTAAAAAAGACCCTATATAGGATCTTTTTTAGTTCTTATTTAGATTTATTGTAATCACTTAAAAATTTTTCTATTCCTATATCAGTAAGAGGATGTTTAGCCATTTGTTCTAACACTTTAAATGGTATTGTAGCTATATCAGATCCTTCTATTGCACATTCTGATACATGTATTGGATTTCTTATACTAGCAGCTATTATTTCTGTTTTTATATCATGAACTTTAAATATAGTTGATATTTCACTTATTAACTCTACTCCTCTAGCTCCTATATCATCAAGTCTTCCTACAAATGGACTAACATAAGTTGCTCCTGATTTTGCAGCAAGTAGTGCTTGTTGAGATGAGAATATTAAAGTTACATTAGTTTTTATTCCTTTTTCATTTAACAATTTAACTGCTTTTAATCCTTCTATACACATAGGTATTTTTATAACTATATTTTTATGTAATTTAACTAGCTCCATAGCTTCTTCAACCATTTTATCAGATTCTAGGCTTATTACTTCTGCACTTATTGGGCCATCTACTATCGAACATATCTCATTTATTACATCTTGTAAACTTCTTCCTTCTTTTGCTATAAGAGATGGATTTGTAGTAACACCATCTATTATTCCCCAAGTATTTGCCTCTCTTATTTCATCTATATTTGCTGTATCTATAAATATTTTCATTTTCTTAATCTCCTCTTTATGTTTTTATTTTTATAAAGCAACTATTGCTCCTACTATTAATGCACTTAAAACACTTACACAAAATCCACCTATCATTCCTCTAAATGCAAGTTCTGCTAATTGACCTCTTTTTTCAGGACAAAATACTGATATTCCTGATATACATATTCCCATACTAGATATATTTGCAAATCCTGTTAAAGATATTGTCATCATTAAACCTGTTCTATAATCTAGAGTTTTTAACATTGGGCCTAATTCACCAAAAGCAACAAACTCATTAAGTGCTAATTTACTTCCAAGTAATTGCCCTGCTGTTAATATACTATCCTTAGGTATTCCCATAAAAAATCCTATAGGTGCAAATACGTAAGATAATATACCTTCTAATGATAATCCAACTATACTAAGTCCACCATTAACTAAGGCAACTAAAGCTATTATAGCTACTAAAGATGCTCCTATCCCAAGTGCCATATTAAGTCCATCAGTAGCTCCTTGTGATATAGCCTCCATTATGTTACTATTATTTCCTTTATTATCTATAGTTACTTCATCACTATTTATAGTAGTTGCAGCACATTCAACATCTACTATAATTTCAGTGTCTTCTTTATTTTCTATAGTTGTAGTTTCTACACTAGCAACTTCTTGTACTTTTTCTGGTAAAATAATTTTTGATACAATTATACTTCCGAGTGGAACCATTGCACCTCCTATTAAAAGGTATTTCATAGGTATACCAAGTCCTGCATACCCTCCAAGTACAGTAGCTGACATACTTCCCATACCAGATATTAAAACTAGCATTATTTCGCTTTCACTCATCCCAGACAGATACTTACTTACAAGAATTGGTGATTCAGTTTGTCCTAAAAACATATTAGCAACTGCAACAAAACTTTCTACCTTACTAGTTCCTAGTACTTTTTCTATTGCACCTCCTATTATCTTAACGACAAATCCTATAAGCCCTATATAATAAAGTGCTGCTACTAATGCTGATATAAATATTATATTTCCTAAAACTTGAATTCCAAATATCATGCCTGTTGGAGCTCCTGCATCTGCTAAAGGTCCAAATACAAAACCTAAGCCTTGTGCTCCATAACTTAATACATTAGTTACAAAGTCTGATACTTTCTCTACAGCTATTCTACCAAGAGGGAATTTCAGTAATAAAAATGCTACTATTACTTGGATTATTAAAGCTTTTAATATCATTTTTTTATTTACATCTTTTTTATTAGGTGATACAAGATATAATCCACCTAGCAAAAGAGCTATCCCTATTATGTTTAATATTATTGCCATCTTCTTGTCCTCGTTTTTCTATATGATAATTTAACAGATTATATAATATTTTATTAATTAGTCGTACTGACTTAAATATCAGCACAACTAATTATTTATATTTAAAATTCATAAAATATTATCTTATTATACATTTTGAACTATACTTTTTACTAGATTTAAGAATTGTTGTTTTACTCTTTGTGTAGTTTCTATTACTTCTTCATGATTTAAAGGTTGGTCTAATATTCCTGCTGCCATATTAGTTATACATGATATACCTATAACATTTAAATTACTATGAGATGCAACTATTACCTCTGGAACTGTTGACATTCCTACTGCATCAGCACCCAATATTTGTGCCATTTTTACTTCTGCAGGAGTTTCATAAGTTGGTCCTGTAAAAAATGCATATACTCCTTCTTTTATATCTATGTCTAATTCTTTTGCACATTTTCTAGCAATATCTATATACTTTGGAGTGTATGCAGTTGACATATCAGGAAATCTCACTCCTAATCTATCATCATTTTTACCTATTAAAGGATTATTTCCTCCTAAGTTTAAATGATCTTTTATTATCATTAAATCTCCTGGTTTATAAGACTTATTAGCTCCACCTGCTGCATTAGTTACAAATACAGTTTCTACTCCAAGTTCTTTCATTACTCTTACTGGGAAAGTTGTTTCTTGCATTTTATATCCTTCGTAAAAATGAAATCTACCTTGCATAGCTACAACATCTTTTCCTTGTAATTTACCTATAACTAACTGACCTTTGTGTCCTTCAACTGTTGATACTGGAAAATTAGGTATTTCATTGTAACTTATTATTACCGGATTTTCTATTTCATCTCCTAAAACTCCAAGTCCTGATCCTAGTATAAGACCTATAGTAGGGTTTATATCTGTCTTAGATTTTATGTACTTTGCACTTTCTACTATTTTTTCATATAAGTTGTTCATTTTCTTTACCTCACAATTCTCGTTATATTTTTAAAACGTTTTCTTAATCTATAAATCTTTAATACCCTTACTTATCAATACTATATTGATTTGATTTAATCCATGAATTTAATTCTTTATAAGTTGTGGGTATTATAACCTTATTATTTATTATAGATTTTTTTATTTCTTCTACATTTTTGATTATATCTGGATCTACATATACATTAGATCCTTTTCTATCATATCCAATAACATTTTCTTTAAGTCCAAGGTTATGTACTCCTGGCTTCCAAGAATTATTTATTACGGATTCTATTTCTTTGTATATTATGTTGTTTGTATATCTAGTTGCTGTTGCTACTATATTATCTGGCTCAAAAGAATTTTGATTTGCATCAACTCCAAACGCATACTTATTTACTTGTTTAGCAGCTATAAATACTCCCAACCCAGATTGTCCTGCTAGTTGTTGTATATAGTCTACTCCTTTATTATACATTGAAAGTGCAATTTCTTTTGCTTTAGCTGGGTCTGAAAAGTCATCAACCACAGCTTTCATAACCTTTATATTAGGATTTACATATCTCACTCCTGCTTCAAATCCAATAGCACCTTCATTTAAATGATCTAAATTTTTCCCTAAAATAACACCTACAGCTTTATTATCTTTTTCTTTTGAAATAGATAACCCTGCTATAACACCATTAAAGAAAGTTTGTTGTGCCCAATTCGAACTTATAGAACTTACGTTTGGTAAGTCTAATTTTGAGTCAATTATAGTAAATTTTTGATTTAAGAATTCTTTTGAAACCTTTGTTACAGCTTTTTCTTGTTCTCCGCCTATAGAGATTATAAGATCATAATTTTTAGTTTTTGCATATTTTCTTGCTAATTTCTCATAATCACCTTTAGATTGAGAATAATCAAATTCAATTGAAAGATTTTCTTGTGCTTTTAACATACCATCATAGCACAAATCATTAAAAGCTTTATCTCCTAAACCAGCTTCATTAAATATGATTGCAACTTTTTTTGTGTTATCATTTTTAATTTCTGATTTATTTTGATTTTGTTCATATAAATAAGCAATTATCATAATTAATATTAAAATAATTAATATAATTATTTTCTTATAGTCTAATTTCATTTATTAATTATTCCCTTCTGCTTTAATAACATTATATTCAATAAAACGTTTTCTTTCCATAAATTCTATTGACAACTCATTAAATAATATTGATGTTTTTAGCATGATAATCTTACTTATGGTGAAAAATATTGACATTTTATGATTTTTTTTGACATAAGTAAGATTATCAAAATAATTACTATCTATCTTCTTCTGGTGATACCCCTTTAAATTTTTTATAGCTTTTGGAAAAATATCCAGCATTTAAGTATCCTACCTCTTTAGATATTTGAGAAATTTTCATACTTGTATTTTTTAAAAGAAACTCAGCCTTCTTCATTCTATAGTTTGTAAGATAAGTACTAAAGTTTTCCCCAACTTCTTCTTTAAATAACCTTGAAAAGTATTCATGAGATAAGTATACATGATTTGCTATATTATTTAAGGAAATATGCTCTTTATAGTTTATATTTATATACTCTATAGCTTTTTTTATGGCTTTAGAGTATTTACTTTCTACTGCATTTTTATCAGTTTTTATTTCTTTTTCTACTTTTATATTTTTATTTTTTTCTATATTATTATGTATTTTATCAATAACTTCTTTTAACTCCTTAGGTCTTATATCTGATTTTATTAAGTATTCATAAACTCCACAACTTATAGCTTCCTTTGCATAAGAAAATTCTGCATAATTAGTTAATAAAACTATATAAACATCTGGAATAACTTTTTTTATTTCTTTAGTAAGTTCAATTCCATCCATTATAGGCATTTTTATATCACTTATAATAACTTGTGGGTTTAACTTAACTGCTAGTTCATATGCTTCTTTGCCATTTTGTGCACTAGCTATTACATTGAATTCTTTAGAAATATTTGAAATAGTATATGCTATCCAATCTCTTATTGGTGCTTCATCTTCTACTATTAATATATCTAACATAATTAGTCCTCCTAACTTGGTAATATAAAAGTGATCTTAGTTCCTTCACCTTTAGTGCTATCTATTTTTAATCCATAATTTTGTCCATAATTTAATTGTATTCTTTCGTGTACGTTTATAACACCCACCCTGTTTACACTAGCTTCTTTATTTAATACATTTTTTAATTTTTCTTTAGACATACCTATTCCATTATCTTTTATAACTATTTTTATGCCATCTTTATCCTTGTATCCAATTAAGCTTATTGAGCCTTTATTATTTTCTTTTTCCATACTATATAAAATAGCATTTTCTATAATTGGCTGTAGTATAAAAGATGGAACTTTAAAATCTTTTATATTATCACTTACTTCATAGGTTACTTCAAAACAATCAGGATATCTCATTTTCTGAAGTTCTACATAGTTTTTAATGTTTTCTAACTCTTCTTCTAAACTAATCATTTCACTAGCTTTTGGTAATATACTTCTAAGTAATTTAGTAAATCTATAAAGCATTTCTTCTGCTATTTCTGTTTTATTCATAGAAACTAAAAACCTTATACCACTTAACGTATTATATAAAAAATGTGGATTTATTTGAGCTTGTAAAAAACTTAGTTCTGCTACTCTTTTTTGTTTTTCGTACTTTTTTATATTTTCTATAGATGAATCTAACCAACTTACCATACTATTAAAAGACGATTGTAGTTTTCCTATTTCATCACTTCTATCTACATTTACCTTAGCCTTTAGATTCCCACTCATAACTTCATCCATTTTATTTTTCATATTCAAAATTGGATTTGTTATCCATAATGATATTTTATAGGTAATTATTAAAGCTGGAATACTTATTAATGCAATTATAAAAAATGTACTTTGAGCTATTTTATTTGATACTTCTGTCATCATATTTGAAGGTATCTCTTGAATTATACTCCATCCATATTCATCAATATTAGATACTATTTTTATATTTTCACCAAAAACATCACTTGTTTTATTTTGCTTTATAACCTTTTCATAATTGCTACCTATTAGTCTTTTATCTCTACTAGATATTATCTTTTTATTAGAGTCAACTATATAAATAGAAGTTCCTTCATCTATCATATCTGAATATCTATCATAAAGCATTGTTTCACTTATATCCATTATTAATATACCTAATGTTTCATTAGTTATTAAATCCTTTATAACCCTACCCATTTTAAAGATATTTTTATAAGGACCTATACCATTTTCATCCTTATATGTATTTATAAGCACAGTCTTTCCATTTGCTTTTAGAATTTTTTCATACCATTTTTCATTTTTTATATTTTGCATATCATACTTACTTTTAGAGTATGTACTGTATGTCAAACCGTTTTCTCCTATAATATATAACTCTGGTTTCATATTGAATTTTCCATACTTAAATACTTGGTCCATAAGTAATGCTTCTACATAAGAGTCATTTTCTTTAGTTTTTCTTTCATGAAAAGAAAGTTTTTCTTTTGGAGTTGATAATATCTTTATTAATTTGCTATCTACAATAATATTATTTCCTATACTTTCTACATTTGATAGCAATATAGAAATATTATTGGCTACTTCATCTAAAACTTGACTTCTCATACCATGTATTTCTTCTTTTATTATTTCATTGCTATCATTTATAACCCAGGTACTAATAATTCCTGTTATCAAAACTATTAGTACAAATATTAGTAAGAACAGTTTAAATGTGATAGTATTTGTCTTTATATTTATCATCCTTTCTTACTTAGATTTCCAACTAATAAGTTTAACCTATATAAATTATTAAATCAATATATACGATTATAATTTGATACTAATAAATAAAAAAGATGAGTGTCATTTAGACATCTCATCTTTAATTAAAATTATATTTATAAATCTTTTTTTAGATACACCATATCTATAAGTTTGACTCCATCTTCAAAAATCTCATGATCATAATTATCTATAAAAAAATTTTCAATCCTATGAGAAATCTTAAATCCACAGTGTTTATAAAATCCAATAGTTACCTGACTATCTCCGGTTCCAACAAACATGATTTTTCCTTTATCTTTATAGTAGTTTAATATATATTTTATTAAATAACTCCCATATCCCCTTCCTTGATAATTTTTATAAGTTGCTAAGTTTTTAAGCTCATATATATCTTTATCTTCTTTGGTTACTACGCAAATACTTCTTAACTTGTTATCATATAAAGCAAATAAATCTCCTCTGTCTAAATACCTATCAATCATATCTTCCTGCTCATCTGCTAATAGTAGTAAATCTAGAAATCTTTTTTTATCCTCTAAAATTTTTTTAACTTCCATTTTATCCCCCAATTTTCTACACATAAAAACCTTTTTTATAATAATAAATATCTGTTAAATTTCTCTTTTATTTATATAATATTATATCATTGTTATTTATTAAATTTTCATATAAAAACAAGCACAGTAAAATTTTTCAAACTACTATGCTTATTTTCTTATCTTGTAATTTATATTTAATTATTAACCAACCTATGGTCTTCTAGCTCCTCTGTAATGAGTTTGATAATATCCTGTTAATTTAGATTTTTTAATTCCATCCTTTTCATTAGCTGCATGTATAAATTCATTATTCCCAACATACATCCCAACATGACTTACTCTACCTTTGCCCATAGTATCGAAAAATACTAAGTCTCCTACCTGTAAGTTTTCTTTATTAACAGCTTGTCCAAACTTACTTTGTTCATATGAAGTCCTTGGTATATTTTTTCCTAAAGCATTTTTATAAACATATTGAACTAATCCTGAACAGTCAAATGTATTTGGTCCAGTAGCTCCCCATACATACTTGTTTCCTACTTTACTTTCTAATAACTTAACTGCATTATCCATTTTATTAGATGATTTTTTAGTAGTATCTACAATATTTTCTATATTTTCTTTAATTGTATTTACTACTTTAGATTCTTTAGGTTTACTTTCAGTTATATTTATTTTTTTAGTTGCTTCAGTTTTATTTTCATCTATATTTGATAAATTAGGAATTTCATTTGTATTTAATTTATTACTATTTATAGAACTTAATAATGTATCTAAAGTTTCCAAACTTCCTTGATAGTTATGATTACATTGGCATGTTTTTGTAGAATTGACTAATCCACCTAATGCGTCTTGTAATATAAAATCAAATATATCTGATTGATTATTTGAATAATTTTTATTATTTGAGTTAACTTGACTAATAGCATTTAAAAGTTTAATCGTTACTATTTGATTGATATCCATATTAAATCTCCCTTGTTTTGTAATTACTTATAATGAAAATTTAAAATAAAAAACCGTATATTAAATAATACGGTTATATATTAAATATATTTAGGTTTTTTTATGATATTGTAATAGGTTTAATTAAAACTTTCTTAAAATACTTGTAAATGTTAAATTATTTTTCATAAAAAAGAGAGAGTTTAATTACTCTCTCTTTTTTATAAATATGTACAATTAATTATTACTCATTTCTAAATTTTTCTTTACTCTTATCTTATTTTCTAATAAAGAATCATAAATAGGAGGACAATTAAGTAAATTAGCTACCATATATGAAACTGCACAAACAACTATAACTGGTCCTAACTGTGAAATTGATCCACTCATCTCACAAACTAATATAAATCCAGTAATAGGAGCTCTTACTACTGCTGAAAACATGCCAGCCATAGATAAAAGAATAAAATTATTTATAAGCGATGGCTCTACTCCAATCATAAATATTGAAATCTTAGCATAAATTAATCCAACTAAACCACCTAAAGTTAAAATAGGGAATAATATTCCTCCAGGAGTTCCTGGAGCAAAACTTATAAGTGAAAATATGTACTTGCCTATTAATAATATAATAGCTAGCTTAATAGCAACTCCACTTCCAAGAATACTATTTATAAGTTTATCTCCGCCACCTAAAACTTGTGGTAAAAACATACCAAATATAATAGCAAACATAAAAGGTATAATCATTTTATATCTTGAACTAATTTTTAGTTTTCCATAAATATCTATAGTTTTAAGTAAGCCTTTATTATATATAACTCCACATAGTCCAATTATTATTCCAAGTAATATTAAAACTAAATAATACTTAGGTGGCATATTTAATAACTTTTTTACACTTAAAGTATATTTTTGTCCAAAAAATATCCATGTCACTAAATCAGAAGTTACACAAGAAAAAACTGCAGTTAAAAATAGCATCGGAGAAAAACTTTTATGTACTTCTTCTAAAACAAACATAACGCCAGCAAATGGAGCATTAAATGCAGCAGCAAGCCCTGCTCCTGCTCCACTTGAATATAAATAAATTTGTTCCTTTTTTGATATTCTTAATTTTTCTGAAAAACCATGTGCAAAGCTAGCTCCAAGTTGAATTGAAGGTCCTTCTATACCAAGAGATAACCCAGCACCCATAGCTAAAACCCCATTTACAAATTTACTTAATAAAATTTTAAAAGAATGTAGTATATTTAATTTTCCTTTTAAATATCCTTCAATTTGTGGAATACCACTTCCTGATATCATAGGATTTTTCTCAAGCGAATATCCTACTATATATCCAATTGTAGCAAATACTAATATTCCTAAAATTATGTATATATAATGATTTGTCATGAAGTTATATGCATTTAAGCTAATTTGACCTGCATAATTTGAGCATAATCTATACAAGGAAACTATAAACCCAGCAACTGCCCCGACTATAATGCTTTTCAAAACAAGCTTTATCTTAGAACATTCTAAGCCATTATCTTCATTGTTTATAATATTGTTTTTTAATTTATTCATTTTATCACCTCACAATACTATTACCCCAATTAAATAATTAATTAACTTATAAAATTAAATTCATTTCTCTTTAGGTAAAAAATAACTTTCTTCATTATCTAAATTTAATTTAATCATATAAGAGCAATGAGCATTAGCTGTTTTAAATCCCATATTTTTGTAGAAATTCTCTTTATCAGGAGTAGCTAAATACACTGTTCTAACATTCATAGTACTATGATTTAATAATTTATCTATAATATTTCTTCCTATAGATTGTTTTCTATAACTTGGATGTACTAATACATCAATAATAGTTGCCCATCTAACTTCATCACTTAAACCTCTAGCCATTCCTATTAATTTGTCTTCATCCCAAGCAGTTATTATACAAGATGATTTTTCTAAAATTCTTTCCCAGTCTTTTGTATTATCATTTACTTTCCAAGTTGCATATCTGCAATAAAAATTTTTAATCTTATTTACATCAATATCCTTAGAATCAGAAAATTTAATCATAATCTACTCCTTTATTATATTTTTTTAATATTTCCAATAAAAATTTGCAAGTATAATTTTTATTTTTACCTTTTTTTATTTTTATGATTATTTAAACTCATTATAGAACGATACATAGTATAAGTTTTTCATAATTTAAATATATTTAAGTTATATTCTTATTTAAATTTAGATATAATTATCATAAAACTTTTTAATATTGTTAATTACATAAGGGGGGTATAAAATGAATAATATAGTTAAAGATTATTATAATGAAAATGCCAAAAGAGAATTTAATAGATTATCTAATCCATATAGTATAATTGAATTTAAAACAACACTTGCTATGATGGATAAATACTTAAAAAAATCAGGTAAAGTACTTGATATAGGCTGTGGACCTGGCAGATATTCTATAGAATTATTAAAAAAAGGATATAATGTAACTTTGTATGATATATCAGAAAAAGAACTTAATTTAGCTAAATCTAAAAGCAGACAATTACATATGTGGAGATTGTAGTGACTTAAGTCAATTTAAAGATAATAGTTTCGATATAATTTTATTAATGGGACCAATATATCATATACAAGATAAAAACTTTAGATTAAATATACTTAATGATATTAAACGTATTTTAAAACAAAATGGACTTTGTATGATTTCATATTTAAATGGATTGTGAATTCTTAAAGCTGCAATTCATGAATGCAGTTTAGAATTTGAAAATATAATTAATATAGAAAGATTATTTTCATCACAAGCTTGGAGTAACGAAGAATCCTTTACTGAAACATACTTATCCATACCATCTGATTCAATTAATGAAATAAAAAGCGTTGGCTTAAATATAGTAACATACTTTGGAGCAGAAAGTTTTGCCTCTGGTATTCATTATGATGTTACAAGAATGTCTGAATATGAAAAAAAAGCTTATGAAAATCTAATTCAAATTTGTATAAAAACATGTGAAATGAAAGAATATAAAGACGCTACAGAACATACTCATTTTATAGTCTCTAAATAGTTAAATATAACTATACTTATAATCACGTATGATGTAGATTTAGCTAGAAAGATTTGAGATAAAATAATAAATATTAGATATAGTTTCGTAGATATCATAATAATTTAAATTCAATTATTAAATTTTAAAGGATATATTAATGATTAGTATAATATAGTATTAATTGGATTTAGTTTAAGGGGGGGTTATTATGATATATATCTTTTTATTTCTACTTTTACTATTTTATATTTATGCTATAATAAATGAAAATTTAATATTAAAATACGAGGCAGATGATTCTAATTATTAATAAATTAAAGACTATATTTTAGAGTATTCTAAAATATAGTCTTTCTTTCACATACTAAATTATTCTTTATTAATCGGTATTTGAATGTAAAATTCAGTTTCCAAATCATCACTATCTACGTCTATCATACATTTATATGATTCTAATAATTTTTTAATAGAATATAATCCATAACCTCTGCCTTCGGATTTAGAAGAATATCCAAGTTCAAATATTTTTTTTGTATCTACTATTTTAGAACCATTATTTTTAATTGATATATTATGGTAATTTTCACATTTATATATATCAATATGTACATATTTATAGTCTTTTTCATAAGTTTTAAGTTCATCAATTGCATTATCTATTATATTTAAAAGTATAGAACTCACCTCAGAATCTGATAACTCTATATCATCTAATAAACTATCTATACATGCCGTTAAATCTATACTATACCTTGAAGCTCTTAATTTTTTTGTATTTAGTATAGCATCTATATAATGATTTCCAGTTACAAAATCTATATCTACATTGTTATCATAATCTGCCATTCCTAATATATACCTTTTTGCATCTTCTATCTTTCCACTTGACATTTGCATTAATATTATTTGTAAATGATTCATATAATCATGTTTTTGTATCCTTAATGCATTTACACTATCTTCCATTTGCTTAAGACTTTTTTCCATCAAATTCTTTTCTAATTCATTTAATACTTTTCTTTTATCATAATTTATTAAAGTAATAATTAGTACTATTAATATAAAAATAAATGAAAGCCCTACAAATATTCTCATAAATATTTCTACATTATAATGCATTTCACTTATACTATATATTAATAAAATTAAAATTCCTATTATAGCCATTATTAATATACTTATGTAAAAAAGTATTTGCTGTGTATATTTATTTTTGATAGATATATTTCTTAAATCTAGCATTTTAATAAAATACTTATATTTTACTAACTTCATTATAATAAACATAAATAATAACGATAAATAACATGATAAACTTTTTAATATACTATTATCTAATATTGATTGAAGATTTATACCCATAAAATTTATCAAAGTAATAGTCATTACTTCAGTTAATATCTTAATTCCCAATATTATCGCTGTTAAAATAAAACAACGTACTATTTTAACTTTTGAAAATATATGAAGTATAATAGCAATAGAAATATATAAAAATAAACTGCTAATTCCTAATGGTAATGTATTTTTTAAAAAGTATATTACTAATAAATATGTTAATATCATATAAATTATATTTTTACGCTTTATATTATTTAAAGCCATACTTGCTGATGAAAAAATAGCTATAGCTTCAGGTATACCCATAAAAATCAGATCTGATATACTTATTTTAATCGTCCCCCTTACCCTTTATACTTTTTTGTTTGCGTTTTTTTATATTAACATATTTGTATATATTTTTCTATATTTCGACATAAATTTTACTTTAAACTTTCATACAAAATACTAGAAATAAAATGTAAAAATTACAATAAAAAAAGATTTGAGATAACTCAAATCTTTTTATTTCAACTAAAATTAGAATAATAATACTAATCCTACTATCATAGCTGATAATGTACTAACTAAAAATCCACCTATCATACCTTTAAAAGCTATGTTAGATATTTCCGTTCTTCTTTCTGGACAGAATACTGATATACCTGATATACATATACCTATACTTGATATATTTGCAAATCCAGCTAAAGAAATTGACATAACTAAAGCACTTCTAGGGTCAAGAGATTTTATTATAGCTCCTAAATCTCCAAATGCAATAAATTCATTAAGCACTATCTTAGTACCTAATAATTCTCCAGCTTTTAATACATTTGATGGATCAAGACCCATTAAGAATCCAAGTGGTGCAAATACATAAGATAGTATTTGTTGTAATGATAATCCTATTACTCCTAATGCCCCATTAACTAATGCAACTAATCCCGTTATAGCAATTAATGCAGCACCTATACCAAATGCCATTTGCATACCATTAGTAGCACCCTCTGATATAGCTGACATTATATTTGTATGAGCACCCTTTCTATCCATAACAACATTTTCAACAACCTCTTCTTGTTGAGTCTCAGGTATTAATAACTTAGAAACCATTATACTACTTAATGGAACTAATGCCCCTGCTATAAGTAAGTATTCCATAGGTATACCCATTCCTACGTATCCCATTAAAACTGTAGCTGACATACTTCCCATACCAGATATTAAAACTAGCATAAGTTCACTTGTAGTCATTACATGTAAATACTTACTTACAAGTATTGGAGATTCTGTTTGACCTAAAAACATATTTGCAACAGCAACAAAACTTTCTACATTACTAGTTCCTAAAACTTTTTGTATTGCTCCACCTATTATTTTAACTACAAAGTTTATAACTCCTAAATAATAAAGAGCTGATACTAATGCTGCTATAAATACTATGTTTCCAAGTACTGATACAGCAAATATCATTCCATTGCTAGTATTAGCTAATGGTCCAAATACAAAAGTTAAACCTTCTACTCCATAATTTAATACATTAGTTACAAAATCAGAAACTACCATTACAATGTTTCTTCCTAAAGGAAACTTAACCAGGAAAAATGCAAGTACAAATTGGATTAGCAAAGCCTTTCCTATAAGTTTCTTATTTACCGACGATTTGTCAGTAGATACTAGGTAAAGCCCACCTAATAATACTATGATTCCTAAAATATTGAATATTATTGACATAGATTTCTCCTTTTTCTTTAGTTTTATTTATTATATATATTATACACTATTTTCGACATTTTTCTACTACTTTTTATCATTTTTATAATTTAATTTACATATATCACTATAAATTATTATTTATGATATATATTCTTCTCATTTTTTAAGTTTTTATTTATATTTTATGTAAAATGGGATTATTAAATCCCACTTATATATTTAAAGCTTACAGCTTTTTATTTAAAATGTCAGTGATCTTTTTTATCTACCTTTAATTTGTTTGACATAAATAAATCTATATTAGAAAAAGCATCTACACTTTTATCCGGTTTGTATATTATTATATCTTTACAGGATATATATTTATTATGATTAATATTACTTACACTAGATATTATTCTATTTATATTATTATCAATTAAATATTGAATTATATTTCCTAAAGTCATTTTTGACGTATCTTTAATAAAATAATCTCTAGTCCCTGTATCGAATATAATTATATTTGGAGTATTATTTATATCATTGTATAGTTGAAATTGTATTTCATCTTTTATTGGTATACAAATTTTCAATTCAAATCCTCCTTATATAATTTTCTTTCTTTTTATACTATATGTATCAATTTTCGCAAATGTGTTATTTATTTCTACATTTTTATCTGCAAGTAAAAAAAAAGAAAGCATAAGCTTTCTTTTAATCATCTATATTTTCTTCTAAGTTTTTAGTAATACATGTTTCATGTGATCTATTTAGTAATTTAGATTTTATGTATTTAATATCATCAATTATGTATCTATGTTTAACTTTAGTTGTTTCAAATCTACAAATATCAAAAGAATATTGTAAAACTAATCCAAAACATATTGTAGTTATTACAGTTCCTATACCGATACTTCCTCCAAGTAAATATCCAAATATTAATGCAAACATCTCTATAATAGTTTTTATCAATTTTACAGGTCTATTAGTTATTTTTTGAAGTGCTATCATCATTCCATCTCTTGGTCCACTTCCATACCCTGCACCTATATATAAAACACAACCTAAACCTATTGTAAACATTCCTATAAATATCATTATGATTCCAGTTATTATATTTTTAGATACTGGCACTATTTTATTTAACATAAGTATATCCATAAATACACCTATAAGTATCATATTTAATATAGTTCCTAATCCAAAATTTTCACCTAATATTATGTCTATAATAATAATTATTATTCCTACAGATATACTAGCTTGCCCCATTGTTATACCTAAGTTTTTTGATAAACCTTGATGAAATGCTTCCCAAGGAGATAATCCCAAGTTTGAATGTATAGTCAAAACTATTCCCAATGAACAAACAAATAAACCTATAATTAGACGAATAAGTCTTTTAATACTATATTCCATTTTTAATATCCCCCAACCTTTATACTATGACAAATCCACCATTAGGACTTATAACTTGCCCTGTTATAAAATTAGATTTATCACTAGCTAAAAATAAAGCACAATTTGCAATATCTTCTGCTGTTCCAAGCCTCATAAGAGGTGTTTCTTGTCTTAAAGCTTCAAGTGCATAATCTTCAATATTATCTAGCATATCAGTTTGTATAACTCCTGGAGCTATACAATTTACTTGAATATTTGAAGGTCCAAGTTCCTTAGCAAGTGCTTTTGACATTCCTATAATTGCCGCTTTGCTAGTTGAATAGTGTACTTCATAAGAACCTCCAACCATTCCCCATATAGATGATATATTTATTATTTTCCCACTCATTTGAGGAATCATATATTGTAATGCTTTTTTAGTTACATAAAATACACTATTTAAATTTGTACTTATAACTTCATCCCATTCTTCATAACTTATATCTGTAAACAAATTAGTTTTACTTATTCCTGCATTATTAACTAACACATCTATTCCTTCAAACTGCCCTATACAATAATTTACCATAAGATTGACTTCTTCCTTTTTCGAAACATCTGCTTTATATGTATCAACTGAAAATCCTCTGCTTTTTAGCTCATTATATAAATCTAGGGCTTCTTGTTCTGAATTGTTATAATTTATTAAAACATTATATCCATTTTCAGCAAATAAAGTCGCAATAGCTTTGCCTATTCCTCTAGATGCTCCTGTAACTAATGCTGTTTTTTTATTCATTTATCTCTTCCTTTCATAAGAAAATCTCAGTAATACCTATTATATATTAATATTTGACATAATAAAAGAAATATCACTTAATATTCTATTTTAACTTATACTAGAAATACTAAGTGATTATCTATTAACATAATTTTTTAACATATTAAAGTTTTTCTTTAGGTTTACATAATAAAATTATATTCACCAATTAAAAATATTTAATTTATTTTATTCTATAATCTCTACATATACACCTTTATTTATAATATCTTTAACTTTATTATTTATCTCATTTACATTATAGTCTAAATCTGATAAAGCAAAAACTTTATTATTAATATAAACGCTAGGGTCTATTAATCTTAATTTCCCTTTTATATGTATATCGTATTTATTTTCATTTATTCTAATTTTTATATCACCATTTAATGAATTTACTAAATTTAATAAATCATTATTTTTAGACTTTTTTAATATTTCTATAACTTCATTATCTGTTTTTAATATATCTTTAATATGTAATTCATTAGTATTTATAGCAAGTTTTATAGCTTTAGCTAATCTATCATATGCATAAGCATTTATTGGACTCATAAAAAAATCTACAACTTCTTTATAGTATAAATCTAAAAACCAATTAGCTTTATCTATACTTTTAACAACAATTTCACCATTTACTATACATATGTCTTTTATAAATAAATCAACCTCAGATTTATTTGTATACCCGTACTTATACATATCTCTTAATGTATAATCTACTCTATCTGCACATAATTTAGGAGCTTTTCTTTCAAGTATAGTCCATTTTTTCTCATCCATTAATATATCTTTATAATTATATCCATACCTTTTTAATATATCAGGTATTTCTGAATTAATAACCACTTCACTAAAAATTATCTCATGGTAATCTTGTTCATTGTTATCTAATGCAAAATCTATAACATGTGAAAAAGCAGTGTGGGATACATCATGAAGCAATCCAGCTATTTGTTCTTTTAAACTGCCTCCTAACATTTTAATTAATAACATCACCCCAACTGAATGTTCAAATCTGGTTACATTTAAATCTTTATTAACTAAATAAGTTGCTCCTACTTGGTGTATATTTTTTAACCTTTGTACTGCACTACAATTTATAAGTTCTATTAATACATCATCTATTTCAAACTCTCCATATATATAATCTTTTATTTTATTTCCCATATATTCCTCCTTATTTATTTTTATTATTATATAATAGCTTAATAAAGAAAAAATTGTTAGACTAACTTAAGCCTAACAATTTTTTCTTTATATATTACTTATAAGTTTATATTTTAATAATTTAAATTCATTTACATCAATAACTTTAAAATCTAATAAATTTTTTAGTTTAAATAAACTATCTATACAAGTATTTTTATT